>UQSX01000048.1 GCA_900543715.1 uncultured Blautia sp. | reverse complement strand
ATACGGTGTAAAAAACATCTTACCTAACAATGTAAAAAAGTGCTTGACATTTGCAAGAGCATAAATTCCCTACAGAGGTACTGCCTATGGGAGCCATTGTCACAGCTTCCGGTACAGGGGCAGAGATGAACGGCGGCGCCGTGATCACCAACGAAGAAAAGGTAATAAAGGCCGGAATGGCAGCCGCAGCCCCCAGATTCGCCATTCTGGACCCGGAATATACTATGTCTGTGTCAAAAATGCAGGTGATTTCAGGAGCTTTTGATACCCTGAGCCATGCTATGGAGACCTATTTCGGAAATTCCGACCAGGACAATGTATCAGACGACGTGGCCCTTTCCATTATGCGAAATACAGTCACCAATATGAGACGGCTTTTAAAGGATATTAATGACGTCCAGGCAAGAGGCAACCTTATGTGGGATTCTGCTATGGCAGAAAATGGAATCCTGAAGGTGGGAAGAGTCACAGACTTCCAGGCTCACCAGATGGAACATCAGTTAGGCGCTTATACAGACTGCAATCATGGTCAGGGATTGGCAGTTATCCACCCTGCTTATTACCGCCATATTGTGAAAGATGCTGAAGAAAAATTCCAGAGATTCGGAAAAGAAGTCTTTGGTGTGGATACCGCCCAGGCCGGTGTGGAAGCTTTGACTGATTTTATCAAAGAATGTGGACTGCCGACAAAAATGGGAGAATTAAAATCAAAGGTAGAGATTACACCGGAGATTTTGAGAAGTGTGGCAGATACCTGCAACGTGATCAAATGCAATCCAAGAGAACTGAGCAGAGATGAGATTTACGACCTGCTGATGGAGTGTATGTAAATATAGAACAGAAAATGAGCGGCACTGTCTGTAAAGACAGACCCTTTGGGGAATGTGCAGTCTGTCCGGGAGATATTGCCGGGGGCAGCTGCACATTTTCTGTATAGGGAAAAAGCTCTGAAAGAATTAAGACAGGAGGGAAAGAAATGAGCATCTGGCTGATCACAGGATGTTCCAGCGGACTGGGAAAGGGAATCGCCCAGGCAGTGCTGAAACGTGGAGAGAAAGCAGCAGAAACCCAGATGGAAAACAGGCTGAAGGAAATCCGGGAATGGATGGAGGTAAGCAGCCAGTCCGACTACTGATAGAAGAAGGGAGAGGAGAACGTGATAAATAAGGATACAAAGGTGGTAGATGTAATAGAGGATTCTCTTTTTAAGGGATATGGCAGACTGATCTTTCCCACAGCTTTCGGGAGACCTTCACCGTCTATGACCCTTTCCCAGGCAGGCTCTATGTTGATCTACCATAATTATGTAAATACAGACACTACCCTGGATGTAATACGGCACATGCAGAAGGAAGCGAAGGCGGGACGCCGGAATTTTTACGATATTTATACAGAGGCGGAGAAAAAGCGGGACCCGGATAAACGGGATACAGGATTGTTTTTCTTCCGTGGAAAGCCCAATGCTCCCTTTGCCCTGGTCTGTGCAGGAGGGGGCTTCTACTATGTAGGGGCAATCCATGAAAGTTTTCCCCACGCTTTGGAACTGAGCCGCCGGGGATATAACGGATTCGCCCTGATCTACCGCACAAGGACTGCGGATACTGCCTGCGAGGACCTGGCCAGAGCCATTCGCTTTATCTTTGAGCATAAGGAGGAGCTGGAGGTGGATACAGAGGGATACTCCCTCTGGGGAGGCTCGGCAGGAGCCAGAATGGCCGCCTGGCTGGGGGCCTATGGACCGGAAGCTTTCGGAGAAGGAGAGCTGCCCCGGGCTGCCGCAGTGATCATGCAGTACACGGGGCACAGCCAGTACAGCCGACTGGATCCTCCAACTTATGCCTGTGTAGGAGACAGGGACGGCATTGCGGACTGGCGGGTCATGAAGAAACGTCTGGAATGCCTGGAAACCCTGGGAACAGATACAGAATTTCATCTATATCCCGGCCTGCGCCATGGCTTTGGCCTGGGCGTGGGTACCAAAGCTGAGGGCTGGCTGGACGATGCAGTGAGATTCTGGGAGAGAAACAGAAAAAGAAAGAAGGCACACAGAAGAAGATGAAAAAAGAAGTCTCGGAAAAAGAACTCTTTGAGACCATGCCGGTCCCTAAAGCAGTAGCCACTCTGGCCATTCCTACGGTGATCAGCCAGGTGGTGACAATGATTTATAATCTGGCCGATACCTTTTTTGTAGGGCAGATTGGGAATCCCTATATGGTGGCAGCAGTATCCCTGGTCTCTCCCTGGTTTAATCTGCTGACTGCCCTGGGAAACCTTTTCGGATTGGGAGGCGGAAGCCTGATTTCCAGAATGCTGGGGAGAAATAACCACAGGGACATTAAAAATGTATCTGCTTTCAGCATATGGGGAGGAGGGACTGTTACCCTGGCATTTTCCCTTCTGACATTCCTCTTTCGAGAGCCTCTTTTAAATTTTCTGGGTGCAAGTCCGGATACCTATGGATATGCAGAAAGTTATCTGAACTGGGTAGTGGTTCTGGGGGGAGTGCCTACTATGCTGAGTTTGACTCTGGGGCATCTGCTGAGGAGTGAGGGACATGCCAGACCTGCCAGTATCGGTATGATGTTTGGGGGTATCCTGAATGTAGTGCTGGACCCTGTGCTGATCTTTGGCTTCCATCTGGAGGTAACGGGAGCTGCCATAGCAACGGCATTTTCTAATCTTGCCTCAGTGGTATTCTTTGTACTCATGTATATTCGGTTGAAAGAGAAAACAGCAGTGTCTCTTCACCCCAGACACTTTACTTTCCGGTTTGTAGGACGGATTTTCTCTGTAGGACTGGCTTCGGCCCTGGCTACGGCTCTTGGAAATGCTTCAAATATGGTTATTGTAAAATTGTCCTCCGGATATGGGGATATTCCTGTGGCGGCCTATGGCATTGTAAAGCGGATCGATCAGTTTCCGTTGAATGTCTCCATGGGACTGTGTCAGGGATTTATGCCCCTGGTAGGTTATAACTATGCAGCCAGAAATTACAAGCGGATGCGGTCAGTATCCTTCTTTTCCTGGAAAACAGCGCTGATTCTGTCAGCTTGTTTTGTGGCCTGCTTTGCAGTATTTGCCCCTCAGATTCTCCATCTTTTTATTCCAGAGCCGCAGACCAGCGCATTGGGCGCCAGGTTTCTCAGGACTGCCTGTCTGGCAGTGCCCCTTACAGCAGTGAACTTTCTTATCAGCTATACCCTTCAGGCCATGGGGAAAGGACCTCAATCGGCTATCCTTACCTTCAGCCGTCAGGGGCTTCTGAATATTCCTCTGTTGATTCTCATGAATATTACTGTTGGACTTTATGGCATGATCTGGACCCAGCTGGTAGTGGAAGTGATCATGCTGCCAGTATCCTTCGGTATGTACATGCACACACTGAAAGGGCTGAAAAATGTGGAAAAGCAGGAATGATTCCAGGGGAAAATGTGGAAAACAGAGAATACAGTAAAAGAGGTGAACAGAGATTTGAAAGGAAAGATAATGGCTTTTTTCATGGCTGGCATTCTGCTTTTTATGGGCGGGTGCGGAACTATGGAAAACAGAGATACAGAAAATAATACAGAGACTGGTTCTGAAACAGCCTCTGCTCCGGCCGGTAATTCGGAGAGTGATTCCGAAACAGAGGATTCCCAGGAGAGCTCCTCGGAGATGAGGAAAACCTGGAAGCGGAGGACCAGGGAACAGCGGAAAAGGGAGATTATGTGACTGAAGGTACAGAGGAATACCGGGGATTTACTCTGGATAATGTGCTCCATTCAGAAACCCAGGGAGATATCCATTTTAACCTTTATGTTCCTGACAGCTATAACGGAGAGGAACCCTGTGCAGTGTTTTTCACTCTGCCAGGTTATGAAGGCTTGTATTTCCAGGGAGTGGGGGAAAACCTCTACAGCGAGAACTTTGGATTTGAAGCCCAGACCTATGACCCGAATATGATCATTGTGGCCCCTCAACTTTCAGACTGGGGAGAAACCTCAGCTGATCAGACTATTGCCCTGGTGGAATATTTTCTGGCGAACTATAACATTGACCCGGACAGAGTTTATGGAGAAGGCTATTCCGGAGGAGGAGAAACCATGTCCCAGGTTATGGGAAAGAGGCCGGAGCTTTTTGCGGCTTATCTTCAGTGCAGCTCTCAGTGGGATGGAGATTATGAACCGGTTATAGAAAGCCGGACTCCGGTATATTTTGTTATCGGAGAAAGTGATGAATACTATAGCTCTCAGCCCACCCAGGAGGCTTATGAAAATCTGTATGAGTTTTACCGGCAGGAAGGTCTTTCTGATGAGGAAATCAATCAGCTTCTGGTGCTGGACATCAAAGATGCGGATTATTTCGAAAGCCAGGGTGTGACTGTTCAGCATGGAGGCGGCAATCTTTTCGCCCAGGATGAAGAGATCATGGGGTGGCTTTTCAGCAAGCAGAGAGAAAATTGAAAAAAGATAAAATTCTACAGATATGGAGGAAGGAAGATTTTTGAATTGAAGCCAGGGGCAGTGGTGGTATCTGCCAGAAGAGCAGGAACTACCGCCACTATAGACCAGATGAATAAATATCTGCTGTATGCCCAGATGCCGGTAGTTTCTTCCCGATACTGGAACATGGTCCATGGGCAGACTCCGGATCAGCACCAATTATATCCGGTAAAGAAAAATAAAGAGTATTGACAGCGAACCTTTGCCGCATTATATTTTTTACTATAGTAAAGTTAAAAAGTATCAGGACGCTGAAAATATTCTATAAATAAAGGAAGGGGAAAGACTTATGTACAACCTGCAGCTTGAGACGTTTATTGTTGTGGCGGACATGGGGAGCTTTAATAAGGCGGCAGAAGCTCTCTATATCACGCCTCCTGCTGTTACCAAACAGATCAATCTTCTGGAAAAAGATCTGGGCCTGAAGCTGTTTAACAGGACCCATCGGGGCCTTGCCCTTACAGAAGCGGGAAAATCTCTTTACAGAGATTCGAAATATATCATTCAGTATTGTAAGGAATCTGTGGAGCGGGCCAGAAAGGCTATGGAGGAGAAGGATAATATTATCCGGATCGGGACCTCTCCCATGACCCCTGCCGTGCCTCTCATGCAGATCTGGGCCAAGGTACAGAAAGATTATCCGGATATCAAGCTGCAGATGATCCCTTATATGAACAGTCTGGAAAACGCCAGTGTTCCGGACTGGAGCTCTCCAGGCAGCGGATCTGCTGTGCGGTTTCTGTGAACCATCGACTGGCTGAAAAGGAGATGCTCACTTTCCAGGACCTATATGGAGAAAATTTCCTGATGATGCACCGGGGCTGGAGCAACTATGTAGATGAGCTTCGGGATGATATCTGGAAAAATCATCCTCAGATTAATGTGATAGACTTTGACGTATATAGTGTAGATATTTTTAATCAGTGCGAGAACAGTAATGACATCCTTATGGCAGTAGAAAACTGGAAGGAGGTCCACCCACTGCTGAAGGTGATACCGGTAGAGTGGAAATATACGATTCCATATGGAATCCTCTATTCTCAGGAGCCTTCTGCCCTGGTAAAGAGATTTCTGAAAGGGATACAAAAGACTTTGTAAACACAGATAGAGCTAGTATAAAGTGAAAGGTATGTACTGGGAAACTAATGGAGACTTCTGGGGAAGTCTCTTTTTTCTTATAATAAAAGCTGTAAAATAAACAGAAACGGGACAGGACCAGGGAGAAAACTCTCAGGTAAATGCAGGCGCAGATTGATAAAAACCAACAGGAGGGGAACACAGGCAATGAATAATTTTATATATGAAAATAAGACCAAGGTCTTTTTTGGACGGGGATGCGTAAAGGAATTCCTGACCTGTCTGGTAAAGGATTATGACACCATAATGATGGGATACGGACAGGGCTCTGTAAAAAGAAACGGGATATATGATGAGGTTCTGGGAATCCTTATGAGAGAAGGAAAGACCGTGGTGGAATTTCCGGGGATCATGCCGAATCCTACCTATAAAAAGGTAATGGAAGGCGTAAAACTGGCAAGGGACTATCAGGTACAGATGATCCTGGGGATTGGCGGCGGTTCTGTGATGGACTGCTGTAAGGCGGTGGCACTGGCTGCCAGATATAAGGGAGACGCCTGGGAAAATTTCTGGGACAGGAAGGGAGTCATTGATTTTGAACCCATACCGGTAGGGGTGATACCCACCACTGCAGGGACAGGAAGCGAGTGCAACGGCGCTGCTGTGATCACCAATGAGGAGGAAAAGGTAAAAATCGGCTATGATTATCCCAAGTGCAACCCGGAGTTTGCCCTTATGGACCCTGCATATACATTTAGTGTGCCCAAGGAGCAGATGGTATCCGGGGCTTTTGACAGCCTTTCTCACATTATGGAAACTTATTTCAGCGGTCCGGATAGAGACAATGTGTCTGATGATGTTGCAGAGGCGCTGATGCGGAACGTGGTGCGGAATCTGCGGATTGCCGTGAAAGACCAGGAGGACTACACCGCCCGGAGCAATCTTTTCTGGGACTCCACTTTTTCAGAAAACCGGCTGATCAAGCTGGGGAAAAAAGGAGACTTTGAATGTCATCTGATGGAACATCAGCTGGCGGCCTATACAGACTGTAATCACGGCCAGGGAATGGCGGTGCTGCATCCCGTGTACTACCGCCATATTTACAGAGACGGTTTGAAAAAATTCGTGAGATTTGCCAGAAATGTATGGGAGATTCCCGGAGAGGGAAAAAGTGAGGAAGCCCTGGCAGAGGCAGGAATTGACGCTCTGGCAGATTTTATCCGGGAAATCGGACTTCCCACCACCCTGCGGGAGCTGGGGATGAAGGACAGGAAACAACTGGGAGAGATTGCAGAATCCTGCCATTTTTCACCGGGAAGCTACCGGAAGATGACTTCCGGGGAGATACTGGAGATTTTCCAGGAGTGCTTTTAATATGCTGAATGAACATCTTCAATGACACAGGAAGAAGCTTTTGAAGGGCTATTTGAAAATATTGTATAGATATCTGCAGGTTGATAGAGTATAATACTATTATATTTATAGGGGGCGTGGCCTATGAAGATAGAAGAAGGCTGCAGACTGCGGGTTCCGGAAGTGAACCCTGAATCGGAGGAAATAGAAGCAATACGTGAAGGACGTAAGGACAGAGCTGAGAATGGAACAGTATCTCATGAAGAAATAGACTGGGAGAACCAGAATTAGATTTATTAACTGCGGAAATATGATATATTTTAGGGAGAAAAGTTGAATGGGATTAGAGAATGTAAAATCAGGAAAGCTGCTATATCATCTGACTGAATTGAAAAATCTCGAATCAATTATCCGCTTTGGATTAGTTCCGAGAAAAGTCCTTCAGGAAAATACAGTAATATTTGAAGATATAGCAAATCCGGAGATTATTGTGAAACGAGAACGTTTGGGGTTGGATGAATATATTCCATTTCATTTTCATCCCTATACTGCATTTGATCTGGCGGTGAAAAAGCAGCACGCAAATGATGAAATGATGTATATTTGCATCAGCAGGGAATTGGCAAGAAGAAATAACTTTAAAATACTTCCAAAACATCCCCTGTCATTGGAAAACTGCCAGTTATATGATTACGAAGAAGGATTTAAGCGGATTGATTGGGATACTATGGCAAAGGTGGGATTAAGCGATCAAGTTTCAAAGCAGACCAAAATGGCAGAATGCTTGAGTGCAAAAGTAATTCCGGTAGATTGTTTTTTGTGCTTTTATGTTCCTTCAGAACAATCAAAGGAATTTGTAGAAAATACTTTGCACATATATGGGGTAGAGTTTCCACCGCCATTTGTCAATGTAATGCCCCAGTGGTTCTGACAGGGAGGTGATTGTGTTGATTAAATATGAAACAGGAGATATGTTTGCATCTGGAGCAGAGTGTTTAATTAACACGGTCAACTGCGAAGGGTATATGGGAAAAGGAATCGCTTATCAGTTTAAGATGAAATTTCCCGAAAATAATAAGTCCTATGTAAAAGCATGCAGAAATGGCAGTTTGCGTCCAGGAACTTTACACGTGTTTGTTGAGGATGGAATTACAATTATAAACTTTCCTACAAAAGATAGATGGAGAGAAAAATCCAAACTGAGTTATATAGAGACGGGTTTAGATGAGTTTTTGAGAGTGCTTCCTGATCTGCAGGTCAAGTCGATTGCAATTCCGCCGCTGGGATGCGGAAACGGAGGACTTCAATGGCCCGTGGTAAAACGGCTGATTGAAGAAAAACTGGAAAAGGCTGATGAAAAATATACCTTTCAAATTTATGAGCCAGGCGGCAATTATGTACAGAAGCCGAAGAATGCTCCGAAACTTTCTGCTTCCAGTTTGATTATCATGAAATTGAAGATAGGGCTGAAGAAGCATACAAAGCTGCGGCTTCAAAAGGCGGCTTATTTTATGAATATATTTGCGGATGAGCCGTATTTTTCTTTCCAGAAGCATAAATATGGGCCCTATGCGCATGCGATAGATATTGTAGGGCGTGATATAGGCGCATATCAGAAGTTTTATGGAATTAAAGATACAGAAATGACGTATCAGATGGTATATAAGACCATATGCAGTGAGAAAACAGATAAAACTCTGGAGCGGCTGCTTCCAGCAGTGGCACAGGCTGTACAGTATGTAAACCAGATTGAGAGTGACCATGATCTGGAAGGAATTTCGACAGTATTGTTTCTTGCTCGGTCTGAATCGGGACAGAGTGAGAGTCAGATCATTCAGAATTTTAAAGCGTGGTCTGAGGATAAGGCAATTCGCTTTTCAGAGAATGAGATAAAAAGATACATTAGGTATCTGGAAACAACCGGACTCATACAGAATTGACAATCGCAGACAGGTGTGCTAGACTACAGGCAGTTACTCGGAGGGTCGGCTGTAAAAAAGGCCGGCTGGATAAGAGGCTGGTTGAGATATCTGTTCCTCGGAGGGCAAGTCGTTCAGGAGAAATGACAGGCCGGATAAGAGATAAGCTGAGATGCTTATTCCTTATCCGGCTTTTTTCAGCGGTTTTTGAAAGACCTTGTGGCCCTTTGGGGCAGGGAAACAGACTAGCAGGGCTTTCGGGTTCTTCTGCACTAGAAACGATTGGAGGAAAAGAAAATGGATTTTTTAAACGGCAAGATTAAAACCCTGTATTTTAAGTACTTGTCTGCGGCTTTTGGAAGCGCACTGATCACGTCCATCTATTCCATAGTGGATATGGCTATGGTGGGACAGTACCACGGGCCGGAAGGCTCCGCAGCTTTGGCGGTAGTTGCGCCGGTGTGGAATATCATCTACAGCCTGGGACTTCTGATGGGAATCGGAGGCTCTGTTCTTTTCAGCACTATCAGAGGAAAGGCGGACGGTGATATCCGGAAGTCCAACCAGTATTTTACCGCTTCGGTGATTGGCTCTGTTATACTGGCCGGAATCGTCTGGCTGCTGATCATCTTTTTTGATAAACAGCTTCTGGTTTTCTTTGGTGCTCAGGATAATACTCTGACCCTGGCAAGGGAGTACGTGGCGCCTATTAAATTTGCCATTCCCTTTTTCCTGTTTAACCAGATGCTGGCAGCTTATCTGAGAAATGACAAGAACCCGGCTCTGGCCACAGGTGCAGTTCTGGCTGGGGGAATCTTCAATATTTTCGGAGACTATTTCTTTGTATTTGTCTGCGATATGGGGGCATATGGAGCAGGACTGGCTACTGCTATCGGTTCTGCCATCAGCTTCCTGGCTATGCTGTCTCATTTCTTTATGAAGAAAAATACCCTTCGGCTGGTAAAACCGGAAGGGCTTTTTAGAAAACTGAAAGAAATTACGGTCACTGGATTTTCTACCTTTTTCATCGATGTGGCCATGGGCATCCTGACCATTCTGTTCAACAGACAGATTATGATCTATCTGGGAACAAACGCCCTGGCAGTCTACGGAGTGATCGTTAATATCAGCACCTTTGTTCAGTGCTGTGCCTACAGCGTGGGACAGGCTTCTCAGCCGATTATTTCCACCAATTATGGAGCCGGACTGGGAGACCGGATACGCGAGACATTGAAATATGCTCTGGGAACTGTTGCCTTTTTCAGCATCCTGTGGACAGCCCTGAGCATGCTGATCCCTAACGCTTTTATCCGGCTGTTTATGGCGCCTACCGAAGATGTGCTTGCCATTGCGCCCGCCATTATCCGGTGTTACGGGATTTCTTTCCTGCTCCTGCCGTTAAATGTGTTTTCCACCTACTACTTCCAGGCTCTGATGAAGCCGAAGATCGCATTTATCGCTTCTGTAGCCAGAGGACTGGTGATCAGCGGAATCCTGATCTGCCTTCTGCCGGCAGTATTGGGCGGAAACATCATCTGGTTTGCAATGCCGATCACCGAATTAGTTGTGGCTGTTTTTGTTGTCAGTGAAATGATAAAATATACAAAACAACTGAGTACAGAAAGGAAGGGATGACCATGAATAAAATCATTACCATTGGCCGTGAGTTTGGAAGCGGAGGCCGTGAACTTGGCAGGAGACTGTCAGAAAAGCTGGGATTTGCTTACTATGATCAGGAAATCATCAGTGAGATCGCCAGAAGAACAGAGATGTCGGAGCATTATGTCCAGCCTGTGGTGGAACATCAGCCCCACTTCTCTTTTCCCATTCATATTGGGCGGAGTTTTTACCCTGCAGCCAGTCCTGTTTTCGATCTGACCATGACCATCTACCAGGAGCAGTCCAGGATCATCCAGGAAATGGCCATGAAATCAGACTGTGTCATCGTAGGACGCTGCGGAGATTATATCCTGCGGGATCAGAAGCCTTTCCGGATCTTTGTCTACGCAGATATGGAAAGCAAGATGACAAGGTGCCGGGAAAAAGCCTCCCAGGAGGAGAAAATGACCGATAAGGAATTAAAGCAGCATATTCTTGGCATCGATAAAAAACGGGCGAAATACTACGAATTCTATACCGGCCATAAGTGGGGCGATAAGCTGAATTTTGATATGTGCATCAATATTTCCCATATGGTCATCAAAGAGATGGTACCTGCACTTGCAAAACTTTTTGAAAACTAAAACAGCTATATGGATTTTGCATTAGGATAGATTTTTTCCATCCGTTCATCGTCAAAGTGCTGGTCTATGACCTTTTCCCATCCGCTTTCGGCAGCAGGTCCCCCGTCCCTCTGGTCATAACGGATCAGAGCGACGACGGAGACCAGCATATTGACTGCCATGAATGCAGCCAGGACCCATGTAAGGACATATCCCCATAAATTGGGGATTTTTTCTATGCAGGCAGACAGCGGCGGATACAGCCATTTGATCCAGATAACTGCGGCAATGCCCCAGAAAAAGCAATACAGAAGGTTGACCCTTCCGTCCAGGTTAAAGGGGATATCGCTGTAGTCCCAGAATACCTTTCCGAAGACAATCTCGGAGAGTACGCTGCACACATATTCATAGGCCCCTCCAAGAAAGGTGCCTACGAAAAAGAGATACCGGTCCGGCTTCTCTTTGTCTTTATACAGGAGTACGGTGGCAAATACAATGGCAAATCCCCATACAATGCTGAAAGGTCCCCAGACCAGACTGCTCCTGCTCATCCAGACCCCGGCAGTGATCCGGCAGAAAATGGTTTCTACAAAATCTCCCAGGATACAGGCAATGAAAAACAGCCAGAAGAGTTTGTAGAAACCACACCCTTCGGCGAATTTCCCTTCCCTGCGGATTTCCTCGGCTCTTTCCATGATTACGGGATAAGCCTTTGCCATGCGGCGTTCTACGTGGCCCACAATAGAAGCTCCGAACTTGTTTGTAAAAACAGAAATCTTGTGCCTTACACGGGCTGCTCCTGGAATCTCGTTTTTAATATGAAAGACTGCGGCCAGAGAGAGGAGAATGTCCAGAAAGGCAGCGATCCCACATATCCAAACCAGCAGCTGGGCGAAAAAATCCGGGATCAGCCGATATGCCAAAAGGAGAAACCGGTTTCCATACCGCATGCTGAGAAGCCCCAGTACCGCCCACAGAATACTGTACTGCAGGCAGATATAACCGTCATAATTCCATTTCTTACCTGAATAATCCCACCACTTATGACTGTTCAGCCGTTCCAGCAGTTTTCCGGTGAGCCATTCCACCATGGTAGCCAGAATACCGCAGCCTATAAGAAGAAAGAATGTATTATCCAGCAGATCTCCGGTAGTCAGGGTCATAAGAACTGCGGCGATTCCATAGACAAGACAGAAAGGACCTGTTGAGAATCCTCTGTTTATAAATCTTCGGTTTTTTACTGTACCTACTACTGTCTCAATGATCCATCCCAGAAAAGAATAGATCAGAAGCAGCCATAAAAGCTCTGTGATCGTATAGTCCATAACATTCAATACCCTTGTATATGCGGGCATCCCCTTTCTATAGTTTTTCCGGAAGTCAATCCGGGCTTCATTTTCCCGGAATAAAAGGCGAGAAAACGGAGAATTTCTGGATATAGTATAGCAGATATAAAGAAGAGAAGATACTTACTATTTTCTAAAGATAGGAGGAACTTGTACCAGGGGGCTATGTATTTTAAGGCATAGCCTTCTGCCTGTGACATATAATTACGAACAAAATATAGCAGTATGTACCTAAAGGTTTCTACTGGTAAACTAAGGGGCCATCGGCTAATGCCGATTTTGGCCCTCTTATGAAAAAGAAAGAGATTATCTTGTAAAATCTAGGCTTTTATAGAGCCCCGGATCTTTACGGAATAATCTCTTTCTTTCTGTACTCCTTATTTTTGAGCGCATGAATCCCTTGTCTGGATTTTTGGAAGCGCTCCCTTAACTAAGCGGTTTTCTCCTCCTTTTTCCCTTCATATTTCTCTATCTCGTGTTGTAAGAACCGGTGGTATTTCATGATGTTCCGCCCGATCACATACAGCATGAACTCCTTATACACTTTCTCTTCTGACCGGTAGTTGAACCGCCGGAAGTTTTCGTTTCCTTTGATGTCTCCAAAGTGGCCTCCCGTCTGGATCGACCGGGTCTGCCTCTTCAGGATCCCTTCCTCACTTTGGATATTTCTGTTGGATTCTTCCTTCAGTTCTTCCCATCGTTCATTGATCTTCATGACCTTATTCCGGTCCGGATTCTTTTGCGCATTGTATTTATAAAGACATTGGGCTTTATGTTCACAGCCGCTGCAGTCCCTGCAGCCGTATACTTCTACTGTCTGGGTGTAGCCATCCTGCTCTTTGTTTTCTGTCCGGATATGGCGCAGCTCTCTTCCGTCATGGCAGATGTAATAATGCTCGTCTTCAAAGACGGCGTATGTCATGTTGTAATACTTCCCAATGTCTTCTTTATAGGCCCGGGTCTTCCGCTTTTCATGGTCCTGGAGTTTGATAAAACTCCGGATCCCCTTCTCTTTCAGGTACAGCAGGTTCTTTTCGCTGCAGTAGCCGCTGTCGGCAGTGACCGTCTCCAAGGTATCCCCAAATACTTTCCGATGCTTTTCTATGACCGGGATCA
Organism: uncultured Blautia sp.; assembly: GCA_900543715.1. Lineage (GTDB taxonomy): Bacteria > Bacillota > Clostridia > Lachnospirales > Lachnospiraceae > Blautia > Blautia merdigallinarum. The sequence continues at coordinate 7,698 of UQSX01000048.1, read as the reverse complement.
GCGTATGATAGTCTGTCCGGTCATTGCTTACATAACTGTGGACGATGAAATAGTTCTCTACTGCGATCTGGACATTGTATGCCGGCTTCAGCTGCCCGTTCTGCATGTGGTCTTCTTTCATCCGCATAAACGTTGCCTCCAGATCGGTCTTGGAATAGCTGTTCCGGTCTTTCCCCATGATCTCAAAGCATTCCTTATACTCCATCAGGCGTCTGCCACATTCTTCCAGCTCCTCGTAAAGCTTCTGGATCTCCGGCTTGTGCTTCCCTTTTCCGAAAACGAATCCGATTCCTTCCCCTTCTGCGATCTGCATCAGGTTCTTCTGCAGTTTCAGGATCTCAAGCGGAGAGCAGTTATCAATCTCGATCATGGTATTGCTGGAAAGCTTCTTATGTTTTGTTATCTTCCGTTTCCTGTTTTCTTCGATGACCTTCCGGACTTTGTCCATTCCCTGGATCACAAACATATGGGCATCCCCCAGATCGTATTTTGGACCATATCCGTTTTCCTGCAGGAACGTATTATATTTTGCGTAAAGGGCATCTATCCTGTCTAACAGACCCGCCAGATGATAGTTGAGCGCCCCGCGCCAGACGAAAGTATACCGGTTGGCATTGGCTTCGATCTTTGTCCCGTCAATGTACAGTTCTTTCAGGGTGACGAGGCCCTCCTTTTCCAAGCGGCGCATAAACTGATAGTTCAGTTCATCCAGGATTTCCCCGGTCAGCTTCTTCCCCTTAAAATCGTAAAAGGCATCCCGCTTTGGCTTTTGTCCCTTGGTCAGCCAGATAAAGGCCAGGTCCCTTTCGCAGAGCTCAACAATGCGGTCAACAGCCCGGACTCCCCGCATGTTTGCATAGGTAACAACAGAATACAGCATGATCGGATTAAACCCGGTTCTACCCTTATCTGAATAACAGGCCAGCAGGCCTGAAAAATCTAAATCCTCCATCACTTTTTTCAGGGTATAGACTGGATCGTCATCGGGTAAGCCCAGTTCGAAGAGACCGAAGTTAATTTTTAGTTGCCCAATTTCAAAAAAGTCGTTATAATAATCTTTGGTTAGCATAGTTCCATTATAACATGGAACGGGGAGAAAGACGGTTGTCGTTAGCCGTCTTTTTCTTTTTTTGGTGAAAAATTTCAAGGGCCGGAGTGACTCATGCGAGTTACTCCGGCCCTTGTTTGGGCCTATCTATTTCCCGATAGCCCCATTATGCTCTGAAAAATTAAACTACCCAGCCTGCTTGAAAAAACTTCTGGTAAATACAATCGGTCTGTCAGACTTACAGTTAAAGCCATGAAACAGCCTTGCAGTACATAAAGTGCCAAATGCCATAGAAGAACCCCTCTGGAGATTCAGATATTATAAAATTGGATTTCAGAGGGGCTTTTTACAACACTGCTTACCCTTACTAGTATAGAATATTTTAATGAACTCGCTTATACCTTCTGCTGGTGGTATACTCTTTTTAAGCTTCAAAATGATTCACAGGAGAGAGTATCTATCTGAATGCCAGAGAAAGAGGAAGCAGGGCAGGGAAAGGAAAGGAGAGTGCTATGGCCTTACATACAATTTTGCTAAAACCCGTCTCAGGACTATGTAATATGAGCTGTGATTATTGCTTTTATTGTGATGAGACGAAGAAGCGGGATATCTCTTCCTATGGGATGATGTCGGAAGAGACATTGGAAAAGCTGATCCGCAGGGCAATGAGGCAGGCAAGGGGAGAGATCTGTTTTGCCTTTCAGGGAGGAGAGCCTACTTTGAGAGGGATTGAATTTTACCGGCGGGCAGTGGAACTGGAGCAGAGATTTAGCAAAGACCGGCTGTGGGTTATGAATACTATCCAGACCAATGGACTGGAGCTGGATGAAAAATGGTGCCGGCTGTTCCGGGAACATAATTTTCTGGTGGGGATATCCCTGGACGGAATCCCGGAAGTCCACGACCGATACCGCCGGGATAATTCTGGAAGACCCACCTATGAGCGGGTGAGAGAGAGCATCCGAATGCTGGACGAATTCGGGATTGAATATAACATTCTTACGGTTGTTACGGCACAGATCGCAGAACACATCCAGGAAATCTACCGCGAATATATACGCAGTGGGTGGAAGTATCAGCAGTATATTCCCTGCCTGGATCCTCTTGGAGAGAAGCCGGGGATGCAGGAGTACTCTCTGACTCCGGAACTTTACGGAGAGTTCCTTATAAAGCTGTTCCGCATGTGGGATAAAGACTGGAAGAAGGGCAGAGCGCCGTATATCCGGCAGTTTGAAAATTATATCGGGATTCTTATGGGGTATGAACCTGAGGCCTGTGCCCAGAGAGGGGTCTGCAGTGTCCAGTGTGTGGCTGAAGCAGACGGAAGCGCCTATCCATGTGATTTTTATGTTCTGGATGAATACAGGCTGGGAAATTATAACTCTGATCCTGTAGAGAAAATGGAGGAGTCAGAGACTGCCCGGGATTTTGTGGGCCGTTCCCTTAAAATAGATGCAGGGTGCAGGGTGTGCAGATGGTACCGGCTGTGCAGAGGGGGATGCCAGAGACAGAGGATCAGAAATGAAGAAGAGGGGACATATAGAGACTATTTCTGCCAGGGATACCGGATGTTTTTTGAAAAATGTAGTAAAAGAATGGAGGAGATCGCACAATACGCAAGATATATAAAAATATGAGCAATGTGCAGATTGACGCAGCTCTTCTTTTTCAATATGATTAAAGCAGCAACGGAACGTAGAGAACGACTGGAGAAAGGAGAAGAAGAGTGAAAGAAAATAGGAGAGGAAGAGTGACGATCCCCACCGATGTGGATGTAGTGCCTGAGACACTGGAATTGCTGGAAAGATGGGGAGCAGACGCGATCCGGGACTGTGACGGCACGGATTATCCGGAAGAACTGAAGAACGTGGATGCCAAGGTATATTCTACATATTACACTACAAGAAAAGACAATGCCTGGGCCAAGGCAAATCCGGATGAGATCCAGCAGATGTATATCATGACGCCCTTTTATACTGCTACAGATGAGAATCTGGCTGTCCATCTCATGGACCATCTGTATCCGGATATGCTTAAGGTAAACGATCATGATGATATCACCAGATGGTGGGAGGTGATCGACCGGACTACAGGAGAAGTGGTATCTGCAGACCAGTGGAGCTACCATCCGGAGACAGGAGATGTGATCATCCGCAGTCCCCGGGCTTTTCATGATTATACCGTAAGTTTTCTGGCATATATCATGTGGGATCCGGTGCATATGTACAATGCGGTGACAAACGGATGGCAGAACTTTGAGAAACAGATCACTTTTGATGTGCGCCAGCCAAAGACCCATAAATACTCCATGGAAAGACTGAGAAAATTTATCGCAGATAACCCTCATGTGGATGTGATCCGCTATACCACATTTTTCCACCAGTTTACCCTGGTCTTTGATGAACTGGCCAGGGAGAAATATGTAGACTGGTACGGATATTCTGCATCTGTCAGTCCCTATATTCTGGAGCAGTTTGAAAAAGAAGCGGGATATAAATTCCGCCCGGAGTTTATTATTGACCAGGGATATATGAACAATACCTACAGGATACCATCAAAGGAATTTCGGGATTTCCAGGCATTCCAGCGCAGAGAGGTCGCAAAACTGGCGAAAGAGATGGTAGATATCACTCACGAATGTGGAAAAGAGGCCATGATGTTCCTTGGGGACCACTGGATCGGAACAGAGCCTTTTATGGAGGAGTTTAAGTCCATCGGACTTGACGCTGTAGTGGGCAGCGTGGGAAACGGGGCTACACTCCGTCTGATCAGCGATATTGAAGGGGTGGATTACAGAGAGGGACGGCTCCTGCCCTATTTCTTCCCGGATGTCTTCCATGAGGGAGGAGACCCGGTGAAGGAGGCCAAAGTGAACTGGGTAACAGCGAGAAGAGCCATCTTGAGAAAGCCTATTGACCGGATCGGATATGGGGGATATCTGAAACTGGCTATGAAGTTCCCTGAGTTTATTGATTATGTAGAAGAGGTTTGCGACGAGTTCCGGACCCTGTATGAGAATATTAAAGGTACTACGCCATACTGTATCAAAAAAGTGGCGGTCCTTAACTGCTGGGGAAAGATGCGGGCCTGGGGGAACCATATGGTCCATCATGCCATTTACTATAAACAGAACTATTCCTATGCAGGAATCATCGAAGCGCTCAGCGGGGCGCCCTTTGATGTGAAATTTATCAGTTTTGACGATATCAGAGAGAATCCGGAAATCCTTGAGGGATTCGATGTCCTTCTCAATGTGGGAGACGCAGATACAGCTTATACCGGAGGCGAAAACTGGACGGATGAGCGTATTGTCACTGCAGTAAAGAGATTCATTTATAACGGCGGCGGCTTTATCGGTGTAGGGGAGCCGGCAGGACATCAGTATCAGGGGCATTTCCTTCAGCTTGCCACAGTTATGGGAGTAGAGAAGGAAACAGGTTTTACACTGAATGTGGATAAATACAACTGGGAAGAGCACGATCACTTTATTAAAGCAGACTGTACAAAAGAAATCGACTTCGGAGAGGGAAAGAAAAACATGTACGCTCTTGACGGAACCGAGGTTCTGGTACAACGTGACAAAGAGGTGCAGATGGCAGTGAGAGAGTTCGGAAAGGGGCGCTGTGTCTACATCAGCGGACTGCCCTACAGCTTTGAGAACAGCAGGATCCTTTACCGTTCCATCCTCTGGTCTGCGCATGATGAGGAGAACCTCCACAAATGGTTCAGCACCAATTTCAATGTAGAGGTCCATGCTTATGTGAAAAACGGAAAATACTGTGTGGTAAACAACACCTATGAACCCCAGAGTACGACAGTATACAGAGGAGACGGAACAGGATTTGATCTTGATCTGAAAGCCAATGAGATCATTTGGTTTGAGATCTGACCTGGTTCTCTGTATGGGACTGCCGGTATTTTATAGGCGTGATCCCATAAAATTTCCGAAAGGTCTGTGTGAAATAGGACTGGGAAGAGAACCCGGTGGAGCTGGCAATATCTGAAACGGACATATCCGTGTCACAAAGAAGCTGGCATGACGCTGCCAGACGTCTCTGGTTCAGATACTGGATGGGAGAGAGCCCGGTGTATTTCGCAAAGGAATGAGCCATATAATATTTATTCATATGTGTCAGGCTGGTCAGTGTATCCAGTGTGATACGCTCTGCATAGTTTGTGTCCAGATATTCTTTTATCTGGGCACATTCTTTTGTCATCCGTACAGTGTTTATGGAGACCGGTACAAGCTGTCTTGAAGAACGCAGGATGCGCAGAACGAGGATATCCAGAAGATGCTGGCAGATCATCTCCGAACCGTATTTTTCAGATTTGACCTCATAGTAGATCTGAGCAAACAGATCGCCTACCATGGCCCGGCTGTCAAAATCGCAGAAAATCTGTGCGGATGCAGTCTGATCTTCAGACTGAAAGGCAATTCCGTCAATGCCAAGGACATAATACTGGAGAGGAGTGCCGGGAATAGACTGCTCCGTATGCTCCAAATAGGGAGGGATGATGATCAGATCCCCTGTCTCAATGGGACGGATATCCCTGTGAAAGAGGAAATTTCCTTTGCCCTTCAGGACAAAGAAGATTTCTGTGAAAGGATGGGTGTGCAATACGCTGGACCAGTCTTTCTCATCTTTAGACAGAGAGATAGACAGCAGCCGGGAATTTGTTCTTGTTATATCGTTTTCCTTAATGGGATAATGTCTGTGACTCATAAAGTTTTCTCCTTTTGAAAGAGGCAGATAAACCTGTGGTTTGTAAATATTATACAAAATAAAAAATATGAAAAGCAAGAATAGAATGTAGAAATAACAAAAAATATTTATATATTGTGAACTAAACAATAGAAAACAGCAAGAATTATAAAAGAAAAGGCAATATCCGTATGGAATAGATGGGTAAAATAGTCTATGATGTATTTAACAGTAAAAAGGAGGTAAAATTTATGAAGAGGAAAACATTGAAAAAGCTTTTGTCGGTATCCCTTGTTTCCGCAATGGCCGTTTCTATGCTGGCTGGATGCGGGAATTCCGGAGGCGGAAGCAGTGATGATTCCGGCAGCGGCGATGGCGGCGGAGACGGAAATGTACTGAAGGTCGCAGCTTTTGAAGGCGGAAACGGAGCTGACATCTGGGATAAGATTACAAAGGCATTTGAGGAAGAGAACGGATGCACCGTAGAGCTGGAACTGTCCTCCGAGCTGGATCAGGTCCTTACTAAGGACATCCAGAACGGCGATGTTCCGGATATTGTCTACTATAACCTTGGTCAGGCGAGCGGATTTACAGAGACCATGCTTAAAGAACAGGCTGTTGCGGATATTTCAGATGTATTTGATGATGAACTGAAAGGAAAAATGCTGGATGGTATCCTGGATGGAACAGCGGCGCAGCCTTATGGGGACGGAAAGATCTACCTGGCTCCTATCTTCTACACCCAGACCGGTTTCTGGTATAACGCCACACTGGTAGGAGAAGGAAAAGAGTATGCGCTGCCTGCTACATGGGACGAGTTTTTTGAACTTGGACAACAGGCCAGAGCAGACGGAAGATCACTCTTTACATATCCTCAGTCCGGATATTTTGATGCAACAATCTATGCTATGCTTGCTCAGGCAGGAGGAACCGATTTCTATAACAATGCACTGACCTATGATGCCGATACATGGACATCAGAAGAGGGAAGAAAAGTTCTGGATACAGTAGGACAGCTTGTTTCTTCTGATAATATCTGGGCTGATACAGTTTCAAACGCCAATACAGACGGCGGATTTAAGATCAATCAGCAGGCAGTCATTGATGGAGAAGCTCTTTTTATGCCGAATGGAAGCTGGGTAGTTGGAGAAATGGCGAACACCACTCCGGCTGACTATGAGTGGGGCGTAATGGGTGTTCCCAAGTGGAGCGCTGATGAAAGCCAGTCTGTGTATACCTTTACAGAACAGATGTGGATTCCGGCAGATGCAGAAAATATCGATCTTGCTAAAGAATTCATCAAATTTATGTATTCTGACACTGTTGTAGATCTTTGCCTCGCAAATAAAACAACCAATGCAGAGACAGGAGAAGAATCGGATTCTCCTATCGTAGTCCCTGTTAAAGGCGCGGCAGAGAAACTTCCTGAAGGCGTGATCAAGAGCAGCTTCCAGACAGGAGACGATGTTGTGGCCGTTACAGGTACATGGGCTACTACCGCTCCTATTGAAGGACTTGATATGAAGGGATCCATATACGGACCTATTGATTCCATCAGCAACGGCGACATGACAGTTGATGAGTGGCAGAGCCAGCTTACAGATGTATGGGAAAGATGCGCTAACGCGATGGAATAAAGAAAATCAAACTTAGAAAGTGGCATATGTGCTGAAAAAACGGTGAGTTGTTACAGCTCACCGTTTTTAAAAAGGAAAGGAGACATAGTATGAATCGAAAACGGGCCCAGGGACGGTTTGTTTTTTTCTGTATCGCACCAGCGGCTATACTGGTCACTCTTTTCATATTTATCCCGACCATCAATGTGTTCAGAATGTCTCTGTACCGCATGGGCGGAATTACAAATAGAAAAGAATTTGTCGGTCTAAATAACTTTAAATCTCTTTTGGAGGATAAAAATTTCCTTCAGGCCATGCAGAATTCCATTGC
>UQSX01000047.1 GCA_900543715.1 uncultured Blautia sp. | reverse complement strand
TTGCCGTTTGCTGTGAACCTGAACTGTCCAGTATTGACAGCCGCAGCGAAATGCTTTGTAAAACTGCTGTAGACTCTATGATGATGGCCTTAAACGGTCATCCGGTACGGCATAAAAAAACTATCCCATGCTGTTTTATAAAGCGTCGTACTACAAATTTCTAAAACAAATATATGGAAGGAAAAAGAACATGAAAGGTTTAAAAAGAATTTTAGCCGCAGCCCTATGTGTAACTATGGGTGTTACCACGTTACTGGGGATGAGCGGCTGCTCTTCCGTCACCGGAGGAAAAAGGATCATTCGTATCTCTCATGCCCAGTCTGAGACTCACCCGGAACATATCGGGCTTTTGAAATTTAAAGAATATGTGGAGGAGAATCTGGGAGACAAATATGAAGTGCAGATTTTCCCTAATGAGATCCTGGGATCTGCCCAGAGAGCTATTGAGCTGACCCAGACAGGAGCCATTGACTTTGTTGTGGCAGGTACTGCAAATCTGGAGACTTTTGCAGATGTGTATGAGATTTTCAGTATGCCATACCTGTTTACTTCGGAAGAAGCCTATCATGAGGTTATGAATGACACCGAATATATGAACCAGATCTATGAATCTACAGATGAAGCGGGATTCCGTGTACTTACCTGGTACAATGCAGGTACCAGGAATTTTTACGCCAAGACGCCGATAAATACACCGGAGGATTTAAAGGGGCTGAAAATCCGTGTGCAGCAGAGCCCGGCCAGCGTACAGATGATGGAAGCTTTTGGCGCTGCCGCTTCTCCTATGAGCTTTGGAGAAGTTTATACGGCTATCCAGCAGGGAGTGATTGATGGCGCTGAGAATAATGAGCTTGCTCTGACCAACAATAAGCACGGAGAAGTGGCAAAGTATTTTTCCTACAATAAACACCAGATGGTTCCGGATATGCTCATCGGAAATCTGAAATTCCTGAACAGCTTAAGCGATGAAGAACGTGAAGTATTTGAAGAGGCTGCCAGACTTTCCACAGAAGTAGAGCTGGAAGAGTGGGATGTACAGGTAGAAGAAGCCAAAAAGATCGCAGAAGAAGATATGGGCGTAGAGTTTATCGATGTAGATATCCAGGCCTTTAAAGACCAGGTGGCCGGCGTTCAGGAAGATATGCTGGCGGATAATGAGCATATCGGCGATATCTATGACCATATTCAGGAAATCAATGCGAAATATACAGATGAGGAGGCGGAATAATTATGAAAGCTTTAGAAAAAATCAGAAAAGTGATCGATGTTGTATTAAGTTCTGCCTGTGCCATTGTTTTTGCAGCCATGGTAGTGGTTGGTACATATCAGATTGTGACACGCTACTTTTTTAACAGTCCAAGTACAGTTTCCGAAGAGCTGCTGACCTACAGCTTTTCCTGGATGGCCCTTTTATCCTCCGCATTGGTATTCGGAAAAAGAGATCATATGCGCATGGGATTTATTGCGGATAAGCTCACAGGGGTTCCGAAGAAAATCCTGGAGATCGTCATTGAACTGATGATCATGATCTTCGCTGTCAGTGTTATGGTCTGGGGCGGCTATACCATCATGCAGCTTTCTATGACCCAGGTAACGGCCTCTCTTGGCATACCAATGGGTGTGGTTTATATCGTGGTTCCCCTTTCCGGTGTTCTGATCGCAATTTATTCGGTTCTGAATATCATTGACCTGGCAATGGGAATTGACCGCAGGCCGACAGAGGAAGAATAGGAAAGGAGATAAAATATGAGTACAGCATTACTTTCAGGTTTAATTATTCTGGTACTGCTGGTGATCATGCTGATCGCCGGTGTACCTATTGCAGTTGCCCTTGGAATTTCCTCCATTTGCGCAATCCTGCCTGTTATGGATACCAGTGTAGCAGTTCTGACAGGAGCCCAGAGAATTTTCTCCGGTATCTCTGTGTTCAGTCTGCTGGCCATTCCCTTCTTTATCTTGGCAGGAAATATTATGAATAAGGGCGGTATCGCAGTCCGTCTGATCAACCTTGCAAAATTAGTTACAGGACGTGCTCCCGGAGCACTGGCACACACAAACGTTGTAGCTAATATGCTTTTCGGCGCCATTTCCGGTTCCGGTACAGCGGCAGCTTCTGCTATGGGTTCCATCATCGGTCCTATTGAGAAGGATGAAGGCTATGACCCGAACTTTTCTGCAGCAGCCAATATTGCTACGGCTCCTACAGGGCTTTTGATCCCTCCCAGCAATGTTATGATCACCTTTTCTCTGGTAAGCGGCGGCACATCTGTGGCGGCTCTGTTTATGGCCGGCTATATCCCGGGTATCCTCTGGGGACTGGCATGTATGGTGGTGATCTATTTTATCGCCAAGAAAAAAGGCTACAGAAGCACCAGCAAGTTTACCGGAAAAGAAAAGATTAAAGTTCTCCTTGAAGCAATTCCCTGCCTGCTGCTGATCATAATCGTTATCGGCGGTATTATCGGCGGAATTTTTACAGCAACCGAGGGGTCTGTGGTAGCAGTGGTGTACAGTCTGCTCCTGTCTCTGTTCGGCTATAAATCTATTAAGCTCAAAGAGATCCCCCAGATCCTCAAGGAGAGTGCTGAGATGACCGGCATCATTATTTTCCTCATCGGCGTTTCCAGCATTATGTCCTGGGTTATGGCCTTTACAAATATCCCGTCACTGGTTTCTGAAGGACTGCTGGCTATCAGCGACAACAAATTTGTGATCCTGTTTATTATCAATATCATCCTGCTGATCGTAGGTACTTTTATGGACATGACACCGGCCTGCCTGATCTTTACACCGATTTTCCTGCCGGTATGCACAGCCCTGGGAATGAACACTATCCACTTTGGTATTATGATGATCTTCAATCTGTGTATCGGAACCATCACGCCTCCTGTGGGAACTACCTTGTTTGTAGGTGTTAAGGTAGGAAAGGTGAAGATCGAGACCGTATTCCGCCAGCTTCTCTGGTATTTCCTGGCCATCTTTATCGTACTGATGCTGGTAACTTATATCCCGCAGCTTAGTCTGTGGCTGCCAAGTCTGATGGGCTACGTATAAAGTCAGTACAAACCAGTTTTTAGAACTTTTCGTAAATCTTACAGGATATGTTGACAAATACCTGAAAAATTTTGTAAATTATTAGAAAAGGAGGTTCGTATTATGAAACCATTTATGGATAAGGATTTTTTACTGAGTACAGAGACAGCCAAAGAGCTGTACCATGATTTTGCGGCACAGGTTCCTGTATTGGATTATCATTGTCATATTAATCCACAGGAAATCGCAGAAGACAGAAAATTTGAGAACATTACCCAGGTATGGCTGGGAGGCGACCATTACAAATGGCGCCAGATGCGTTCTAACGGTGTGGAAGAGTATTATATTACCGGAGATGCACCGGACAGAGAAAAATTCCAGAAATGGGCGGAAACTCTGGAAAAAGCCATCGGAAATCCTCTGTTCCACTGGAGCCATCTGGAACTGCAGAGATTTTTCGGCTATACCGGTGTTCTCAACAGCGAGACAGCAGAAGAAGTATGGAATCTGTGTAATGCAAAGCTTCAGGAAGATTCCATGAGCGTGCGGAACCTGATCAAACAGTCCAATGTTACCCTTCTGTGTACTACAGATGATCCGGTAGATGACCTGAAATGGCATAAAGTAATTAAAGAGGACGAGTCTTTTGATGTACAGGTTCTTCCGGCGTGGAGACCAGATAAGGCTATGAATCTGGAAAAACCGGGATATCAGGAATACATCCGGAAGCTGGCTGAAGTTTCAGGCGTAGAGATCAAGACCTTTGCAGATCTGAAAGAAGCCTTAAAGAAGAGAATGGAATTCTTCCACAGCATGGGCTGCCTGGTTTCTGATCATGGTCTGGATTACGTGATGTATGTGCCTGCTTCTGAGGAAGAGGTAGAGAAGATTTTCCAGGGAGCTTTAGCCGGAGCGCCTGTTTCCAAAGAAGACGCTGCCAAGTTTAAAACAGCTTTTATGCTGTTCCTGGCTCCGGAATATGGGGAAAAAGGCTGGGTAATGCAGCTCCACTATGGCTGTAAGAGAGATAACAATAAGGCTATGTATGCAAAACTGGGTCCAGATACCGGATTTGACTGTATCAGCAATTATACACCGGCCGACCAGCTGGCAGATTTCTTAAATGCAGTCAATGAGTCAGGAAAGATGCCGAAAACGATTATTTACAGCCTGAATCCGGCAGATGATGAGACGATCGGAACCATTATCGGCTGCTTCCAGAACAGTGATGCGATCGGAAAGATCCAGCAGGGTTCTGCATGGTGGTTTAATGACAATAAGACCGGTATGATGAAACAGATGACATCCCTGGCAAACCTGGGACTGCTGGGCAACTTCATCGGAATGCTGACAGACTCCAGAAGCTTCCTGTCCTATCCGAGACATGAGTATTTCAGAAGGATTATGTGTGAACTGATCGGCGGATGGGTAGAGAATGGAGAATATCCGAAAGATATGAAGAATCTGGAAAAGATTGTAAAAGGAATTTCTTACAACAATGCAGTGAGATATTTCGGATTTGATCTGGAAACAAAATAAAAATAGCAGAAAAGTTCATGGAAAGGCGGGAGGCCTTTTCCATAGAAACTAAAAAAGAGCTGCAGATCAGGGAAAGATCCCTGACCTGCGGCTCTTTTTTGCGACAGCCGGGCGCAAAGGCCGGGCTGCCGGTGATATTTGCTTATACATCGTCTCGAAAATAACTAAACCAAACTAGAGGAAAGTTACTTTAGAGTTTCCATTTCTTTGGATACTTCTTTCAGATTTTCCCGGATAGAAAGGCCCTGAGGACAGACTTCTTCACATTTTCCGCATTCGTGGCACTGATCCGCCCGCTCCTTCTCTGTCAGTTCTTTGAAATAGGCCTGTTTTGCTTTTCCTTTATTTCCATACATTGCCAGTTCGTTCCAAATATGGAAATTTTGGGGAATATTTACCCCAAAAGGACATGGCATACAATAGGCGCAGCCGGTACAGCCGTTTCTGGTACGCTGCTTGATCCGTCTGGCAACTTCGGCAACCAGTTCTTTTTCTTTCAGAGAAAGGGGATGGAAAGACTGGAAGGTCTGAAGATTATCCGCTACCTGCTCCGGAGTGGACATTCCGCTTAAAACCACCTTTACATTAGGCTTGCTTGCTACCCAGCGCAGTGCCCAGGAAGCAGTGCTTGCTTCTGGATTGTAATCTTTAAAGGGAGCTGTTACTTCATCCGGAAGAGAAGCCAGAGAGCCTCCCTTTACAGGCTCCATGATCACCATAGGGATTCCCAGCTCTTCTGCCAGGTCATAGCCTCTGTCCCCTGCCTGGATATCCGTATCCGCATAATTATACTGGATCTGGCAGAAGTCCCAGTTCCGGTAAGTGAGGATTGTCTTAAAAACTTCAAAGTCATCATGGAAAGAAAAACCGAAGAATCGGATCTTTCCTTCTTTCTGCAGCTCTTCCATATAGGGGATAAGCTCCAGCTTCAGTGTTTTTTCCCATTTTTCCTTATCCAGACAGTGGAGAAGATAGAAGTCTATGTACTCTGTCTGAAGGCGGTCCAGCTGCTCCTGGAAAATACGTTTTGCATCATCCAGGGAATTTACATCCCACATAGGAAGTTTGGTGGCCAGAAAAAAGTTTTTGCGGTCATATTTTTTCAAAACCCTGCCAAGGAAAGGCTCGCTGCCTCCATTGTGATAGGGGTAAGCAGTGTCTATATAAGTTACCCCGGCCTTAATGGCAGTATCCAGCATTTCTTCCGCCTCGGCTTCACAGATCGAACCATCTGGATTTAAAGGAAAGCGCATACAGCCAAATCCAAGAAGAGAAGGGGACACTCCTAATTTTTCCATTGTGCGGTATTCCATATCAGCACCTCCTGTTATATTTATAAATCTTCCCTTTTATTTTAGCATAGGTTGAGAAAGAATATGGTAAAAACTTTGAAAAATTATCCGGGATATGGTATTGAAGAGAAATGTATTTTATAATAGATAACAGCAGATAAAATATGTCAGACTTTCTGCCTGCAGGAACCAGGAGACATGATGGCAGGCAAAAGAACTATATAAAAGGAGGAGCAGTATGGAGAGTTTTGTATATTATGCGCCAACAGAAGTGATATTTGGAAAAGGAGCGGAGGCTCAGACCGGAAAGGCGGTAAAGAAATGGGGAGGGACCAGAGTACTCCTTGTATACGGCGGTGAAAGCGCAAAAAAAAGCGGACTTTTGGATAAGATCCATAAAGAGCTGGATGAGGAAAATATTTTCTGGAAAGAACTGGGAGGAGTAAAACCTAACCCCAGACTTTCTCTGGCTGAGGAAGGAGTAAGAAAAGCTTTAGGCATGCAGGCAGATTTTATTCTGGCGGTAGGCGGCGGCAGCGCCATTGATACAGCTAAGGGAATCGCACATGGTACGGCAAATCCGAATCTGGATCTCTGGGATATCTGGACTGAAAAAGTTCCATTGACAAAAAGTCTTCCCGTAGGCGTGGTGCTGACCATATCGGCAGCAGGAAGTGAGATGAGCGACTCGGCAGTCCTGACCAATGAAAAGATTGGAAAGAAAAAAGGATTAAGCACAGAATTCAACAGAGTAAAGTTTGCTGTAATGAATCCGGAACTGACATACACCCTTCCAAAGTATCAGGTGACCTGCGGAATCGTGGATATCATGATGCATACACTGGACCGGTATTTTACCCACAGCAAAGGAAATGAAATGACGGATGAGATTGCCCAGGGACTGCTGCGGACAGTGATCAGAAACGGCAGAAAAGCATTTGCAGATCAGAGGGATTATCAGGCCATGAGTGAACTGATGTGGTGCGGCAGCCTTTCTCACAATGGGATCACGGGACTTGGAGCAGAGAAAGATTTTGCTCCTCATAAGATCGGACATGAGCTAAGCGCCAAATATGATGTGGCTCACGGTGCCAGCCTGTCTGCAGTATGGGAAGCCTGGGCCAGATATGTTTACATGGAGGAGCCGGAGAGATTTGCAAAATATGCCAGAACGGTGTGGGATATTCGGGAAGAAGATCCTGTGAAAGCAGCCCGGCTGGGAATAGAGGCAACTGTGGAGTATTTTCGTTCTATACAGATGCCGGTTTCTATCGGTGAGCTGGAGATTGGAGTAAGACCGGAAGAGGAACTGGAGGATATGGCTGCCAGAGCTACCGGCAACGACACATTTACGGTAGCAAAATTTAAAGAACTTCATCAAAAAGATGTGCTGGAGATTTTGAAAAAAGCGAATCATTAATTATTGACATATACTAATAATGAGAATATAATAAACATATGTCAATAATAGAAAGGAAACCTTATGCCAAGACCAAATAAACCCAAAAGAGTAAGAAGCCTGCCTCTGTGCGATAAGTTTTTGCCGGAGAAGGGAAAACGTGTCGGCCATGAAATTGTGATGGCTGTGGAAGAATATGAGACCCTGAGGCTGATCGATTATCAGGGCCTGACACAGGAAGAATGTGCTTTTAGGATGGGTGTGGGGCGGGCTACTGTTCAGGCTATGTATACAGAAGCCAGAAAAAAAACGGCCCGGTTTCTTGTAGAGGCCGCAGCTTTGACAATCCAAGGGGGCAATTACTGTTTAGGAGATCAGGAAGGAACTGGCAGAGGCGAGAGAGGAGCAGATAAGATGAAGATCGCAGTTACTTATGAAAACGGACAGGTGTTCCAGCATTTTGGACACACAGAACAGTTTAAGATTTACGATACAGAGGATGGAAAAATCCTAAACGCAGAAATCGTGGATACCAATGGCAGCGGCCATGGTGCTCTGGCAGGATTTCTTCAGGAATTAGGAGTAGAAGTCCTGATCTGCGGCGGGATCGGCGGCGGCGCCAGAAATGCTCTTGGGGAAGCAGGCATTCGTCTTTATCCCGGTGCAAGCGGAGATGCAGATGTACAGGTAGAAGCTTTCTTAAAGGGAAGTCTCAGTTATGATCCGGAGACTACCTGCAATCATCACCATCACCAGGAAGGCCAGGGCTGCGGTCACCATCATGGAGAGGATGGATCCTGCAGACATCATCATGGCGGCTGCGGCAATTAAGGCTTTTTTATCATCGGAAAATTTTCAGAGACTCTCTTGGCATACAGACCGGCTGTAAGGTCTGTATGCAGGAGAGTTTCTTTTTTACAGGAAGATACTGTCTGCAGGGCCTGGACTTAACGGTATATCATCTTCCAAAAGAGCAGTCCCTGCAGCTGGCGTTACATGGCATATCAAAGCTTGGATTGAATGCATAGAAGTTTTTGGAGTCCAGATTTTCCTGGACGGAACGGAGGACTTCGCCGAACCGCTGGAAGTGGACGATTTCTCTTGCCCGGAGGAAGCGGATGGGATCGATCACATCGGGATCGTCTATCAGCCTGAGAATATTGTCATAGGTAGTCCGGGCCTTCTGCTCTGCGGCCATATCTTCAAAAAGATCTGTGATGGGATCGCCTTTGGATTGGAATTCACAGGCATTGAAAGGAACGCCTCCTGCGGCCTGGGGCCAGATTCCCACAGTATGATCCACATAGTAATCAGAAAAACCAGATTTCTCAATCTCTTCCATGGAGAGATTCCTGGTTAACTGGTGAACAATGGTGGCTACCATTTCCAAATGCCCCAGCTCTTCGGTTCCAATATCATTTAACGTTCCCATAGCAATGCGGTTCGGCATGGCAAAACGCTGGGACAGGTAGCGCATGGAAGCGCCCATTTCGCCGTCAGGTCCCCCTTACATCAGTAACCTATGGGAAGCCCCAAACCCGCTGTTTATGCGGGTTTTGAGGGCTGTAGAGACGGAAAGTGAGAGTATCCTTTTCCTTATCATAGATAATTTCTTCCACAATGGAGCGGATAAAGACTCCTTTTGTATCGTTTTCAATCTCCGGATTCCCTATTATGTCGTATACAGTCCTGACCTTTTTTAAGAAGTCTTCCTTTGCGCCAGGGGCAGCAGGAGCTTCCTGGAGCTGGGCAAACTGCTTTTCAAGTCTTTCTCTCTCCTGCAGGAGCCGTTCTTTGTTCTCTTTATATTCTTCCAAAGTATCCACGCCAGTCTCATAGGCTATCTTAATGCGCTTTTCCCGGACAGCCAAGTTATCCAGCTCTTTTTTACACTGATCCTGGGCAGTAAGCTCCGGAGCATTGCGCTCTATGTAAGAAAGAGTAAAATCCTGGCCATTCAGCAGCTTATTCAGATACTCTTCTACGCTGCGGATCAGCCGTTTTTCGCCGATTGCCGAGCTTCCCTTGTGAAATCCTTTAGCATACCGGTAACAGACAAAATAGGGGTATTTCCCGGCGTTACGGTCATAGGACAGGGAGGCACCGCAGATCGAACATTTCACCAATCCGGACAGCCAGTGTTTGCAAGTGGATACGCTGCGGCGCTTGCTTGGAGAATAAGTTTCTGCTATACGCGTCTGAGCTGCCTGGAAGAGATCCTGATCAATAAAGGTTTCATGCCGGCCCTCTGCAGCAATGCCGTTCCATTCCAGCTTTCCTATATAAAATTTGTTCTGGAGAATATACATGATATTTCTCCGCTCAAACTGGCTTCCACGTTTGGTCCGGATCCCCATGTCGTTTATTTGCCTGGCTATCGCTGTGGGATCCTTATGATAGTGGCAATACTGATCGAAGATATAAGAGACCAGTTTGGCTTCTTCCGGGATCACCACAAAAGGATCTCCATTGCCTACTGCTTTATATCCCAGGGGAGGCGTACACTGGTATCCGCCTCTTAAAGCCTTTTCTGTCATTCCCCTGGAAGTTTCTCCGGAGAGATTAATAGAGTAATATTCGTCCATCCATTCTATGATCCGCTCGATCAGCGAACCGAAGGGCCCCTCGATCAGAGGCTCAGAGGTACTTACTACTTCAATACCACACTGTTTCTTCAGCATGGATTTGTAGACAATGGATTCCTCCTGGTTCCGGGCAAAGCGGCTGAACTTCCACACCAGGATTACCTGGAAGGGAGCAGGCTTTGACTTGGCCAGGGAGATCATCTTCTGAAATTCCGGACGCTTCCGGGCATTTCTGCCGGAGATCCCGTTTTCAATAAAGATGTGCTCATCTTTGATCAGGATCTTATGCTTCTTCGCATAATCCAGCAGAAGCCTCTTCTGGGCGTCAGGAGAGAGCTCCTCCTGCTTATCTGTGCTGACACGGATATACAGGGCGCCGTCTGTGTACTCGTCTAAGAATGCTGCCATGTTCATCATCTCCTTTTTAAAACTATGTAAAAATAGGTACAAAAATAACAGCCAGCGAACTTTTGTTCCGCTTGCATGGCTGTTCCGAAGATGATACAATATGTATGCAATCGATTGAACATCTTCGGATGTCAGTATTTACCGCATAGTAGGTTACCACACAATACGTGGAAGTCCGAGTTGCGGTGCCGCTCCTGTTGGCGCAGGGGCGGTTTTTCATGTTTGACAAATTTTAATCCTTGACCTATAATATACTTAACAAGGGAGCTGGAAGGTGAGTGCAGTTCACCCGACCCGGCGTAATTTAAGATTTAGCTATAAGAGATAGCCGTTCCTAAACTTTGACGAGAGCAGGACGGCTATTTCTTATGTGTATAATTAAGAATGGCGATAATCAATAAAGCAGTGCTTACGATCAGGCTTAATTCTTCATATGTACTCATAATAATCACCACCCTCCGTAAGGTCTCGGATTGGGTGAGAGCACGTCCCCCAGCTCCCCGGGTAAGTATATTATTGTCAAGGTATGCCCCGGTATAGAACCGGGGAGCCTTACTCTTTCAGCATATCTGTAATACAAATTACCAGATCTTCAAAGATTTTAGATCCAACAAGATCAGAGAAAGAATGGTAGCAATCAAACAGTCTGAAATATAATTGTGAGATATGATTTTATTTTTAGTAACAGTTTTCACAGGGGCGAGATTTTCCACTCTCTTCTATGCTTCCACTTAATATAGTCTTAGACCGTGCCAAACTTGGACAATCAGAAGTGGAGTGGTAAACTTCCCCATTAGGCGTCCAGTAAACAGTTTGTCCAACTGCCGTTTGGGTTTGATCCTCTGGAGAAGCAGCGGGAGGAGTAGAAGTATCTGCAGAAGTAGTATCAGGCGCTGTAGAAGATAAATAATTTGCTGATACGAAGCATTCAGTACCATTATAATCAATCTTACTCCACCCATTTTCTGTACTATAAACTTCAACTGCATCACCAAGATTTAGCTGGCCGACAGTATTATAATCAGTTCCAGCGCCTTCCCGCACATTCAGATCAGCAGTTGCATACATAGTAGTAGTTTGTGGCTGGGCAGTTTCTTCAGAAGAATCAATGGAATTTTCTTGTACAATGGCAGAAGCATCATCTGTATTTTCAGAATCATTTCCGCCGAAAATAATAGCAATAACAATACATATAAGAAACAAAAATCCAAACAACTCAACAGCGCAGCCCAAAACATGAGATGATTTTACCTTTTCCTTTTGTTTGGGTTTGGATGAAGAAGCTTTACTTTTTTTGGAATTTATATGTTCTGTTTCAACATAACTTAGTCCCGTTCCAGGAATCCCTACGCTTTTGGTCTTTTTACCCGTAGAACTTACCGTATAATGTGCTCCTTTTCCTCCAAAAGTGACACTCGTACTTTTCTTATTGAGGTTTAGTTTGACCCCGGAGCAACTTTAACACTTTTTCTGAATCTTAGTCCCATATAAGATTCCCCCCTTCTTATGTGATTTATGAAAAAACCAATGGTTTAATCAACTCTTTTAAATTCCATAATCATTTCATTATACCCTGCCAGCCTTGCAAGCTGGCTTTTTGTATACCCTGGATTCTCCAGAATTAAAGAATCCGGGATTAGAAGCTCCGCAGCAAAGGTATTGGCCTCCCGCTCTATTCGGACGGTTGATAAAAAGGTTTTGTTCCGTATGAAATAGCAATTTTCTCTTCTGTGCAATACTGCGTGGCCAAGCTCATGAGCCATGACCATTTCCTTTTCAGGCCCATCAAGATTCGCATTTAAAAATATGTATCTATGTTTTTTTAAATACATATAACATCCTTCACAGCCGATATCCCCGAATTGATACAGCACATTAAGATTATCAGCTATCCGAAACGGATCCCTGGTCCCGAACTTTTTTACATAGTAAGCGACTAAGCGTTTGATATCTTTATTCACTATACCACCTACTTCTTGTTCTTATTCGGATTATATTTTTCCTTGTTAATAATCTTCAGGCGTTTAAGAGCAATCTCCAGTTCCTCCTTAAAAAGGTCCGTGGATTCAGGAGAGAGGTCTTGACCATTATAGGAAGCGGGGCCGTTTTCTTTATCGGAGAGCTTTTGCATGATAGATTCCAGATCTTTTGTTATGTCCCTCTTATCTCTGGGCGTCAACTGTGGTTCCGGAGGTTTCTCATCTTTTCCGGTCATTAAATATATAAGAGATACTCCGAAATAATCTGCAATTTTCTGCATTTTCTCTTGCTTGGGAGTATATCTTCCTGCTTTCCAATTACTTATTGTAGCAGTTGTAAGGCCCGTTTCTTTGCATACTCTGTATGCGGTAACTCCTTTTTCTTTACATAGTCGTTCAAATATTTCATACATATAAGCACCTCAAAACAAGTTTGAAAAAGAAGCTAAAAACCATTGACAAACTTTGAAATCAATGCTAATATACAATCATAGCTTTGAAAAAGAAGTTATCAACGAGAAAATAGCTTTGGTTTTAAATATAACTTTGATTGGTAATTTAATTATATTTGAAACCTTAGCTATTGTCAATGAATTTTTGAAGGAGGTGCTAATTTGTTTTCGTACAAAAAATATGCTGATTTAAGAGACTGCAAAGGTGTAACTGATTATGAAGTGTCGAAGAATACCGGTGTTCCAACTTCGACGTTATCTAACTGGAAAGCTGGAAGATATACACCAAAATCCGACAAAATTAAAGCAATAGCAGACTATTTTGGAAAAAGCATGGAATATTTTCTAGCAGAGAAAGGGTAAAAAATGATTGTAAGTTTCATCATAGGCTTTGCAGTAGGAATCGCAGGCTATAAGTTGCTGATTATATCTATAATAGGGAAACCACCACATACTGCCTGCGATTACTGCAAATTCTTAATAAAAAAGAAAGAATTGTTTCGAGAGAAATAAATTATTTTTTGGGCTTTGGAGTAGGAATTGTGTATTTGGGTCCGGGAGCGCCGCCTGCATCTCCTCTATGATTTGGAGATTGAGGTGATGGGTGCGGACGAGATGGTGGTGTATTACTCTTTTGCGTCATACTATCGCCTCCTTAGTTTATACTTGATAATTTGTAGAAAAATAATTTTTGCAATTATCTTCCGCTTTTTTACTGCAGTATTGGATATCAGGTAAAAAAGTACCAGAAAAGAATTGATTAGTCAATTCATGGTATCGCTGATCATACTTATGAAGCATTGAGAGAATGTCATCATCAGACGGCTTATGTATATCTATATATAGCCAGTCATGTTCAATGTCCATGAGAAGACTATCTACTTCTGGAATAATAAATTTTACAGAAATCAACAGATCGTTATATGGCAGTTTAGGAAAAAGCGCTTGGATAACTTGAGACATACAAATTAGCACAGCCCAAACGATAGGAATTTTGTCCCAAATATTCCAAACAGCAACGCAGGATAAAGTAGTAAGAGCAAGAAAAGCAGTTATACACCAGTTTATTCTGCTATAAAGTGCCTGAAAAGCTATGTAATAAAAATATTTATGCTTAATAGATACAAAATAACTCCAGTAACGATCTCGCATAGAAAAACCTCATCTCTATATCATGAAATGATTATATCAGAAAGAGGGAGCAAGAGACAAGAAACTTTGAAAAATTTATGGATAAAAGGAGAGAAGAATCAGCCCGACGGCATATTCAAATTGGAAGGCAGGGTGTTCCGAACCAAGTGCGGAACTTGCTAATCACGTTGGTGTGCCGATGGAATATTTTCTGAAAGATAAAGGGCGGCAGAAGGAGGTGGTGTAATAAATGTTTATACATGAAGCTGTAAGAAAGGCAATCCAAACTGGAGGAGTTATTTACCGAGAATCAGTAAGAAGACCAGAATCTGATTACTATGCATTGATTAAACCAACTAATAGTTACGAAACTTGTCAGATAATTATATGCAAATACGGAAAACAGGAGAGAAGTGCCAGGACCTGGAGCCCAACGGCGGATGACTTAGCAGCAGATGATTGGAGTTGTGCAAGAGAAGGATTAACTGAAAAGGTAAGTAAACAAGAGAAAAATTTGGACAGCAACGATCAAAATTCTTACATAGAAAAGGAAATAAGATATCAGACAGCTTTATTACAGAGATTAAAACATGAAGTATACGATCTTAGAAGCATAATAGAACAAAAAAATGAGGAGCAATGCTCCCCATTAAGAAAAAAGTTCTTCATCTTTAAATGCAAAAGATGAGGACATAAAAGCTTCTCGTAAACGCTGAAATTCTATATCAGTCCACTGATGAGAATGATTTGTGCGTATATTTTCAAGAAGTTCTTCTTCAAAAACCTTAAAGCAGTGAAAAACTTCAGGAAGAGAATTATCTTCTTTAATATCATTACACGAATAGTAGAGCGACTCGGCAGCGGTGAAATAAGAGGTTGCAGAGTTTAAATAGCCTAAAACAATAGGAATATAGGGCTCATCTTTAAATACTTCTTTATGTGCTGTAATTGCATGAAACATTCCGGTACACAACAGAGTGTTCAACGCATTTGTAGATGGATTCATAACCATATTTCTCCTTTCTAAATACTCGGCTGTAGCAGGGCCTGTATAAAAATTATATCACATAGTAGGAGCGTTAAATACTGATAAATTTCTGAAATCAAGAATGTCTGGATAGATAAAGGGCAGCAGAAGGAGGTGGTATCAGGTGGAGAGAGCGCAACTCCTCTCAATTATAGATGAATTAAGGAGCATTCTGGAAGAAAAGAAAATTACAAGAACAGAAGCAAAAATAATTGCTGATACATTCGCCAGAGAAATTGAGAAAGAAAATGATTTTGCAAAAAGCGAATGCATGAAAGAACAATACAAAAAGCCCCTAAACTAGGAAAAAAGGAAGTGATGTAACGAATGTTTATACGCAAAATTTTAGAAAAGGCGTTTAAAAAAGAAAAAAAATGGAATGCAGGTGCAAAAAAAGAATATATCAGGAGGATGTACAGGAGTATTTTTTCCTCCTGATACAGATGAAGTTTATAGTATATCAGAATGGTATGCAGGAGTTTCTATCTTAGATTCAGAATATGATCCTTATTGCCGAGAATTACAGATCTCTTTAACGCCTTCCGATTGGTATAAATTTCAAGAGCAAGATTTTTACCAGGACTTAATGCAATATCTGAACAATTTAAAAATTCAAAAGCAAAACAAAACTCCTTGATGAGGTGAAAGATTCACAGGAAGATAAGGAGTTTCAATAAAAGGCTTATTGTTTTTGGTGCGGATAGTGCTGGGAATAAGCTTACAGGGCCTTTTTATTTGATTCTCTATGATAGACACACCGGTAATAGTGAGATATTTACCTGAATTGTTTTGAAAGTATATGTATAACTGGACAACGTTAAATCTTTGCGCATAATCCCATACTTCTAGCGACAATTTAATGCTGTTATTAAAGATGGCTAAAATCCAGCTAATAGTTGACATAATAAAGGCAACAACAGAAATTATGTTTAAAATGTTTTGCATAACAATCTCCTTATGAACTCTAAATTAATCTGGCAGAATCTTGCAATTGTAGTAGTTGATAGGAAAATTATACCAAATTACCAGCAAAACACAATATGGAAGACCCCCATACAGTGTAACAAGGACAACTTACAATACATACCTTAAAACAGAGGTGATTCAATGCAAATAATCAGCGAAATAAAAGTAGACGGAAAATGGGTGAATCAGGATCAGCTTCCGGAAGATATAGTGGCAAAAATTGTAGCTGAAACAATCTGCCGGGCCGGAAGAACAGTAGGGTTTGAAACTACTCTAAAGAAAAAGACCGCCTAGGGCGGGAAAGGAGGGACAAGCATTGCACCGGACAACCATAACAGAGGCCCTGTTGGGAACAGCGGTACTGTTTAATACAGTCTTTGACATGCCAACCGGTGAGCCAATGGCTTTGCAAATATTTTCCTGGCTGGTGGTCTTTGGAATCCTGATTGCCTGTATTGAGACAGCCAGGGACTGGGAAGAAAGAATCCGAAAGAAAAAAGAAGCCCGCCGGGCGGGAACCCGAGCGAGCAACTGAAATAATATATCACGTCCCTATTATAGGGCAAGCAAGGAGAAAAAGCAATGGGAGAATTTGCCAGTTTAAGTCAGGAACTGATCCCGGTATTCGCACAGATCGAAGAGATTAAGGACCGATACGGGATCACTTCCTTATCCTTGGAGAGTTTCCATACCATAGACCAGTTCTATGGCTCCCACGGCGGGAAGAACGACTTTATGGGATATCGACAGCGGGATCGCACCGGGAACCTTGAAATGCCATTCATACATAAAAAATAAAAGTCCGGAGATGGGAAGTCTCCGGACAAGCCATATATGGCCCTCAATCACAAGAAAAGTATAGCATATATGGCCGGAAAAGGGAAGGGCAAACCGCCCTTTTAATACTTGATAAAGATATTAAAGATAGGACATAAAAGCTATGCCAGTAAAGAGAAAAACAACCAAATTAAGGCAGGGAGACATCATAGATGTAGAGGAATATCATGATGGAAATTATGGAGCCCCTGGGGAAAAGAGGCAGAAAAAGAAAAAGCTTACCAAGGAGGACATTCGGAAAAATAATGCTTCCCAGAAAGCCAGACGGACAAGACTAAGGCTCCTGCAGTATTTCACTCCGGGAGATTGCTTCGCCACCTGGACATATGAGAAAAGTAGGCGGCCAGATAATATGCAGGCGGCATTAAAAGACTTCCAGAAGGCTATTCGGAAAGTCCGGGAAGAGTACCGGAAAAGAAACTATGAGCTTTTCTGGATTCGGAATATCGAAAGGGGAACAAAAGGGGCCTGGCACATCCATCTGATCATCAATGAGATCGGAGACACGGCCAGCATACTGAAAAAGGCCTGGGGCCATGGCGGGACCTATACCACGGAGATCCGGTTAAGCGACAAGATCTATGATGAGGACTTCACAAAGCTGGCCAATTACATCACAAAGGATGAACATACAGAATTTTCCAAAGCAGACGGAACACCGACCAAGCCCCGGATCCGGGAGGCCAACTACAACATATCCAGGAATATGCCCCTTCCAGAGCCGAAAGTGGACAAGCTCCTGAGGTGGAAACCAGAGCCAAAACCGAAGAAAGGGTATTACATAGCAAAGATCGTGGAAGGAATAAACCCCGTGACCGGATTTAAGTACCGGAGGTACACCATGATCCGGCTCACAAAGCGAAAGGAGGGCGGATAAAATGCGGAAAGTGACTTTATACATAGAGTGCAGCAGTACCTACATAGGCAAGAAGTCCCGCCTATCCGGATACGTCCTGGAATATATTACTCACGGTCTTCCGGTAACCGGACAGGCCTTCCGAAAAGGCTCCGGGACCTATAACCAGGAATATCTCCTGACGATTGCAGAAGCCCTGGGCCACATGAAGGAACCCTGTGAGCTTCTAATCTGTGGCAGCAACCGCTTCGTCCTGAACATGATTCGGGACAGACTGCAGATATGGGCAGAGCATGATTTTACCTCAAATGGCCGGCCAGTGATGAATCAGGAAGAATGGCAGACTGTCTGGGAGAAGATAAAAGAACACAAAGTAAGCATCCAGATCGGAAAGCACAGCTATTCCGGATGGCTCCTTACGGAAATGGAGGACAGGAATGGAAGTAAAGAAGATGAGAGAGCTAAGAGAAGCACGAAAATGGAGGGCAGGAACGAAGATACTGAAAACGCTAAAGGAGGCGGACACGACAGAAATACTGCCAATGGCAGTGATCTATCAGAAACCAAAGGACTATCCAGATAATTATGTGGTCCGCATCTTTGATGGAAAGACCGGAAGGCCAACAGATGTGGCCATACTGAGAAATACCCTGGAAGAGTGCCGGGAAGACATTAAAGCCAGCGGATACTCCGCTTGTTTCCCGAGGGCAAGGTATGATGATCCGGTCATTGTGGAGAGCTGGGTATGAAAAAGAGAGTAAAAAAACAAAAGAGTATCCTTCAGGACCAAAGCTGCAAGCAGTGTTACCTCTGCATGCTCCTGGAAGGAGACTACCGGGAAAAGCTGGTAGAGGACCATCACATTTATTTCGGATCCAACCGAAGAAATAGCGAGATCCATGGATTCAAAGTAAACCTATGTATTCATCACCACCGGGAAGGAAAAGAGGCTGTACACCAGAATCGGGGAAAACGACCTGATTCTAAAGAAACTCTGCCAGCAGGAATACGAGAAGACGCATACCCGAGAAGATTTTGTCCGGATCATCGGGAAATCTTACATAGGTGGGGGATTCAAAAGGCCTTGATTTTACTGAATCGGAGGGAACTTTTGAAAGCTGATTTCTGAGAAAACCATGAAAAAAAGTGGGATAGAATCCCCACTTTCCACAGATTTCTTGTGGATAGACACCGGAAGACACTGATAAATAAAGAATAGAAAGGCGGTGGAGGGAAAATGCTGATCAGAAGCCAAGACAAGGAAAAATTGTTCGGTTTAGAGAACTTTGGCGGCGTCCGGTATGGAAAAGAAACTTCCCGGAAGGAAGAGCACCACAAATTATACATGGAAAGCATGTATGAAGAAGAAATCGGAGAGTACGAGACAAGAGAGCGCTGCCTGGAGATTATGGACGAGATCCAGGCAGCAGCAAGTAAAAAGGCAGTTATTTACAAGATGCCGGAAAGGTGAGTGTATGAATAAAGTAATCTTAATGGGCCGTCTGACCCGTGATCCGGAGGTAAGATACACCGCCGGAGAAGATGCAAAAGCAATCGCCAGATATACCCTGGCCGTAGACCGCAGATTTAAACGAGAGGGAGAGTCTACTGCAGATTTCATAAACTGTATAGCCTTTGGACGTGCCGCGGAATTTGCCGAGAAATACTTCCGCCAGGGTATAAAGATCCTGGTGACTGGTCGCATCCAGACCGGGAGCTATACCAACAAGGAAGGCCGAAAGGTCTACACCACAGATATTGTAGTAGAAGAACAGGAATTTGCCGAGAAGAAGACAGAAGAAAGCAAACCGGCAGCAGAAACAGACCCTGACGGCTTCATGAATATTCCGGATGGGATAGACGAAGATCTACCATTTAGCTAAAGGAGGCTGCCATGGAAAAACCAGAAAAATGGGAGACCTGCCTGAACGTCCTCAAGCACGAACCAGACAGGACCTTGCTCATAAGCAAATGCCCTGGCTCCCACAAGAGAAAAGGAGACCTGGTGCTGGACAAAAAGAAATGCGAAGACTGCCCGCAGTGGAGAGGCTGGAGAGAAAAGACAGACAGGGACATCCTGAAGATAAAAATGACAGACTGCAGGTACTGTAGATACTCCAGCAAAGGAGAAAACCAGAATAATGGAATGACCTGTAATTATATCGGGATTACCGGACACCGCAGGCCATGTCTTCCAGGAAACTGCCGGGCAGCAGGCGTATTTCTGAGAAAGCGATAAAGCTGAAGGAGGAGAAAAACGTGTTTGAAAAATTCGGAGAATTTGACTCATATGAAGAAATAAACGAACTGACGGAAAATCTGTTCAATGAAGGTGATACAGAAAGCCTGAAAGCAATGGCCAGTGAAAACGGGATTCCGGGTGATTTTGTTGAGATGTATCTGCAGGGAGATATCCCGGTGCTCTGTGACCCGCTGACTGCCGCACTGGGAAAAATCGATATGGAAGTGGCAGAGCTGAAACCGAAAGAGATCATGGAAGACTGGGTGGAATACCTTCGTGGCCAGTGCATGGAGAATGAGCTTTTAGCCAGACAGGTCCGTAAGAAAGGCAAGAGTCTGAAAGGCTGCATTGCGGCCCTGCTGTCCTGGTCCTTCAAACACCAGCAGGCAATAGATAAAGACATTATAAAGGCAGCAGGCGTTTCTGCAGGTAAAGTCACATTGGGAATCCCTGGCATGGCAAGAGCAAAGAAAATCATCACAGAGTATTATCTGGGAGGCAGGAAAAAATGAGACGCAGAGACTTATTGGAGATGGAGGACCTTGGGATAACGGATGAGATCAAGGAGACTGCTTATAAGGACCGGGGAGAAGAACGAGGCGAAGAAGGAAACTGGCGAGGGATATATAGATATTATAAATACCACAGCTATCTCCGGGCCAGCCTGCAGAAAGGGATCCTGAAAGTAGAGATCTATCGGGGGGAAGACATCCGGATACTGGATGAGGAGCCAGCGTTCATAGTCTTCCTGTCAGACAAAGAAAACAAATATATCACCTATCTGCCGAAAGAGAAGAAATGGAGCAGAGCAAAGATCGGAAATATACCGATTAGAATTTATGAACATAAAAAGAGTTATGGACAGCCTTTCTGGATCACAGATGATGAAGAAAAGATGATCTTGAAATACCTGGGCTGCGACGAACTGGGGATACGACGATCCGTATCCGGAGTAATAGACGATTGGCAGACAACGACAATGCACCGCAAAGAGATCCAGGAGATTGATCAAGTCATGAATCAGGTGACAGAGACGCCGGCGGATTTTGGCCAGTGGGTAAGGGATGAAGCGTTCTGGAAGAAACAGTATATTTTCTACAATGCCAGTAAAGGAAAAGCGTACTGCACTGCCTGCAGGAAGACCATAAAGACAAAGATGAAATCCGTCCATAACAAACAGGTGGAATGTCCGGAGTGCGGAAGGACCGTTACAGCAAAAGCCTGGAAAAAGCAGAAAACCATTAATGACAGTGAGACTGCAGCCATGATCCAGAAGATACCTGACGGCTATATAATCCGGTTTTTTGAATGCCGTAAAGTAAACAGGATTCAGGAAAACTGGAGAGAACAGGTGAATTTCTGGGAGCTTGGAAGGAGGCAGTTAGATAAAGGGATGTGTTTTGTCCGGGACTACGATTATGCGAATTTTAAGCAGACTGGAAAAACCAGGTGGTGCAGATCAAACTATGTAAATCGTTACAGCAGTGCAGTGGTATACCCCAGGAACCTTGAGACGCTGCGAAAATCGACCAGGCTCATGGATATCCCCTTGGAGAAGATGCTGGAGCAGGAGAAAGAACACTGTGTACGCATAGAAAATCTTCTTCATCCGGACAAAGGCTTAGGGTATCTGATCTACGCAGGACTCACAAGGCTGGCCATGGAATATATAGAATCCTATAGGAGCGTCAACAAAAATGCAAAGGATGCACAGGGAGCACTGGGGATAGACAGGAACCGAATCTGCCGGCTGAAAGAATTGAATGGTGGAATAAGAACGCTGGAATGGCTGCGCTATGAACAGAGGGCCGGGAAGAAACTCAGTCAGAAACTCCTGGTACGGCTGGACAGAATGCAGATCAGCCCA
>UQSX01000046.1 GCA_900543715.1 uncultured Blautia sp. | reverse complement strand
TGCCTGGTCTTCCGAAAGTTCCGGCTGCAGAGCGTATTGATGTAGATGAGACAGGTAAGATTTCCGGTCTGTTCTGATTTCGACTGAAACCCTTCAGGGGCTTACAGATAGCAGTATCCGCCAGGCGGAGAGCTTTTCCGCCTGGTGGAAATTACTTTCAGATTTTAGGAGGATATAAGAAATGGGATTTTCAACTGTACCATGTAATGAGTTCGTAGAGGTTTTAGCTTCTAAAGCACCTGTACCAGGCGGCGGCGGCGCCTCTGCTTTAGTAGGCGCAGTAGGTATCGCCCTGGGGAATATGGTGGGAAGCCTGACTGTAGGAAAGAAAAAATATGCAGACGTGGAAGATGAGATGTGGGAGTTAAAGAAAAAATGTGATGAACTCCAGAAAGATTTTCTTCGTCTTATTGAGAGAGATGCAGAAGTATTCGAACCTCTTTCCAAAGCATACGGTATGCCCAGAGAGACAGAAGAAGAAAAGGCCGAGAAAGCCCGGGTAATGGAGATTGTATTGAAAGATGCCTGC
Source organism: uncultured Blautia sp. (assembly GCA_900543715.1). Classification (GTDB taxonomy): domain Bacteria; phylum Bacillota; class Clostridia; order Lachnospirales; family Lachnospiraceae; genus Blautia; species Blautia merdigallinarum. The sequence goes on along the minus strand of UQSX01000046.1, from coordinate 21,172 downwards.
TCTGTACCTATGGAGATTATGGAGAAATGCTGCGAAGCTATTGAAGTGATCGTAGAGTTTGCTGCGAAAGGCTCTAAACTGGCAATCAGTGATGCCGGCGTAGGCGCTGCTTTTTGTAAAGCTGCATTAAAGGGTGCAAGCCTGAATGTATATATTAATACAAAATCAATGGCTGACAGAGAGTATGCAGAAGAATTAAACAAAAAAGCAGATGCTATGCTTGAAAAATATACAAAAATCGCAGATGAAACCTTTGACAGCGTTTTATCCAGATTAAAATAATGTAAATCGGTCTATGACTGATAGAAAATGCAGGAGGAATTTAGAAAGATGGCAAAGAGATTACTTGGAAAAGAAGTAACGGCTGCACTGAATGAGAGAATCAAAGCAGATGTTGCAGCATTGGAAGAAAAGGGTGTAAAACCTACCCTTGGAATTATCCGTGTAGGCGAGAATGAAAGCGACATTTCTTATGAGAGAGGCGCCACAAAACGCTGTGAGACACTGGGCGTTGCATGTGAGAAGGTGCTGCTGCCAGCAGATGTATCCCAGGAGGATCTGCTGGCAGAAATCGAGAAAATGAACAAGAACGACAATATCCATGGTGTACTGTTGTTCCGCCCTCTTCCCAAACATTTAGATCAGGCGGTTATTGAGAATGCCCTGGATCCTGCAAAGGACGTAGACTGTATGACCGATGGTTCTATGACAGGTGTATTTACAGGTAAAGAAGTAGGATTTCCTCCATGTACACCCCAGGCATGTATGGAGATTCTGGACCACTATGGCATTGACTGTACAGGAAAGAGAGCCGTTGTTATCGGCAGAAGCCTGGTAGTAGGAAAGCCAGCGGCCATGATGCTGATCAAGAAAAACGCAACAGTTACTGTATGCCATACAAGAACTGTGGACATGCCTTCTGTTGTAAAAGAGGCAGACATTGTTATCGTAGCAGCAGGACGTGCAGGCGTAGTAGATGATACATATCTGAGAGAAGGACAGATTGTTATCGATGTAGGTATCAATGTAAATGCCGAAGGCAAGCTTTGCGGAGATGTAGACTTTGAGAAAGCGGAGCCTATTGTGGAGGCAATCACACCAGTTCCGGGAGGAGTTGGAAGCGTAACTACTTCTGTACTGGTTGGCCATGTAGTAGAAGCTGCAAAGAGAAAATATTTATAAGACTGGTAAAGAACCGGCCGGAAATCTGACAGGATCCCGGTCGGTTCTTTATTTATGACCATAGACAGTTCGCAGAGCGTGCTGTCTATGGTTTCATAGAAAACAGAGGTATCCGTCAGATGGAAAATTCCGTCATATTTTTCCGATACCAGAGAGGCAGGAAGTTTCTTTGACAACGATAGTTTGCCCTTGCCTCAACACTCACAGAATGAAAGAAAGCCTTCCACAGAGAAGAATAGCTGTCCCCCTTTTGTGCCTCTTCCATATGAGCCAGTTCCTGAGGAGTAATGGAAGTGAGAAAATAATCCTTATCTTTGGGATGGACAACTGCTAAAAGACGTTTTTTGTCTGTGATCAGCCAGTTTTCCGAGGGCATCCGGTCAGCAAAGTGGGAGGCCACAAGGGTAAGAATATTGCACTTTGGTTCGATCAGGGAAAAGAGGGCCTGGTCATTAAGCCTGGAAAAACGGATAAATTCCCGGAATTGATGGCTTTCATTGGCCACCTTTCGGTTTAGCTCAAAGAGAGCCGATACATAGGGATTGTTTAACATACGGGTTACCTGGGATCCACAGGCAAAGCCAAGGACAAGAAAACGATAAATGATATCCAGCTTGTCAGGGTTCCAGTGCATGGCGGACCGGTATATGTCCTGATAAGCGTTAGGAGAAATTTTTGTACGGACAGAGCGGATGACTTTCCGGCATTTTTCCGGGTCTGGGTCAATGTGACGGTACTGGCAGAAAAGCTCCGGCTCCTCTACCGGCTCGGTCATCAGCCGTATATTGGAGTGGCCCAGCCGGGCGGCCCAGGCGTCATAGATACAGGTCATCATGGACTCAAAATCATCGTAGCAAGTGAAAACAATCATTTAACAATACCTCCTGTTTGGGACTGAGCAGAATTATTTCCGGCAGACTATAACTGCCCGGAGAAAGTTTTCCGGCTGTCCTCCACTGTGGGAGGAATTTCCAGAAAATTGTCGTCAAAGAGAGAAAGCTGGCGGTAGGTTTGAGGGTGTTCCAGCTCCCAGAGGGCTTTCCCTTCACTTCCAGTAAGCTGTCTGGTAATAAAATTTTCTTCTATGGGAGTGCGGTAGCGCATTTTTCCATGACAGGTAATAAAATATTGGGCCCGCTTTAATACCACGCCCATGGTTTTCAGGGAAGAAAAGTCCAGCCTGCCGAAACGCCTGGCCTGAAGGATCCTCCAGGCAGACTTGTTTCCAATACCGGGAACTTTCAGAAGATCCTGATAGGAGGCTGTGGAGACTTCAATGGGAAACAGCTCCAGATGCCGGAGGGCCCAGTCGCATTTCGGATCCAGAAAGATATTAAAATTAGGGCGGGAAGGACTGAGCAGGTCCTCTGCCTGAAAACCATAGTACCGGAGAAGCCAGTCGGCCTGATACAGACGGTGTTCTCTGAGAAGAGGCGGGGCTGTATCCAGAGCAGGCAGATCCCTGTCTTCATTCAGGGGAATGTAAGCGGAGAAAAAGACCCGCTTCAGATCATAGCGCTGGTACATGGTCTGGGTGACTTTTAAAAGCTGATAATCATTTTCCTGAGTAGCGCCGATGATCATTTGGGTGCTCTGTCCGGCAGGCGCAAAAGGCCGGGGACTATTTTGAGAAGAAATATTTCCTTTGCCGGAAAAGTTCTCTAAAAGCTGGGAATCCCCTTTTCGGGGAAGGACAGGGCTGACTTTATCTGTCAGGCCTGCTGCCTGGGAATCCAGCTTTTTATCGGAAGAGGAAAAAATACTGCCTGTGAGATACTGATTACCAAAATGCCGCTCCATAGAGGCTGATTTTCCAATGGACAGGCGGTAATCTGTAATCTGCTGCCGGATCTGATCCATAGGGCGAAAGATGGCTTCATGGCTTTTACCCGGGGCAAGAAGGCGGAGGCTTTCTTTGGTGGGCAGTTCCATGTTGACACTCATACGATCCGCCAGATAACCGATCTCCTGAATGATCTCAGGGGCAGCTCCCGGAACGGCTTTGGCATGTATATATCCCCGGAAATGATATTTATTCCGGAGGAGAAAAAGAGTGCGGTACATCAGTTCCATGGTGTAGGTAGGATTTTTCACCACTCCGGAGCTTAAAAAAAGTCCTTCAATATAATTCCGTTTGTAAAACTCAATGGTAATGGTACAGAGCTCCTCCGGTGTAAAAGAGGTCCGGACCCTTTGATTGGAACGGCGGTTGAGGCAGTATTTACAGTCATAGATACAATGATTGGAGAGGAGCACTTTTAAAAGGGAAATACAGCGGCCGTCTGCAGCAAAGCTGTGACAGATGCCGCAGGCCCTGGAGTTTCCCAGGCTTCCTTTTTCTCCTTTCCGGTCAACGCCGCTGGAAGTGCAGGCCACATCATATTTGGCAGCGTCGGAGAGAATCTTTAATTTTTCTTCTAAGTCCGGTTCTTTTTTTATTTCCATAATAAATTCCCCAGTTAAAATTATAGTATACAAACATATGTTCTGAATATATTATAGAACTGTCTGCTGTTAATGTCAAGAACAAATGTTCGATGTATTATTTGGCGGCATCCTACATATATATTATTAATATGATGTCAGGGCGCAAGGATCCTGCAGGGAAGACACTCAGAAGCAGTCAGGCCTTGCAGCAGCAGCGTCAGTAGAATTAAGGAGGCAGGTTCATGGATGCATATCATATCTATCAGGATATCCAGGCCCGTACAAACGGGGAAATTTACATAGGCGTAGTGGGACCGGTCCGCACAGGAAAGTCTACGTTCATAAGACGGTTTATGGAGCTGGCAGTGCTCCCAAACATGGAAGAGAATCAGAAAAAAGAAGTAAGAGATCAGCTCCCCTTAAGCGGTTCCGGAAAAATGATCACTACAGTGGAACCGAAATTCATTCCAAAAGAAGCTGCGTCAATATCCCTGGGGGAAGACCTGGAGGCAAAAATACGCCTTATAGACTGCGTGGGCTTTATGGTCCGGGATGCGGCGGGAAACATGGAGGAAGGAAAGGAGCGGATGGTAAAAACGCCCTGGTTTGGCTACGAGATTCCCTTTCACCAGGCAGCAGAGACAGGAACCAGAAAGGTTATCGAAGAACATTCCAGTATTGGTCTTGTGATCACCTGCGACGGTTCTTTCGGGGAGATTCCAAGGGAAAATTACATAGAGGGCGAAGAAAAAACAGTCCAGGAATTAAAAAAAACAGGTAAGCCTTTTCTGATCCTGGTAAATTCCCAGAAGCCTTACAAGGAAGAGACCCAGAATCTGGTCCAGGAGCTGAAAAAAAAGTATCAGGCAGGGGTCATGAGCGTAAACTGCGAACAGCTGCGGAAAGAGGATATCACCAGGATACTGGAGAAGATCCTCTATGAATTTCCAATCGTACAGATGGAGTTTTATGTACCCAAATGGGTGGAAATGCTGCCGGCAGACCACTATCTGAAGGAAAACCTGCTGGATGGGATCCGGGAGCTGATGAGCAAGATGAAATATGTAAAAGATGCAGCCCGGGAACATCTTCCTTTTACTTCGGAGTATGTAAAAAACATGACCCCGGAAAAAATTTCTCTTTCCAACGGCAGGGTACAGGTCCGGGTGGATATGGATGAGAAATGGTATTATGAGATCCTCAGTGAGATGACGGGAGTGTCCATTTCTGACGAATATGAGCTGATCCATACTATGCAGGAAATGGCCAGGATGAAGAAAGAATATGTGAAGGTTCAGGACGCCATTTCAGCAGTGCGGGGAAAGGGATATGGAGTTGTGACTCCTGATAAAGAAGAAATCAAGCTGGAGGAACCTGTGGTGATCAAACAGGGAAGTAAGTACGGGGTGAAGATCAAATCTGTTAGTCCTTCTATTCATATGATCCGAGCGAATATTGAGACAGAGATCGCCCCTATTGTAGGAAGCGAGGAGCAGGCAAAGGATCTGATCGAGTATATTAAGACCTGTGATGAACGAAAAGAAAGCGTATGGCAGACTAATATATTTGGTAAATCCATTGGACAGCTGGTGGAAGACGGAATCCATACCAAGCTGGTACAGATCGGGGATGAAAGCCAGATCAAGCTGCAGGACACTATGCAGAAGATTGTGAATGACAGCAAAGGCGGACTGGTCTGCATTATCATATAGAAATAAATGGCGGGTGTGCAAAAAGGGTTTTCTGTACACCCGCTTTTTTCTGTGATAAACTGGGAGTACAGGAAAACAGCAGGGAGGGTGGATAAAAAAGATGGAAAACAGAGAATCTAATTATGAGAAAGTATTCGGCCAATTCCGGGAATGGTTTGTACAGAGCCCTCAGGAGAGTATTTCTGAGAAAATAGGGGCAGAAATTGATCAGGAGAATCTGATCCTACCCTTTTTTGGCGAGCTATGCAGGATCCAAAGAGATACAGGAGAGATCACAGGGGAGGGAAAACGGGAGGTTCCGGTGACGGAAAGGCTGACGATCATGCACCATCTGCGGTATTGCCAGAGATTTGCCAGAGAAGGGAACAAAATGGTGCCATTCAGAGAAATAAGAGAAGCGGCGGTGTTCGAGAGAGCCTATGAAAAAGCTGCCCTGGAACCTCTGAAAAAATACTTTTCCGGCCGTCCCCAGAGGCTGCTGGAGGCTGGCCTTGGCCTGGGTGGACAGCAGGAGAAATACGGAGATGTAAGTGTTACCATTCATGCGTTCCCTAAGATAAAGCTTACTTATATTTTCTGGGATGGGGACGATGAATTTCCGCCTTCTGCCAATATCTTATTTGAAGATACCATTGCCCAGTGGACCCATCCGGAAAGTGTACCTACGCTGGCCCAGATCGGAACAGAAAGACTGTTAACCCCTTTGTCTGCGGAAATAAATTGTGACCAACAGACAGGTGGGATTTCTGGTTTGCGTTGACTTTTTGCACAGAAAATTATATAATAAACAAGGTCATTCGTGAAAAAATAATCTGAAAATCTTAATGGAAGCAGGTGGAATTCCTGTGCAAGTCCGTTACTGTGAAAGCCAGATACATGAGATTTCCAGAAGGTGTGGAGGTTTTCTGCGGCAACCGGATACCTTCATCAGTATAGTATAAATCTAGGGCTGCCTGCAGCTCTGAGAGAATCCGTTGTCATCTGACAGCGGATTTTTTATTATATAAACCAGATATACCTGCAGTATACTGCAGATTTAGGGAAACAGAGGCAGAATATGGAGCATAAAACAGGATTAGAAGGATATTACAGTATAAAAAACAATAAAAAAATGAGGTACGGCTATACCACCGGTTCCTGTGCTGCAGCAGCAGCCAAAGGAGCAGTGGAGATTCTTCTGGAAAACAAAAAGATACAGCAGGTAGAACTGATGACGCCAAAGGGAATCCTTCTGAACCTGGAACTTCTTCATATCAGTCAGGGCAATGGATGGGCTTCCTGCGCTGTAAAAAAAGACGGAGGAGATGACCCGGATGCCACAAACGGCCTGGAAATTTATGTAAAAGCCCAAAAGACAGAGATTCCCGGAATCCGTCTGGAAGGGGGAGAAGGGGTCGGAAGAGTGACAAAAAAGGGGCTGGAACAGCCAGTGGGAAGTCCGGCTATCAACAAGGTGCCCCGGTCTATGATCTTAAAGGAAGCAGAAGAAATCTGTTCCCGGGCAGATTATGAAGGCGGGCTTCTTCTTACAGTCAGCGTTCCCGGAGGAGCTGAAGTAGGGGCCAGAACTTTTAATCCCCGGCTGGGGATCCAGGGAGGCATTTCTATACTGGGTACTTCCGGGATTGTGGAGCCTATGAGTGAGGCGGCACTGATCAAAAGCATTGAGATCGAAATGCGCCAGAAGGTGGAGAATGGAGCAGAGTATCTTCTGATCACTCCGGGAAACTACGGGGCTGCCTATTTAAAAGAACATATGGAACTGCCTTTTGAGGAGAGCATGAAATGCAGCAACTACATAGGGGAAACCCTGGATATGGCCTTGGACATGGGGGTAAAGGGAATCCTTTTTGTGTCTCATATCGGAAAGTTTGTAAAGGTGGCAGGAGGCATTATGAACACTCATTCCAGGTGTGCTGACAGCCGGGCAGAACTGCTGGCGGCCAATGCCATACGGGCGGGAATCTCCATGGATGGAGCAAAAGAAATACTGGATACCATTACCACAGATGAAGCTCTGTCTGTGATCATCCGGGAAGATCTGTTGAATCCGCTGATGAAGGAACTGACCGGCAGGATCCTGTATTATCTCAATCACAGGACTTACGATAGGATGCTCCTGGGAGCTGTGATTTTTTCCAATGAATACGGCTATCTGGGAGAAACAGAAAATACAAGGGAATTGATCCGGCTTATAAAAGAACAGTATAAAAAGCCGTCAATGTAGAATCAGACATAAGTAAAGGAGAAAATATATGAGTGGAAAGTTATATGGAGTGGGAGTGGGACCTGGGGATCCGGAGCTCCTTACTTTAAAGGCGCTGAGACTGATAAAGGAAAACCAGGCCATTGCAGTACCAGGTAATGATATTTACACCAGCGTCGCCTATAAGATTGTAAAAGGAGCCTATGAGGGGCTGGATGAGAAAACTCTTTTTCCGGTGGCAATGCCTATGACAAAGGATCCGGTTGTACTTCAGGCCAACCATGAGAAAGCCGCAGATGATGTGGAAAAATATTTAAAAGAAGGTCAGAACGTGGTTTTTCTTACCCTGGGAGATCCTACGGTTTATTCCACTTATCTTTATGTACATAAAAGGATCCTGGAGAGAGGTTATGAGGCGGAAATCGTCAGCGGTATTACCTCTTTTTGTGCTGTAGCAGCCAGACTGAATATGGGGCTGGTGGAAATGGCGGAACCCCTCCATGTGATTCCGGCCACTTATAAGGCCCAGGAAATGGACCAGATCCTGGAACTGCCGGGAACCAAGGTTTTGATGAAAACAGGGAAGAAAATGCAGCAGGTAAGAGAGAGCATTTTAAACAGCGGACAGGATGCAGTGATGATCGAAAACTGTGGAATGGAAGATGAAAAAATATATCGGTCAGCAGAGGAAATTCCGGAGGCTTCCGGTTATTACTCACTGATCATTGTTAAAGAAAACCAGCAGAAATGAGGAAAGAAAAATGGTACATTTTGTAGGAGCAGGAAGCGGAGCAGCAGATCTGATCACCCTCCGCGGAAAGAACTTGTTAGAAAAGGCAGATGTGATCATCTATGCGGGCTCTCTGGTAAATCCCCAGCTTTTGGAGTATGCCAGGGAAGACTGTAAGATTTTCAACAGCGCTAAAATGACACTGGAGGAAGTCCTGGAGGTGATTTTCCAGGCAGAAGAAGAAGGGAAAACAACAGTCCGCCTTCATACAGGAGATCCATGCCTTTACGGTGCTATTCGGGAACAGATGGACGTGCTGGATGAGAAGGGGATTGCCTACGACTACTGCCCGGGGGTAAGCTCTTTTTCCGGGGCAGCAGCAGCTTTGAACCTGGAATATACCCTTCCAAATGTTTCCCAGAGCGTGGTCATTACCCGTATGGCAGGAAGGACTCCAGTGCCGGAAAAGGAAAGCATCCAGTCCTTTGCAGCTCACCAGGCAACCATGGTAGTGTTTTTAAGTACAGGCATGCTGGAGGAGCTGTCTAAACGTCTCATTGAAGGAGGCTATAAACCGGACACACCGGCAGCGATTGTCTATAAGGCTACCTGGGAGGATGAAAAAAAGTTTGTATGTACCGTGGCGACTCTGGCCCAGACAGCAAAAGAAAACAACATTACGAAAACGGCCTTGATGATCATCGGGGATGTGGTTTCCCATAATTCCTATGACCGCTCCCTGCTGTATCATCCGGAATTTACTACAGAATTCAGAAAAGGTACAGGACCTCAGTGATATGAGGAAGAAGATAAGAGGTGAAGGAAATGAAAATAGCGATCATAAGCTTCAGCCGGGCAGGCTATCGTCTCAGCGAAATGCTCTATTGGGTATTGAAGGAGCGGAACTATGAAGTCAGTTCCTATGCAAAAAGCAAGTATACCAAAAAAGTTCTGGACGAATCCCAGCTGGATGAAGATTCCAGAGATTTTCGAAATGTAAAGGATTTTGCAAAGCCTGTAGACGAGTCCATCAGAGAATGGACTAAGCAGAGATTTGCAGACTGTGACGCCATAATTTTTATCGGAGCCTGCGGTATTGCGGTGCGGAGCATTGCTCCTTTTGTAAAAAGCAAAAAGGTAGACCCGGCGGTAGTGGTAATAGATGAACAGGGAAAATTTGTCATTTCCCTTCTGTCCGGACATATCGGAGGGGCCAATGAACTGACTCAGGAAGTGGCGGAAATCGTCCATGGACAGCCAGTGGTGACTACAGCTACAGACCTGAACAATAAATTTGCAGTGGATGTTTTTGCAAAGAAAAACAGCTGTTTTATTTCTGATATGACTCTGGCCAAAGAGGTTTCAGCAGCTCTTCTGGCAGAAAAAGAAGTTGGTTTTGCCAGTGATTTTCCATGGTTTGGGGAGATTCCTGAGGAATTGAAGCTTCTGGAAGAGGGAAAAGAAAAACCAGAGCTGGGAATCTATGTGACCAACGGCTATATGGAGCATCCTTTTGTACACACCTTGTACCTGATCCCCAGAGTGATCACTACAGGAGTAGGATGCAAAAAAGAAACTCCGAAAGAAATCGTGGAAAAAGTAATCCGGAGAGCCTGTGATGAGCTGCTGATCCCTTCCGTAGCCATGGAACAGGTAGCCAGTATTGACCTGAAAAAAGACGAGGAAGGGATTCTGGAATACTGTCAGGAAAGAAACCTGCCCTTTGTCACTTACAGCAGGGAAGAACTGGAGGAAGTAGAGGGAACTTATGCTTCTTCTTCCTTTGTAAAGGACGTTACAGGAGTCGATAATGTATGTGAAAGAGCTGCTCTTCTGGGAAGCAGCAAAGAAGGAAAAGGACGGCTGATACTTAGAAAATTTGCCCAGGACGGTGTGACCGTAGCTCTGGCTATGAAGAAATGGAGTGTGAACTTTGAATAAATTATATGTAGTTGGGATCGGGCCGGGAGCCTATGAGAAGATGACCATTGAGGCGGCCCAGGCTCTGAAAAACAGCGATGTGATCATTGGATATACAGTGTATGTGGACCTGGTAAGAGACCATTTTCCAGGTAAAGAATTTATGACCACACCTATGAAAAAAGAGGTGGAGCGCTGTGAAATGGCCTTTGAGGAGGCGGTAAAAGGAAAGACTGTTTCCATGATCTGCAGCGGCGATGCAGGGGTTTACGGCATGGCCGGCCTGATGTATGAGGTGGGAGTAAAATATCCCCAGGTAGAGCTGGAGATCATCCCGGGAGTAACTGCAGCTACAGGAGGCGCCGCAGTGCTGGGAGCGCCCCTGATCCATGATTTCTGTCTGATCAGCCTCAGCGATCTGCTGACTCCCTGGGAGAAGATCGAGACCAGACTGTTAGAAGCTTCTAAAGCAGATTTTGTCATTTGTCTCTATAATCCTTCCAGTAAGAAACGCCATGATTATCTGGAAAAAGCCTGCAATCTGATGATGGAATATAAGTCTCCGGATACAGTCTGCGGCATTGTGGGGAATATCGGAAGAGAGGGAGAGTCCATGAAGGTTCTTTCTCTGGAAGAGTTAAAAAATACAAAGGTAGATATGTTTACCACAGTCTTTGTAGGAAATTCCCAGACAAAAAATGTGGGAGGAAAAATGGTAACTCCCAGAGGGTATAAGAATGTGTAAAGTGATTGTTTTTGCCGGCACCACAGAAGGCAGAAAAATTGCAGAATTTCTGGACCGCCGTAGAATACCGGGTTATGTCTGTGTGGCTACGGAGTATGGGGAACAGCTTCTGCCGGAGAGCGGAGTGCTGGAGATATCCCACCAGCGCCTGGATGTGGAAGAGATGAAAGTTCTTTTTCAGCAGAAAAAACCGGATATGGTGCTGGATGCTACTCACCCCTATGCGGCCCAGGTCACAGAAAACATAAAAAAAGCCTGTGAGGAAACCGGCAGGGAATATATCCGTATTCTCCGGGAAAATCAGAAGACAGAAGGGGACAGCGGCTGGATTTTTGCAGACAGCGTAGAGGAGGCTGTAGAGATTCTTTCTCATACAGAAGGGAACATTCTGGCTACCACAGGAAGTAAAGAGGCTGCCAAGTATACCAGGCTTCCAGACTATCAGGAGAGGGTCTTTCTGAGAGTCCTGTCTCTGCCAAAGGTAGCCCTTCAGTGCGGAGAACTGGGATTTCAGGGAAAAAATCTGATCTGTATGCAGGGGCCTTTTTCCAGGGAACTGAACGCTGCCATGATCCGTCAGATGGACTGTAAATATCTGGTAACAAAGATGTCAGGAGACGTGGGAGGATTTCAGGATAAAATCGACGCAGCCAGGGAATGCGGCTGTATCCCGGTAGTCATTGGAAGACCTCTTAAGGAAGAGGGAATCTCTGTAAGACAGTGCCGGCAGCTTTTGTGCAGGAGATATGGTCTGAAAGCTCAGGGAGAGATTGCTCTGGTAGGAATCGGCATGGGCAGCAGGGAAGGACTTACCGTGGAAGCCCAAAAGGCAATCCGCGGGGCTCAGCTCCTTATCGGCGCCAGAAGGATGACCGATTCCTGCAAAAATCCCGGGCAGGACTGTTTTATCGAATATGACAGCCAAAAGATTGCTGCATATATAGAAGAACATCCAGAGTATGACAGGATTGCGGTTTTACTTTCCGGAGATGTAGGCTTCTACAGTGGGGCCAGAAAGCTTCTTGAGGCTCTTAAGGGGAAAAATATCCGGATCATCTGCGGCATTTCTTCCGTGGTATATTTTATGAGCCGTATCGGAAAATCCTGGGACGACGCCCTGATCACCAGTGCCCACGGAAGAGCGGCGAATCTGGTCTCTCTGATCCGCCATAACCGAAAGGTTTTTGCAATCCTGGGAACCAGGGATGGAATCTCTGATCTGGCCAGAAAACTTCTGGAATATGATATGAAAAATGTAACCCTGTATACAGGAGAATGTCTTTCTTATCCTGAGGAAAAGATTCAAAAGGGCAAGCCAGAGGACTTTACGAACTATGAAGGAGATCCTTTAAGTGTGGTCTGTGCAGAAAATGAAGAATGTCAGGAGCTTTTGTCGGTTCATGGAATTTCGGATGAGGAATTTATCCGTGACAAGGTGCCGATGACAAAAGAAGAAGTCCGTACAGTCTCCCTTGCCAAGCTGAGACTTCGGCCAGATTCTGTCTGCTATGACGTGGGAGCAGGAACCGGTTCGGTATCTGTGGAGATGGCGCTGCGGACTCCTTACGGAAAAGTCTTCGCCATTGAGAAAAAGGAACCGGCAGTGGAGCTTTTAAAGAAAAACAAAAAGAAGTTTGCTGTAGATAATCTCAGGGTGATCCAGGGAACAGCGCCGGAGGCACTAGAAGACCTTCCGGCACCTGACCAGGCTTTTATCGGCGGTTCTTCTGGAAATATGAAGGAAATCCTGGAACTGCTCCTGGAGAAAAATCCCCAGGTGAGGATTGTGATCAACTGCATTGCACTGGAGACTGTGGCGGAAAGTCTCCGCTGTATAAAAGAACTTCCGGTGACGGACACAGAAATTGTCCAGCTCAGTGTGAGCAAGTCCAAAGAAATCGGCTCTTATCACATGATGATGGGGGAAAATCCCATATATATTATATCCTGTACAGGACGAGGAAAGGGGAGCTGACCATGAAGACACCACGTTTTCTGCTGACTGCAGGAGCCAGCGGCAGCGGTAAAACCCTTCTTACCTGCGGGATTCTTCAGGCCTTGAAAAACAGGGGCTTAAATCCGGCCTCTTTTAAGTGCGGACCAGATTATATTGATCCCATGTTCCACACAAAGGTTATCGGAACAAAGTCCAGAAATCTGGATACGTTTTTCACCGGAGAAGATACTCTGAGATATCTTCTGGAAAAGAACAGCCGGGACTGTGACATTGCTGTGATGGAAGGGGTCATGGGATATTATGACGGCGTAGGCGGGACCACCTGCCGGGCCAGCGCCTATGATCTGGCAAGGATCACGAAGACTCCTGCAGTGCTGATCGTCAACAGCAAAGGCATGAGCCTTTCCATTCTGGCATATATCAAAGGATTCTGTGAATATAAAAAAGACAGCGGGATCCAGGGGATAATCTTAAATCAGATGTCCCCCATGCTGTATCCCAGGATGAAAAAGCAGATAGAAGAAGAGCTGGGGCTGAAGGTTTACGGATATGTCCCTAAAGTGGAGGAATGTACCATTGAAAGCCGGCATTTAGGCCTGGTGCTGCCAGGGGAGATACAGGATCTGAAGGAAAAGCTGAACCGGCTGGCAAAAGTTCTGGAGGAGACTCTGGACTTGGATGGACTTCTGAAACTGGCGGATACAGCGCCGGCCCTGGAAGCTGCAAAACCAGCCCTCCCTGAAATCTGTGAGAAGTCATCTGTTCGGATCGGCCTGGCAAGGGACGAGGCTTTTTGCTTTATTTATGAGGACAATTTAGAACTGCTGCGTGAGCTTGGGGCTGAACTGTTAGAGTTCTCTCCCATACATGATCAGGAGCTGCCAGAGAACCTGGACGGTCTTCTTCTGTATGGCGGGTATCCGGAGCTTTATGCAGAGGAACTTGAGAAAAATATAAATATGCGCAGCCAGATAAAGGATGCGTTGGAAAAGGGCCTTCCGGTCATGGCGGAGTGCGGGGGTTTTATGTATCTCCACCAGACCTTCCAGGATATGGAGGGAAAAGACCGGGAAGGGGTAGGAATCATAGAGGGCAAAGCTTATAAGACCCCCAGACTTTCCAGATTCGGCTATCTGACTCTGGAGAAAAAAGAGGGAAAGGTTTTCGGACAGGACACAGGTCCCTGTCCGGCTCATGAATTCCATTATTTTGATTCTACAAGCTGCGGGGAGGGTTTCCACGGACAGAAGCCGGAAAGCAGCCGGGGATGGGACTGTATCCATTGTACAGATTCCATGATCGCCGGATTTCCCCATTTCTATTACTGGGGGAATCCTAAATTTGCGGCAGCTTTTGTAGATAGATGCAGAAACTATGCGAAAGAGAGAAGGAGGCAGTAATTATGAACTTACAGGAAGCAGTCAATGGAATCCAGCCTTTAGATGAAAAGGCTATGGAACAGGCAAGAGAGCATTGGGACAGTATCGCCCATCCTCTCCACAGTCTTGGAAAACTGGAGGATATGGTGGTACAGATTGCAGGAATCACCGGAGATCCCAGAGTACATACAGACAAAAGGGTTCTGGTCCCCATGTGCGCAGATAACGGAGTTGTAGAGGAAGGGGTTACCCAGACCGGCCAGGAGATCACAGCCCTGGTTGCAGAGAGCTTCCTTCAGACAAAGGCGGCTTCCAGTATTATGTGTAAAACTGTAAACTGCGATATTTTCCCTGTTGATGTGGGAGTGGCTACAGAGGTTAGTATTCTCAACAGGAAAATTGCCTACGGTACAAAGAACATGGCTAAGGAACCAGCCATGACCAGAGAACAGGCTATCCAGGCTGTGGAGACAGGTATTGAGGTAGCCTGTATGATGAAGGAAAAAGGCTACCAGATCATGGCTACCGGAGAGATGGGAATTGGAAATACCACTACCAGCAGCGCTATTGCTTCTGTACTCCTGGATCTTCCGGTAGAGAAGATGACAGGCAGAGGGGCCGGGCTTTCTACAGAAGGACTTAACCGGAAAATACAGGTGATCAAAGAGGCCATTGCCCTTCATAAACCAGATAAAGAAGATCCCATAGATGTTCTGGCAAAAGTCGGAGGCTTTGATATCGGCGGGATCGCAGGTCTGTTCCTGGGAGGCGCTGCTTGTCATATGCCTGTAGTCATTGACGGAGTGATCTCTGCCACCGGAGCGGTTCTGGCGGCTGCTTTATGTCCTCAGGCAAAAGATTACATGCTGGCTTCTCATGTATCCAAAGAGCCGGCAGGAGAATTGATCTTAAAAGCCCTGGGAAAAGAAGCGCCTCTTCACTGCGATATGTGCCTGGGAGAAGGAACCGGAGCTTTAAATCTCTTCCCTCTTCTGGATACCGGACTGGCCGTATATCACGGCATGAGCGATTTCGGAAACTTCGGCATGGAAGCATACCAGCACCTGGAATGAGAATGGGAATCCGGATTTGCGGGAGCGCCTGGCACGTAGCAATCCGGGGCTTTTATAAAAACACCCAAAGTACACAGGAGGTTTAGGATATGGTTACACTGATAACCGGAGGCAGCGGCAGCGGGAAGTCTGCCTATGCGGAGAGCGTCATTACCGGATTCGGGGAACATGAGCGGATCTATATCGCTACGATGTATCCTTTTGATGAAGAAAGCCATGAGCGGATCCGCCGTCATCGGAAAATGAGAGCGGAAAAAAACTTCCAGACACTGGAATGTTATACAGGATTAAAAAATCTCCAGGTTCCTCCAGGCTCCTGTGTACTGCTGGAATGTATGTCTAACCTGGTGGCAAATGAAATGTACCAGGAACAGGGAGCGGGAGAAAATACAGTGGAGGAAATCTTAAAAGGGGTCCGCTCTCTGGCAGAGCAGGCTGGAGAGCTGGTAGTGGTGACCAATGAGATTTTTTCCGACGGAATCCAGTATTCACCGGAGACCAGACAGTATCAGGCCTATCTGGGGCAGATCAATCAGGAGATCGCCAGGATGGCGGTCAATGTAACAGAGGTGGTTTATGGAATCCCCCTGTGTCATAAAAACGAGAGAAAAGAAGGACAGAAAATATGAAAACATGGTGGAACAGTTTTAAAATCGCCTTTTCTATGTATTCAAAAGTTCCAATGCCAAAAAGCGACTGGACAAAAGAAAACATGCGGTATGTTATGTGCCTTTTTCCCCTGATCGGAGTGATCATCGGAGCGGTTACCTGGCTGTGGGGATACTGGGGGCTTCAGATTACACAGAGTCATACTTTTTATTCTATTGTGCTGGTGCTGATACCGGTGATCATCTCTGGAGGAATTCATCTGGACGGGCTTCTGGATACCTCAGACGCCCTTCACTCCTATCAGCCAAGAGAGCGGAAGCTGGAAATCCTTAAAGATTCCCATGCAGGGGCCTTTGCCATTATCACTGCAGTAATCTATTTTCTTTTTTATCTGGGAGTCTACAGTGAGATGACTTTGAAGGCACTGCCGGTGGTATGTATTGGATTTGTTTTATCCAGGGCAATGGGAGGATTCTCCATCGCTGCTTTTCCTATGGCAAAAAATACAGGGCTGGCCGCTACCTTTTCCGACGGCGCCCAGAAAACATGCGTGAAGATTTTTTCTCTGGTTTACGTAGTAATCTGTGCAGTTCTTATGCTGGCTTATGAGCCGGTGATCGGAGGATGCGTCCTTATAGGAGCGGCCCTGGAATATCTGTATTATTATAAAATGTCCCAGAAAGAATTCGGCGGCATTACCGGAGATCTGGCAGGCTTTCATATGCAGGTCTGTGAGCTGGTGATCGCTTTTGGGGCAGTGATAGGAGAGAAATTATGCGGTTGGTTATAGGCGGAGCCTTTCAAGGAAAAAAAGACTATGTAAAACAAACCTTCCACCTGAAGGAAGAGGAGATGAAGGATGGGGCAATGGCCTCTTATGAGGATATTTTTCACTGTCCGTGTCTCTATCATTTTCATGAATGGATCCGGAAAGGATTAGAGGAAAACTGGAATCTGGACAATCTGGAAGGAGAGCTTCTGGAGAAAAATCCAGAGATCATCCTGGTGTCCAATGAGCTGGGGTATGGGGTAGTCCCTATAGAGGCTTTTGACAGGAATTACCGGGAGACAACAGGAAGAGTCTGTACCAGGATCGCTCAGAAAAGCAGCCAGGTGATCCGGGTAGTCTGCGGAATTGGGACGGTGATCAAAGATGCTTAAGATTTATCTTATCCGCCACGGAAAGACCCAGGGCAATCTTTCCGGGAAATATATCGGTTCCAGAACAGACGAACCTCTCTGCGAAGAAGGAATCCGGGAACTGAAAGGGAAAACCTATCCCCAGGCCCAGATTCTTTTTGTAAGCCCTATGAAACGTTGTATCCAGACCGCAGAGCTTCTGTATCCCGGCCTGGAACAGAGAGAAATTCCTCTTTTGCAGGAATGTGATTTCGGTGATTTTGAGAACAAAAATTATAAAGAACTGTCGGGAAATCCAGACTATCAGGCCTGGATCGACAGCGGCGGCACCCTTCCCTTTCCGGGAGGAGAGGATTCTGAGAAATTTCGTTCCAGGTGCTGCAGAGGTTTTCTCCAGTGTGTGGAGACGGCCTTTTCCCTGGGGAGCCCTGAAACGGCTATTGTGGCTCACGGGGGTACGATCATGAGTATTTTAAGCGCTTATGGCCGGCCTTCCCGGGATTATTTTGACTGGCAGATAAAAAACGGAGAATATTATGCACTGACCTTGGAGGAGGAATCCTGGAAAAAGGACAGAAGCGTACTCTCCGCTGAGAAAGGATTATGGACAGATGTTTAAATGGACACCACTGGCCCTGGTTCTGGGCTTTATCATAGATTTGCTTCTGGGAGATCCCCGGTGGCTGTACCACCCGGTACGGGTGATCGGCCTGGAGATCAGCTTTTTGGAAAAGAAGCTGAGAGGAATTTTTCCAAAAACACCAAAGGGAGAACGGCAGGCAGGACTTCTCATGGTAATTCTGCTGTGTATCCTGGGCTTTGCAATCCCGGCGGGAATCCTTTTCCTGGCCTATAAGATCCATACAGTGCTGGGAATCCTTCTGGAAACCTTTATGTGCTACCAGATGCTGGCGGCCAGGTCACTGAAGGAGGAAAGTATGAAGGTATACCGGGAGCTGAAAAAAGGAGATCTGGAAGGTTCCAGATATGCAGTTTCCATGATCGTGGGCAGGGACACACAGAACCTTACCTTTGAAGGCGTGACCAAGGCAGCGGTAGAAACCGTGGCAGAGAACACCTCAGACGGAGAGATTGCTCCCTTGTTTTATATGGCTTTGGGAGGGCCTCCTCTTCTCTATCTGTATAAAACTGTGAATACCATGGATTCCATGGTGGGATACAAAAATGACAAATATCTGAACTTTGGCAGATACGGAGCCAAACTGGATGATATAGTAAATTATATTCCCGCCAGGCTCTCAGCTCTGCTGCTGATCGGAGCAGCCTTTCTGGCAGGAATGGACGGGAAAAATGCCTGGAAGATTTTTAAAAGGGACAGGTATAACCATGCAAGCCCTAATTCCGCCCAGACAGAGGCGGCTATGGCAGGAGCCCTGAATATACAGCTTGCAGGAAATGCGTATTATTTCGGAAAGCTGTATGAGAAGCCTACCCTGGGAGATCCCAAAAGGCCTGTGGAGTTTGAAGATATTCCCCGGGCTAACCGGCTTTTGTATATAAGCGCTTTATTAGGTACGGTGATCTTTGCAGGAATCCGGCTGGCAATAATGGGAATCTTTTCCCTGGTTTAGAGGTGAGACAATGACAGAGATACACAAACATGGAGGAGATATTTACCGGCACAAAAATGTTCTGGATTTTTCTTCTAACTGCAATCCTTACGGAACTCCCGATGGGGTAAAAAAAGCAGGGGCGGCGGCTATGGAACTGGTCTGCCATTACCCGGATGTAGAGTGCGAGAGCCTGCGCCGGGCCCTGGCGCAGGCAGAGGGGGTTCCTATGGAGTCCATCATCTGCGGAAACGGAGCGGCAGACCTGATCTTCGGTCTGGCCCTGGCGTTAAAACCTGCAAAGGCCCTTCTTCCGGCCCCCACCTTTGCAGAATATGAACAGGCATTAACAGCCTGCGGGTGTGAGACAGAGTATTATTTTCTCTCTGAAGAAGAGGGATTCCGTCCGGGAGAAGGATTCCTGGATCATATCGGAAAAGATACGGATATGGTGTTTTTCTGTAATCCCAACAATCCTACCGGGGTGGCAGTGGAGCCCGAATATCTAAAGAAACTGGCGCAGCGCTGCCGGGATACTGGAACTTTTCTGGTCCTGGACGAATGTTTTGAGGATTTTCTGGAGGAAGCTGAGAAGTATTCCATGAAAGGATATCTGGAAGAGTATCCTCAGATGTTTTTATTAAAGGCCTTTACGAAGAAATACGCCATGGCCGGGATCCGGCTGGGATACGGCTTCTGCGGAGACCCTCAGATCCTGGGAAAAATGAAAGAAGTCATGCAGCCATGGAATGTTTCTGTAGTGGCCCAGGAAGCAGGGATCGCCGCTCTGAAAGAAGAGACATATGTGAAAGAGTCTATGGTAAAAATCCGAAAGGAGAGGAAACGTCTTCTGGAGGGTATGGGAAGACTGGGATTTTTCACATTTGCCTCAGAGGCGAATTATATCTTTTTTAAAGGCCCTTGGGATCTTCAGGAAAAGTGCCTGGATAAAGGAATCTATATCCGGGACTGAGAAAAGGCTATTACCGGGTGGCTGTCCGGACAAAAGAAGAGAACCAGAAGCTTTTGGAAGTTCTGGAGCAGATTATAAAATAGACAAAAAGAGGGAAGGATTATGGCAAAAGCAATTATGATACAGGGGACTATGTCCAATGCAGGAAAAAGCCTGCTGGCGGCAGGTCTTTGCAGGATTTTTAAACAGGATGGGTATAAGGTTGCCCCTTTTAAATCTCAGAATATGGCTCTGAATTCTTTTATCACCCAGGAGGGACTGGAAATGGGAAGAGCCCAGGTCATGCAGGCCGAGGCGGCAGGGATCAGCCCATCTGTATTGATGAACCCTATACTGCTGAAACCTACCAATGACGTAGGCAGCCAGGTGATCGTAAACGGAGAGGTCCTGGGGACTATGAGCGCCAGGGACTATTTTAAGTATAAAAAGCAGCTTGTGCCAAAAGTTGTGGAAGCTTATGAAAAACTGGCTGAAGAATATGATATCATTGTCATAGAGGGAGCGGGAAGCCCTGCAGAGATCAATCTGAAGGAAGAAGATATTGTCAATATGGGTATGGCCAAAATGGCAAAGGCGCCGGTGCTCCTGGTGGGCGATATTGACCGTGGAGGGGTTTTCGCTCAGCTGATGGGAACCATTATGCTTTTGGAACCAGAAGAACAGAAGATGGTAAAGGGCATGATCATTAATAAATTCCGTGGCGATAAGACCATACTGGATCCCGGCGTAGAAATGCTGGAGGAGCGGACCCATATTCCAGTTGTGGGAGTGGCCCCCTATATGGAGCTGGAGGTAGAGGACGAGGACAGCCTGACAGAACGGTTCTCCGGAAACCAGGAAGTAGGCCTTATCGATATCGCTGTGATCCGGGTGCCAAGAATCTCCAATTTTACAGATTTCAATGCTCTGGAGGTGATCCCAGGAGTTTCTCTCCGGTATGTGCGCCATGTCCAGGAACTGAAAAATCCAGATATGATCATTCTTCCCGGAACCAAGAATACCATGGAAGACCTGCTGTGGATGCGGCAGAATGGCCTGGAGGCAGCAGTGCTGAAGAAAGCTGCTGAGGGAAAGATTATTTTCGGCGTATGCGGAGGTTACCAGATGCTGGGAGAGACTTTGTCAGACCCGGAGCACGTAGAGGCCGGAGGAGCGATCAAAGGCATGGGACTTCTGCCTATGGATACCGTGTTCAGAGAAGGAAAGACCAGAACCCGTGTGGAAGGAACTTTTGGTCAGGTACAGGGGCCTCTCCATACACTGACAGGAGTGAACCTGGAAGGCTATGAGATCCATATGGGAGAGACGAAACTGCAGGATAACGTCCACAGTTTTACCAGGATCACTGATACGGTAAAGAATGAAACCAAAGCAGACGGAGCTTTTTATAACAATGTATATGGCTCTTATGTACATGGCATTTTCGATAAAGAAGAAGTGGCCAAGAAAGTAGTAGAAGCCATAGGAGAAATCAAGGGGCTGGATGTTTCTTCTATGACAGGAGTGGATTTCGCAAGTTTTAAAGAAACGCAGTATGACCTGCTGGCT
>UQSX01000045.1 GCA_900543715.1 uncultured Blautia sp. | reverse complement strand
CATAAATACCTTTTACACTATTATATTTTACTGTTCGAATTTCACTGGGGATATCTGTTTCTTTATTTTTGCTATTTAATAACCATACAATATCTACATTTTTAAATCTGTTCATTATTTCTAATGCAATATATTTAGGATTGTCCCCAAAACCATTTCCAAAAAAGTTACACATTACAATCTTATTTTTCTTGACTTTAGCTATCTTAAAAACATTAAACCAGATTTTATTTTTCAAAACACTATATGACTCTTCTAAAAATTCTTTCATATAAGAGACTCTCCCTATATTTAAATTTTCTTTTCAAAATTCTTTTTATATTTAAATACGATAGTTCCTCTATATCCTACCTCTATAATCATTGCTACTGATATAAGCCCTGCTAACGTATAAACATTTAGCTGTCCACATATTAATAAGACAATCAAATTTAAAATATGAATTATAGCACTTAAATAAATAGAGTAATTAGCATGTTTTGACATTCCAATTGCCCCCAAGCTAGGAAAGCCCAATAAATAATCTGGTAATGTAAGTATTGCTGCTGGCAGCATTGCCCTCAATATATTTGCAGTTTCTGAAAATTCTTTTCCAAAAATCAGAGAACATAGCGGTTCTGCAAAGATTCCAAAAAAAACACAGCCGATAATAATAATAGGCATCATAAATTTTAAAGTCTTTTTTATTACACTAAAATCTTTATTTCTAACCATATACGGATACACACTATCTGCAATCGGAGATAAAGCACTTTGCCCTGTTGAAATCAATTTATACGCAGCTGTATAATATCCTGCCGTTCCCCCTGTTGGATCAATGAATCCTAAAATAATTGTATTAGTAGCTGTATAAACTGTACCTGCAATCCTTGACAAAAAAAATGTACTTGATTTCTTCAAATTTTTCTTTATGTCTTGGATAGTAATTTTACAGAACCATATATCATACCTTTTTTTGATGTCATACATCGACCAACTAACTGCCAAAATATCTCCACATGCAGTAATAATAGGAATTCGCAAATAATCTTCAGGCGATTTTAAAAATATAAATATAAATACTGTAAATATTGCCTTCACAAAAACAGTACGATATGTAATGGGTGACATATCTTCCATTCCTCTATAAAGGAAGTCTGGCAATAAACTATTGATGATAGTTTCTATCAGAAACAGCATATATAATGTCATATTGCTTTTGTATTCAGGAACCACATAACATACTCCTATTAATACAGCCACTGATATAATTGAGAAAAATAATTTAATCACAGTCACTGATGAATAAATAACTGAAAGCCTTTTTTTATTATCTCTGTACTTTGCAACTTCCTCCGTTGCTGACAAGATAAATCCAAAGTCAAGAAAAAGCTGAAAATATAACATTAATGCTGTGGCTATACCAATTTTCCCATATATTTCTACTCCTAATACACGAGTCTGATATGGAACCGTAACTAGGCTAAAAAAATATGTGGAAAATCTTAAAACATACAGCATTGCTGTATTTTTCAATAATGTACGCTTATTTTCTTCCATTGCATCTCCTTATAAAATAAAAAATGCCAAAAACATCCTTTTCGTATATAAGCTTAACACTAGCGCGTATAATAATAGCATCCATTGCATTACCATAAAGGTTTTTCCATATGTAGAAGTTTTAAGATCATACCCAAAAATTTTAGGATTCTTCAAGATTTTTACCAATCCTATCATAATCAAAACAAATCCTACTATGCCGAAATTATACAAACAATTGATATAACTATTATGTGCTTCTTTATCTCGTCCAAAAAATTCGCAATAAATTTGCTCATCTTGCAATCCATTTCCAAATAATATCTCAATTGCTGAACGATCAAACGAAGCCGTTAAAAAGCTTCTAATTATTGGAAGCCTTCCGGAGGTCAGTGTATCAAAATCTCCTTCTTTTAATTCTGTCCATAATGTTTCTAGCCTTTGAACCAAAAAATTCTTTTCTACCACTTCGTCTACCGTTATCGAAGAGTCACTTGAATCCTCCACATTTTCGTCTGGAGGAGTTACAGGTGCTTCTACATCATCATTACCGTCTACATCTGTTTCCTCAGGCAATGGCTCCGTAGTTTCTACATTTTCCTGATAGTCTTCTACAGTTTCCGTAGTTTCTTGCTGCTCGGTCACTTCTTCTGCATCTTGAGTGCTTAAAGAAATGTGATTTACCATTGTAAAACTATATTGTCCTACGATAAAAATTACAAGCGCCAAAATGCCTGCTATACTTACTTCAAAAAATCTTCTTAATATTTCTTTTTTCTGGCAAAAAATATATATAATCAATGCTATTCCACATATAGCAATTCCTGACATGCTCAATGTCATTCCTAAGCTTCCAATTAGGAAAGCCAGTATAATATATCTTATCGCTTTCTTAATACCCGGTGTAAAAAGCACGATAACAATCGCTATATTTATATACATCCCCATAAAATTGGGTTCATATGTTCCAGAAAATCTATATACTTGCAAACTTCCTGTTTCTTCGAACAAAAAATTTCCTCTAATAGTGCCATAAATAATTGCTATTATAACTGCAACAAAGACGTATGTACATATATCCTTTAATGCTTTATTAATATCTTTTATTTCATATCTGCCTATCAATGAATATACTACGAGTAGTGCTATATTCACACAAATAATAATATCACCAAATGAAAAGTTATTCGTAATAATTCCTATTGCCAAAGAAGCCATTAAAAAAGAAGCTATAATAATTTCTTTTTTAGATGGCTTTATTCTATACCTTATTACATAAATTGCTCCTCTTAAAAACATTATTATCATTATAACTCTGCTTATAGAGCCCCCAAATAGACTAAATTGCAACGCATCATCAAAAAAAGAGAAGAACAAAAAACTATATAAGATCTCTATAATATCTGCTTTAAATAATGTATATACTAATAGCACTACTAAAACATAGTCCATGACTTGATTTAAATTAAAAAAAAGTACAATACAGCTAAAAATTATAAGGTTCAATATACCTTTTTGGTTATTAATTTTTTCTAACATTTTTTATTCTCCTATAAAGAAATATATATATCTTTGGGAAAAGAAATAGCAATCCTTCCAGCTTTTCCCTAAAAAAATGTGATTTTATTGCGACCATTCTAAGTTTGTTATCCTTAATTACTTTTAGTATATATTCTAAGACCTCTGAACTTACTTGATATGCAGCTGCATTCTTCAGTAAAGACAGTGTTATTTGAGCTGCGTGTTGTTCTATATAATATCTTTCGGTCTTACTAAGATTATATTTTTTTTCTAGTTCATACATTTTTTTTATTATAATTACATAGCTATCTACCCATTTAACGTTATTTTGATAGCTTGTTGTAATACTACTATCTCGTCGACGATATAAATACGACATCACACAACATCTTCCTATAGCACGAGCATTTACAAATATCCTAGGCGTAAACTCCTCGTCTTCTGAAATAAGACTTCTATAAAATCCCCCTACGCTTTTTACCAACTCCGTTCTATACAACTTTCCCCAAGCCATGGGTATATAAGATTTATTTTTCAAAACATATGTTAGATATTCTGCCCCTTTCATCGGTTCTATCTCTTTTATATTTTCCTTTTTCCCTACTTCTATATTGTAATCTGTTTCAAAGAATTCATTAAAACCGCTTTCTAGTATATCCAAATTCTTACTGCATGCTATATGATACATTTCTGATAAAGAATTTTTTTCTAAAATATCATCGCTATCCAGGAAAAATATATATTCACCTTTTGCTACTGCAATACCTGTATTTCTAGCGGCGCTTAAGCCTCCGTTTTTCTCGTGCTTTATAAGCCTAACAATATCGTACAAATTATTTTCTTTTATAAACTCATTAATCAGTTCTACACTATTGTCTGTGCCACAATCATCCACACAAATTATTTCATACGAATCTAATCCCTGTACAATTGCAGAATTTAAACATTCAATAATATATTTTTCTACATTATATACAGGTACTATAATACTAACTTGCATTTTTCTACCCCGTAATTATCTCATGTATTTTTGACAAAATTCTCAGCCCAAATATAAATTTTCTCTTTACAGTAAATAGGAAAATTTTTCTACTAAATCCAAATTGTAAAAGAATTTCTTTATTTATTTTCCCATATTTTTTTTCAAAATAATCTATCCATAATTTTATATCATTTGACGAATAATTCGCTTTTAACATACATAAAGTTTTACCATATAGTAAATGTTCTACCGCTCTAAAAAAGATTTCATTCTTATATGCCTTTGTATCAATATATTTAAGGTATCTAACAAAGGCTTTTTCAAAGAAATCCATTCTTTTTTCTTTTTTGTTTGATGCTGATCCTTTATTTTGAAAATAATTATATGTATATTCATCTAAGGCTACTACTTTTTTTGCTAAGTAAGCCGCTACTGGAATAACAGAATATTCTTCACATCTTCTTAAATCAACTGGATAATATAAAGAATTAGATACTATCAACGATGTTCGAATCATTTTTGCACAACTACTAATATCCATATACTTTACAATCTCTCTTCTAGAGATAGGGTTAGATTCATATTGAGATATTACATTTCTCTTCAATCTATGCTCATTTTTATTTAAATAATAGTTAGAAAACACAAATTCTGCATTCTCTTCTTTAGCTTTTTGATGCATCTTTTCAATCGCATCTAGTTCATACCAGTCATCTGAATCGCAAAAAACAATATAATCTCCTTTTGCAGCTCGTATCCCATCATTCCGACTAAACGATACTCCCTTGTTTTCACTGTGTTCAATTAAAACAATTTTTTCCTTATAAATTCTTTTATATTCTTGTAAAATTTTCTGTGAACCATCTCTAGAACAATCATCGATACAAATAACCTCTATATTTTTATAGGTTTGATTAAGCGCAGCATCTAAACATCTTCTAAGATACTGCTCTGAATTATATACAGGAATGATTATCGATATTTTATCCATTATTTTTACAGTAATTGATTACAATTAATCAATATTTTCCTTTCAATCTTTTAATACTTTGTATATCGCAAAATTTTCAAACTCAAAGAATATATAATATTTTTTAAGCTTAGCCTATTCTAGATTTCGAAAGGTAATTTTCATGTACCCCTCAGCATCTTTAAAAAAATCATCATTCTTAACCTTCCTGGAACTAATGCCACAATAAACTGTATTATAATTGTATATATATAATCCCAGCGAGAAATAAATCCTGTATCATAAATTTTTTTTCGACTACGCCTATACTTTTTAAAATAAGAAAATCCTCCGCGTCTGGCGATCATTGCATTTCCTGTTCTTGCCCAAACAAGAAAATCATCGATATTTTTCCCTTTACACCCTGATAAAATCATTCTTGTCCAAAGCATATCATCTTCCATTAAAGGGGCATGCTCATAGTTTCCTGCTTTTAATACAGAAGATTTTTTATACATAACGGTCATATGATTATAAGCGCTTCGCCGTTTTTGATATACTATAATATCTTCTTGGGACAATGGAACTTTCCGTATTGCAAGGATATTATTTATATCACCTTCAAACTCCTTTATATGACTCCCGCAGATATCTAATTCAGGGTCTGCAATAAACTCTTTAAGCTGTTTTTCAAATCGATCCTGTCTCGCTATATCATCCGTATCCATCCTAGCAATTAATTCATACTTGCAGAATTGAATCCCCTTACGCAAAGCCAATCCCAACCCAACATTTTTATCTATCGTAACAATTGTGATCAGCTCAGGATACTTTTCTATATAATTTTTCAGCACACTCTCTAAATCCTGTCCCAGCGGCCCGTCTTTTACAATTACCCATTCTTGTGCCTGACATGACTGATTTAGTAAACTTTCTAAGCATTGTTCCAAATATTCCGGTTTTTCTTTATAATACAATGACATTAAAACTGAAAAGGGAGGATATCCCATATTTTTTAATTCGGCTGTAGACATACCTATTCCTCTTATCAACTACTTTATCACCGCTACTACCGTAGCAAACATTGTCTTAATATCTTCCCAAAAGCTAAAGTTCTCAATAGCTTTCAAATTATATTTCATTTTTTCAGGCAGCACATTTTGAACATAGATTTCGTCTGCATTTTCAGCGTTTTCAAGTAATTTTTCTTCATCTTTATATTCAATACTTGCTCTGGATGTCACTCCTGCCGGTAAAAGCAAAGTAGCTTTCATTTCATTTGTATATTGCTTTACATACTTTTCTACTTCTGGCCTGGTACCTACAAAAGTCATATCTCCTGCCAAAATATTAAAAAGCTGAGGCAGCTCATCCAATCGGCAGCCTCTCAGCAGTTTTCCCATTCTGGTTACCCTGGCATCACCTTTTGTTGTCACTTGTGAGCCCAATTTTTCTGCGTGGTTCACCATAGTACGGAATTTACAGATTCTGAATTTTTTCCCATATGCAGTGATCCGTATCTGGCGGAAAATCACAGGTCCCTTAGAATCTAGTTTAATCAGTAAACTTAAAATAAGAAATATCGGCGAAGTAAGTATGATAAGGATTCCCGATACCAAAATATCAAAAATTCTTTTCCACAGGATCTCTGTCTTATGTTTCTGAAGAATTTCATAATATCTTCTGACTTCCTCTACTTGCATATCCTCTGGAAGCTCATTCCATTTTCTCATGTTTCTATCCTATCCCATGCATTCTTTAAATACTTGTATCACATAGTCTACCTCTTCATCAGTAAGTTTTGTATGAAGCGGAAGCGTAATCTCATTGCTAAATAATTCATAGGCGTTAGGATAGTCTTCTATCGAAAATCCGAGATTTTTATACGCAGTTAACATTGGCAGGGGTTTATAGTGTACATTTGCTGCTACACCTCTTTCTGCCATTTTTGTAATAATCTCATTACATTCTTCTCTCGTCTTGCCTATAAGACGTACCAGGTATAAATGCCCGCTGGAGCTATAATCTTCTCCGTAATGTTGGAGAACAGTTACCTCTTCCGACTTTAATCCTTCATTATATTTCTCTATAATTTTCCTTCTCCGCATCAGAAGTTTCGGATAACGCCTAAGCTGGGCAATTCCCAGAGAAGCCATAATATCTGTCATATTACACTTAAAATATGGCGCCGCAATATCGTATTCCCAAGCTCCCAGCTGTGTCTTTGCCAAAGCATCTTTAGACTGTCCGTGAAGAGACAAAAGCATAAACTGTTTATACAGTTCCTCATTATCGATTCCCTGGATATCTCTCCAAACCAAAGCTCCCCCTTCCGCTGTAGTCAGATTTTTCACTGCATGAAAAGAAAAGCTTGTAAAATCTGCAATTTCCCCGCAGCGCTTCCCCTTTTGCTGAGCGCCAAAGGCATGAGCACCATCCGCCAAGATTGCGATTCTTCCCAACTGTCTTTGGATTTTATTTGCCGGCTGAAATATAGTTTTCTTTCTATCCGCAATCTCAAAAAGTTTTTTATAATTGCCTATAACTCCTGCCAGATCCACAGAAATGATCGCTTTTGTTTTCTCTGTAACAGCTTGCTCTACTTTTTCAAAATCCATCTCATAGGAATTTTTCCCGGTATCTACTAACACCAGCTTTGCTCCCACATGGCATACCACACTAGCTGTGGCTGTATATGTATATGCTGTCGTAATTACTTCATCCCCTGGTCCAATTCCCAAAACTCGCAATGCCATTTCCATACATGCTGTAGCAGAATTTAGACATACTGCCTTACTGGTATGGCAAAACTCAGCGATCTGTTTTTCAAACAGCTTTGTTTTAGGTCCTGTGGTGATCCACCCACTTTTTAAGGTATCTACAACCTCTTTAATTTCTTCTTCTGTAATATCAGGCGGTGAAAACGGAATCTCTAACTTCTTCATAATTAAATCCCCTCTTATTTTTTATTGATGCATATGGTATGTAGGAACAATCGCTTGTACCTTTTCTTTAATTTTTTCATCATCCATATAGCAGGCTTCCTTCAATTCTTCTAATTGGGCAAAAAATTTTTCTTCATCCACCTCAATGGGTTTACCAATGTGGATCAGTTTATTTGCTGTTTCCTTCAATCCTTCTTCCGCCATTAACAACTCTTCATAAAGTTTTTCTCCCGGTCGAAGTCCTGTATACTCAATCTTAATATCTACATCTGGTGTATAGCCGGACAAGCGGATAAGGTTTCTGGCCATATCATCAATTTTTACAGGTTCTCCCATCTCTAAGACAAAAATTTCTCCTCCCTTTGCATAGGCTCCCGCCTGAAGTACCAAAGAAACTGCTTCAGGTATTGTCATAAAATAGCGAATAATATTCTTATCTGTCACTGTAACCGGACCGCCTTCTGCAATCTGTTTTTTAAACAAAGGAATAACGCTTCCGTTGCTTCCCAAAACATTTCCAAAACGCACCGCTACAAATTCAGTATCAGAAATACGATTGAGGCTCTGAACAATCATTTCACATAACCGCTTTGAAGCTCCCATAATATTGGTCGGATTAACTGCCTTATCAGTAGAAATAAGGACAAAACGCTTCACTCCATAGTCACTGGCTGCTTTTGCTGTCTTATATGTACCAAACACATTATTTTTAATAGCCTCATTTGGGCTGACTTCCATCAAAGGTACGTGCTTATGAGCAGCAGCATGATATACAATATCCGGACGATATTTTTCAAATACTGTATTTACGCGATGAGTATTCCGAACTGACCCGATAAGCACCTCCAAATTCAAATCCGGATAATGACGAATTAATTCTTGCTGGATTTCATATGCATTATTTTCATATATATCAAAAATAATCAGTTGTTTAGGTTTATATCCTGCTATTTGGCGGCAGAGCTCGCTTCCTATAGAGCCTCCTCCTCCGGTCACCATCACCACCTGATTTGTTACATATCCCATAATCTCTTCCAGATTTACCTGTATAGGTTCCCTGCCTAATAAATCTGCAATTTCCACATCACGAAGTTGGCTTACTTTTACCTCTCCGTCCAGGATCTGATACATTCCCGGCAGAGTTTTTAATTCGCAGCGTGTCATTTTGCATATTTCCAGAATATTTTTTCTTTCCTGCAAAGGCACAGAAGGCATAGCCAAAATAATCGTATCTATTTTATATTTCTCTACATTCTGCTGGATAGCGTTCCGGTTTCCTACAATAGGAATTCCATTTATGTAACGTCCAAGTTTATTCTGATCATCATCTATTACACAGCAAACCTTCATAGTTAACAATTTGCTGTCTACAATCTCCTCAATAATGGTTTTTCCTGCCTCACCCGCACCGATGACCATAACATTTTTCCATTCATTAAAAGCAGAAAGTTTCTGTTCCTTCACGCCTTTTAAGTAACGAAGAAAACGATATGAAAATCTCAAAGAGGATACTAAAAGTGCCTGCAAAATAATCTGAATAAAATGGAATCCAGTGGGCATAGAAAAATGAAGAAGACTCATTCCAATGATCTGCGCCACAAAGGAAAGTCCATTTCCGATCAATAAGTAACCGATCTCATGAACCCCTACAAATTTCCATAAACTATGGTACATTCTGGAAAAATAAAAGATGAGCAATGTCACGATCACGTGAATTGGCATATATGTATACATATTCTCCAAATAGACCGGAGGAATTTCTGCATATATAAAATCGAATCTCACCATTAAAGCAAATATTGAAGAGCCTATAACAATTATTGAGTCACATATTGCCAGACATAAAGCTCTTCTGACCCATTGTAAATCCAACAACTTCTTCTGTTCTTTCATACTTCCTTCTTCCCAATCGTTATTTTATGATAATTCCGCTTCAGCAAGCTTCAATGCCTGTTCCACTACTTTATCCATATCATAATATCGGTAGCTTCCCAGTCTTCCCCCAAAAATCACTCTGGATTCTTTTGAAGCCAGCTTTTTATATTCTTCATATAAAAAATTGTTTTTCTCATTATTAACTGGATAATAAGGTTCCATTCCCTGTTTCCATTCCAATGAATATTCTTTGGAAATCACGGTCTTCTCCTGCTGTCCAAACTCAAAGTGTTTGTGTTCTATAATCCGTGTATAGGGTACTTCGCCATCGGTATAATTTACCACTGCATTGCCCTGATAATTTTTCGTATCCAAAATCTCTGTCTCAAACCGTACCGTCCGATACTCTAAAACGCCCAGCGCATACTGAAAATATTCATCTATCATACCAGTAAAAACTGTTTTCTCGGCAATATCTTTATTCTCTTTTATAAATTCAAAATAGTCTGTACCAAGTTTTACCTCTACGCCTTCCAACATTTTTTTCACGATCTGAGTATAGCCACCTATCGGTATTCCCTGGTATCTGTCATTAAAATAATTATTGTCATAAATAAACCGAATAGGCAGCCTTTTTATGATGAAGGCAGGCAGCTCCTTGCAGGGACGTCCCCATTGCTTTTCTGTATATCCTTTCACTAACTTTTCGTATATATCCTTCCCCACTAACACAAGGGCTTGTTCTTCTAAATTTGAAGGTTCCTCTATTCCCAGAGCGCTGATCTGCTCATTTATGATGTGCTGGGCCTCTTCCGGCCTTTTTATTCCCCACATTTTGCTGAATGTGTTCATATTAAAAGGCAGGTTATATACTTCATCTTTATATACTGCAATAGGTGAATTGACATAATGATTAAATTCTGCAAATTGGTTCATATACTCCCAGACTTGTTTATTAGAAGTGTGAAAAATATGCGCTCCATACTTATGAACCTGAATCCCTTCTATTTCTTCTGTAAAAATATTTCCTGCAATATGTTCTCTTTTATCTATTACAAGACATTTTTTCCCTCTTTTTTTCGCTTCATAAGCAAAAACTGAGCCAAATAATCCTCCGCCCACTATTAAATAGTCATAAAGCATAATCTTTCCCTCGTCTTTTCCGTATACTATCCTATCTATTATATATTTAATATATGTAAAAAACAATCCCTTTTTCTACTAAAATTGACATATACTCTGCCTTCAAATGCGTTAAGAATACTGTAATTTTCTCATATTTTCAAACGCCAAAAATCCTATCACCAAAGCGAAAAAATCAATGTATTTTATATTTTGCCTCCTTGCAGGAGATACCCCTTCAAAAACTCATATATCTCCTCTTCTGTAGGCGGACACCCTTTCAGAAAGTGATGGAACTTTCTGGTACACTGTCCGATCCCCAGTTCTCCGCTCTTCCCTCTGAAGCCCTGACCGATACAGATTTTCACCTTCAAGTCCTTCAGCAGTCCTTCTTCTTTCAGTCTCTGAAGAGCCGGTATCAGGTACCCGTAGCAGGCGCTGCAGGACTCTACTTCCTCTACGGCATCCTGAAGCTCCACGATTTTTCTCTCTTTCGGCAGTATGGCTTTTTCCCTGGGAAGATTCAGTTCCCGGAACTCTGCCAGTTTCCAATCTTCAAGGCCGGCGCCCAGGTCTGCGGCCATCTGGATATAGGGGATCTCTTCCAGCTCATATCCCATGAGATGAGCTGCATAAGCGTCGCACAATACCGGATCTGCGGCAGCCATGATACGGTTCATCACCACTGGATTCCCTCCGTCTTCAAAGTCCCAGTCTCCGCAGATATTATCTACTACAATAAAGTCCTGATGGATTCCTGTTGCCAGATGGGCAATAGGCTTGTGCAGCCCCATGGAATGGAACCGGCGTTTCTCAGAATTGGGGATCAGTCCTTTCATATTTTTCAGAGCACAGGTGATCTTTGTCTGGCAGTGGCCTTTCATCACTGGCACATTGATCAGAAAATCCAGTTTTTTCGCCTCATCGCAGATCTTCAGTTCCATTCCTTCGCAGTCATAAGTTTCATAATTGTCTTTCTGCATGTCCAGAAATTCTACGCCGTATTTTTCTGAAAGATCATAATAGCCGCAAAGCCTTGCAGTGTCCTCTGTCTTATCTCCTACCCAGGAGCCTTCCAGCATTACAAGATCCATAAATCCACGTTCCTGGAGATATTCAATGATCCCCCCTACGATTTCCGGATGAGTGGTCGCTCCCCAGGAAGGCTCTGAAGGGGAAACCAGGTTAGGTTTAATACCGATATGGCATTCTTTATCCGGTATCCGCGAAGCCAGATCTGCCTCCTCTAAAAGTTTCTTTGTCATTTCCTTATATTCTGTTCCGTAAATGGCCAGGATTTCTGTATTTTCCATAATTTACCGCCTTTCTCAGCTCTAAAGTTGAAATATCTGTTATAATCATAGCGAAAACACCGGAAACTGTAAAGGAAAAACTCTATTTCCCAGATCTTCCCGGCATTTAAACAAATTTCACAAATCTCCAAAATTCCGGCAAGAATCTCTCTTTTTTGATATCTTTCTCTTTACAACTCTATGCAACATTGTGTAAAGTAAAAAAGGTATTAAAATCATATATTACCCAGGAGGATTTTACTTATGTCAAAAGCCAAAGCTTCTATTTTTGAAATGGATGGAGTGCCGGAATTGAGCCAGGCCCTTCCCCTGGCTCTTCAGCATGTAGTAGCCATGATCGTGGGCTGTGTAACTCCAGCCATTATTGTCTCTGGAGTAGCAGGTCTGAACGCTAAAGACCGGGTAGTTCTGATCCAGGCGGCTCTGTTTGTCTCTGCCATCAGCACCCTTCTCCAGCTTTTTCCCATTATCAAAGGCAAAAATTTCCAGCTGGGAGCGAAGCTTCCGGTAATCATGGGAATCAGTTTCGCCTACGTGCCCAGTATGCAGGCTATTGCCGGTCAATATGATGTAGGCACTATCTTGGGCGCACAGATCATGGGCGGTATCATTGCAATCATCGTAGGCCTTACCGTCAAAAAGATCCGTGTGCTTTTTCCGCCTATCATCACCGGAACTGTAGTTTTTACTATTGGTCTTTCCCTGTATCCCACAGCCGTCAACTATATGGCCGGCGGAGCTTCCAGTGAGAACTACGGTTCCTGGCAGAACTGGCTGGTTGCCATTTTTACTCTGGCAGTTGTAACCGGACTGAATCATTTTGCCAAGGGCTTCTTAAAGCTTGCCTCCATCCTCGTCGGTATTATTGCCGGTTATATTCTGGCGGCATGTTTCGGCATGATCGATTTTTCCGGTATTGCCTCTTCAGGGATTTTCCAGCTTCCTCAGCCGCTGTATTTCGGCGTCCGTTTTGAGCCTTCTGCCTGTGTTGCCATCGGCGTATTATTTGCCATTAACTCTATACAGGCGATCGGCGATCTGTCAGCCACTACTGTAGGAAGTATGGACCGGGAGCCTACTACCAAAGAGCTCCAGGGCGGTATTCTTATGTACGGTATTGAAAATATTATCGGCGCTGTATTTGGCGGTCTGCCCACAGCAACCTACAGTCAGAACGTAGGTATTGTCACTACCACAAAAGTTATCAACCGGTGTGTACTGGGCCTTGCGGCTGTAGTCCTGATCATTGCAGGACTGGTTCCAAAATTTTCCGCCCTGCTTACCACGATTCCTCAGTGCGTACTGGGAGGCGCTACGATTTCTGTATTTGCTTCCATTGCCATGACGGGTATCAAGCTGGTTATGCAGCAGGAAATGAACTACAGAAACACCTCTATTGTAGGTCTGTCTGTAGCTCTGGGAATGGGTGTTACCCAGGCTTCTGCTTCTTTAAGCGCTTTTCCAGACTGGGTAACCACGATCTTCGGATCTTCACCTGTAGTTCTGGCAACGATTGTGGCCATTCTTCTGAATATCATCCTTCCTAAGGAAGAGAAAAAGCAGAACGTTTCAAAAAAATAGTGAAAACCTTCAAAAACTGTTCCCCGGAAACTGGATTTATCAGACAGGGGGCCTATCTGATAAATCCGGAGATTCTTTTCCGGCTGGAACAGTTTTTCTTTTCTCTATATTTATAATCCGTCTCTTTCTTTAAATACAACAGATACTTATATAAATGGTACATAAATATATGATACCCCGGCCTTTTTCCATACAGTACAGCACTGCCCTCATACCAGGGACTTTCTTTCACATATCCCGGCCCAAAGCCGCTCATCCGGCAGATCTTATTCCAGGCATGGTTTGCTTTCAGCTCTTCTTCTGTCAGTTTTACTGCTGTCATCTGTTCCTCTGTGTCAAAAATATCATCTGAAAAGGGAAGATTTCCAAAAATCTCTGCTTCCTGGAAAGTGGGCCTGCTCATAAACCGCTCCAGTTTTCTGCTGGGCTCTCTTATAAATTTTTCTATAAATAAATTTTCTGGATCCACTATTGTTTCTGCCTGGTTTCCTGCATACTCCAAAAGGATAGGCTCCAGTTTTTCCATAAATTTTCTCCTCTTCTCATTTCCCGGTCCACATACAGGCTCCCAGCTTCCATTCTTTTTCTCATATCCCGTTGTCATCCCATGAGGTGCGCTGAAAATGCTCTCAAAAAGGCTGTTACTGAAACAGACTTTTTTCTTCAGACTTTTTTCCGGAGAAAAATAATAGCAGTGATAGTTTTCCCTTTTCACGCCTTTCGGCAGCTCATAAAGTCCCCAGTAATATCCTGACAGCTCTCCATTTTTCCCCAGCATTTTAAGGGCCTGATTGATTTCTTTCTGCATGGACCCTGTCCATCCGCTGTCTGCCAGTGCCATGGGGATCTCTTCCAGGAGACCTTCCTGTTCCAGATAAGCCAGAAGAGGAGAAAGTTTTTTCCTGGAGTTTACCTCCATCGCTTTCAGAAAAAAAGGACAGCCTTTCAGTTTCTGTTTGATTTCCTTTAAATATGGATAAGGCAGGATGAGGTCTTTTTCTTCAGTCAGCTCCAGCAGTTTCAGTGTTTTTTTTCTCTCTGCCTCTGTAATGCCGGAGCGCTTAAGTATTTTCTCCAAAGTAACCTCCGTCCCGCCCCGGCAGATATAGTCCAGCCCAGTCTCCATATCTCTGTGATATAGAGGCAGCCGCAGAGAGTGCCGGGAGCAGTATAAATATCTGCATTCCACAGGAAGCTGAAGCTTGTTCACATATATCTGTGCACATCGGTACATGAGATAGCCATCCCGGGCAAGAAAATATACTCGCTGTATTCCATTACGGCAGGCTTCAGACAAGACCCACAATACGAAGCCGTTCAGGGCCGAAGCCAGAATTTCTCTGACTGTTCTGTCAAAAGTTTCATTTTCCTTCATAACATACCCCTTTGTTTTTCTATAGTGTGCCCGGGAAATCTGTTGATAATCCATCTTTTTTCCCCATGAGAAAAATGCCTTATCTCTGACAAAATATCAGAGATAAGGCATTTTTTATGCTTGGACAATATATTTTCTATTCAGAAATTTCTTATTTGTTGTTCAGTGCTGCCTGAGCGGCTGCCAGTCTTGCGATCGGCACACGGAATGGTGAGCAGGAAACATAGTTCAGACCTACTTTGTGGCAGAACTCTACGGAAGAAGGATCTCCGCCGTGCTCTCCACAGATACCCATCTTCAGAGTTGGGTTTGTAGAACGTCCTTTTTCTGCTGCCATCTTAACCAGCTGGCCAACGCCCTTCTGATCCAGTTTTGCAAATGGGTCAGACTCGTAAATCTTGTTCTCATAGTAGGAACCTAAGAATTTACCAGCGTCGTCACGGGAGAATCCGAAGGTCATCTGTGTTAAGTCGTTTGTACCGAAGGAGAAGAACTCAGCTTCTTCAGCAATTTCATCTGCTGTCAGAGCTGCACGAGGAATCTCGATCATAGTACCAACATGGTAGTTGATGTACTCGCCTTTTTCCTTCATAACTTCTTCTGCTGTAGCAACTACAACATCTTTTACATATTTCAGCTCTTTCTTCTCGCCTACTAATGGGATCATGATCTCAGGAACGATGTCATAGCCCATTTCATCCTTTACTTCGATAGCAGCTTCGATGACAGCTCTTGTCTGCATCTTAGCAATTTCTGGATATGTTACGGCCAGACGGCATCCACGATGTCCCATCATTGGGTTGAACTCATGGAGTTCATCGCAGCGAGCCTGTACTTCTTCTGCTGTAAGACCCATGTCTTTTGCCAGAGCTGCAATATCATCAGGATCTGTAGGAACGAACTCATGCAGAGGCGGATCCAGGTAACGAACGGTCATTGGACGACCCTTCAGAGCTTTGTACATAGCTTTGAAGTCTTCTTTCTGGAATGGGATCAGCTCGTTAAGAGCTTCTTCTCTCTGCTCTACTGTATCAGAAAGGATCATCTTACGGATCTTCGGAATACGGTCTTCGTTGAAGAACATATGCTCTGTACGGCAAAGTCCGATACCTTCAGCGCCTAATTTAACAGCGTTCTCTGTGTCAGCAGGTGTATCGGCATTTGTACGAACCTGTAATTTACGGAACTGGTCAGCCCATCTCATGATACGGCCAAAGTTTCCGCCTACAGAAGCTTCTACAGTCTTGATATCGCCTTTGTAGATCTTACCTGTTGTACCATCTAAGGAAATGTAATCTCCTTCATGGAAAGTATATCCGCCTAATGTAAACCATTTCTCTTCTTCGTTGATCTTGATCTCGCCGCATCCGGATACACAGCAGGTTCCCATGCCACGGGCAACAACAGCTGCGTGAGATGTCATACCGCCGCGGACTGTCAGGATACCTTCGGAAGCATGCATACCTTCGATATCTTCCGGAGATGTCTCAAGACGAACCAGAACAACTCTTTCTCCTGCTTCGTGAGCAGCTTTTGCTTCTTCAGCTGTAAAGTAAACTTTACCTGCAGCAGCACCTGGAGATGCTGGAAGAGCAGAACCGATCACTTCTCCTGCTTTCAGAGACTCAGCGTCAAAGGTTGGATGCAGTAACTGATCCAGAGATTTTGCTTCGATACGGCAAACAGCTTCTTCCGGTGTGATCATACCTTCGTCTACCAGGTCGCAGGCGATCTGGATAGCAGCCGGAGCTGTTCTCTTTCCGTTACGTGTCTGTAAGAAGTATAATTTACCTTCCTGGATGGTGAACTCCATATCCTGCATATCGCGGTAGTGGTTCTCCAGCTTCATAGCCAGTTCCATGAACTGTTTGTAGCATTTTGGAAGGTCTTCAGCTAATTTGCTGATCGGCTGAGGTGTACGAACACCGGCAACTACGTCTTCACCCTGAGCGTTGATCAGGTATTCACCGTAGATACCTTTTTCACCGGTAGATGGGTTACGTGTAAATGCAACACCTGTACCTGATGTTTCGCCCATGTTACCGAATACCATAGCCTGTACGTTTACAGCAGTACCCCAGTCGCCTGGAATATCGTTCATACGACGGTATACGATAGCACGTGGGTTGTCCCAGGAACGGAATACAGCTTTTACTGCTCCCATTAACTGCTCCTTAGGATCCTGTGGGAATTCTTCGCCGTTCATCTCTTCAGAGTAAACAGCTTTGAATCTCTTAACTAACTCTTTTAAATCATCTACAGTTAATTCTGTATCGTAGTGAACGCCCTTAGCTTCTTTTACTTCGTCGATGATCTTCTCGAAGAAAGATTTAGGAACTTCCATTACTACGTCAGAATACATCTGGATAAAACGTCTGTAAGAATCATATGCGAATCTTGGATTGCCTGTCTTTTTAGCAAAGCCTTCAACTGCCACATCGTTCAGACCCAGGTTCAGGATAGTATCCATCATACCAGGCATGGAAGCTCTTGCTCCGGAACGAACAGAAACCAGCAACGGATCCTCTGTGTCACCGAATTTTTTGCCCTGGATTTCTTCCAGCTCTGCTAACGCATCAAAAATCTGTCCCTGAATCTCTTCAGAAATCTTCTTGCCGTTGTTGTAGTAGTCTGTGCAAGCTTCTGTTGTTACTGTGAATCCCTGAGGAATCGGCATGCCTAAGTTGGTCATCTCGGCCAGGTTGGCGCCCTTTCCACCCAGGAGTTCTCTCATGTTGGCGTTTCCTTCACTAAATAAGTAAACCCATTTTGCCATTTGAACATTCCTCCTAAAAGTAGATACTAGAAAATATACTGTTCATAATATATTTTCCCCGGTGCAGGCAGAGTTTGCCTGCACAGTATTATTTTAACATAAGACCTCTGATAGTCAAGCAAGTTTTTCGAAGTTTTCCTTATTTTCTCTTCATTTTCAGCACCAGATGTCTTGGCAGACCATTTACCATGATAGGCGGATAATCTCCCTGGATCAGAGGTTTGATATAATCTACAAAATCTTTTGTCACATTGTTGGCTTCTTTGTTCATCCAGGAACGGGGAACCAGCTTTTCCTCATTGGCAATTCTGTGTACATCATAGATGCCTGTTGCACTCATATATGGATCGTCAGAAATACGGTCAATGACCACCATCTTTCCTGTATCTCCCTCATCGGCTGCCTTTACTGCTGCTCCTCCTACCATGAACGCCTCGTCAATATCCACTCTGGAAGCCATATGGGAAGCGCTTCGCTGAAGGGTGGAAAGTTCTACCGCTCTTGTTTTGCAGCCGCACTCTGCTGCCAGGAAGTTAGCCAGATAAGTGGCAGTTCCCTGAAGCTGTTTATGTCCAAAGGCGTCTACATAGTCTCCCACATTGCCCAGTTCGCACACATATCTTCCGTCTGCCAGCTTGATTCCCTCGGAGACTACGATGACGATAGAAGATTTTTTACCCAGCAGTTCTTTCACTTTCTTCAGGAATTTATCAATATCAAAAGGAACTTCCGGCAGATAGATCAGGTCCGGTCCGTCGCAGTCCTCTGATTTTGCCAGAGCTGTTGCGCCTGTAAGCCATCCTGCATTTCTTCCCATGATCTCCATAATGGTGATCATATTCTTTTTATAAGTCAGGCCCTGGGCGTCGCGGATCACTTCTTTCGTAGATGCTCCGATATACTTTGCTGCACTTCCGAACCCCGGCGTATGGTCTGTAAGAGCCAGATCATTATCTATAGTCTTGGGCACTCCCAGGAATTTCTGAGGCTGTCCTGTAAGGATCGCATAATCTGACAGTTTCTTAATGGTATCCATGGAATCATTGCCCCCGATATAAATAAAAGTGTCAATATCCAGTTTATTTAAAATCTGAAAGATTTTTTCATAAATATCCTTGTCCGCATGGATTTCCGGAAGTTTGAAACGGCAGGAACCCAGGAATGCGGACGGAGTTCTTTTTAAAAGCTCGATATCCAGTTCTGAATGGATCTGGGTGGAAAGGTCTACATACTGCTCGTCTAAAAGCCCCTGGATTCCATGGAGCATGCCATATACTTTATCAAATCCACGCTCTATGGCGTTTTTATATACTCCTGCAAGGCTTGAATTG
This sequence comes from uncultured Blautia sp., assembly GCA_900543715.1. Taxonomy (GTDB): domain Bacteria; phylum Bacillota; class Clostridia; order Lachnospirales; family Lachnospiraceae; genus Blautia; species Blautia merdigallinarum. The sequence goes on along the minus strand of UQSX01000045.1, from coordinate 2,541 downwards.
ATCACAGCGGTTGGTCCGCCGGACTGTCCTACGATAATATTTCTTTTTTTTGCCATGATGTCTTCTCCTCCTTTTGACTCAGCATACCGCTGGCTGCGGCCTTATGGTGAATATTATAACAAATAAAATCCATGCCAGCAATAGCGACATGGATTTTTTGCACATTGTTTTCCTTAAATTTTATATTTGTTTGTGCATTTTACACAATTTAGAAAATTCAGATATCTTCGTCATTTCCCTTAGCCTTAGTTTCCTCGAAAAGCTCCTGATAATATTCCAGGGAAAACTCTGAAGGATTTTTTTGATATACAAAGTGTTCTTCTATAAGTTCCTGAGGATAGTCTTCCAGTTTATAAATGGCTGCCTGCGGAATTTCTTTATTATAATACATGAGCAGCGGTATAAATTCATGTTCCGGTATTTCAATCTCTCCCGTTTCAATGTTTTTTCTTACGGTGATCTTTGCCATAGCTCCCATAAGGCTGGGAAGATCTGTCTGTGTAGAAGTGAAATTTCCCAGGGAATAATATACCAGCATTTTATGTCCGTCCTCCCCGGTAAGAGTCTCCATGGTACGGACCACGTGAGGATGGGAACCGATAACAATGTCTACCCCCTCTTCCAGGAAAATATCCGTCCATTCCCTGGTTTCCTCGTCTACATCCTGATCATATTCCACGCCTACATGCATGACCACAATTACTACATCTGCCAGTTCTTTTGCCTGGCGGATATCTTCTCTTGCCTTCTCCTCATCAAAAACGTCCACCATATATTCCTGATCTGATGGAAGCTCCAGGCCATTCAGGCTGTATGTATAGTCCAGCACAGCCAGCTTCAGATCCTTACAGGTAATAATCGGAATTTCTTCTGCATCCTCTTCGCTTTCATGAAGCCCCAGCACAGAGATATCCGGATAATTCTCTTCCCACCAATTCAGGGTATATTCTATGGAGTCCGTACCTTTATCCAAAGCGTGATTGGTAGCACTTGCGATCACATCAAACCCGGTGTTTACCAAAGCATCACCGAATTCCGGCGGGGTGCCGAAGGTCGGATAGCCGGAAACATCCTCACGGTCTTCCACAAAAATTGTTTCCTGTGTGACCAGAGCCAGGTCCGCTGCCTCTACATCTTCTTTTACATACTGATAAACAGAATCATAATTCCAGGGCCCCTCTTCGCTCATGCCTACTTCCCGGATGGTCTGATGGGCAATATTGTCTCCTACGGCCAGCAGCTCTATGGTATTGTTCTCCTGCTCCTTTTCAAGAGCCAGCCTTTCCTGCTCTGCTTTTTCTTTTGCCGCTTCTGCTTTCGCCCTTTTTGAAACATTCATTCCCACAGCGATACTGATGATCAATACTACCACCAGAGCCGCCAGCCCTCCTGCGCCGATCATCATCCGTTTTTTCAGTTCCTTCTCCCTCTCCAGCCTTCGCTGCTCACGTCTCTTCTCTCTTTCCCTGTCTCTCCTTAGGAGCTCTTCTCTTTCGTCCATTTTCATTCTCCTTCTTTTCTCCTGCCCGGAGGGCTTTTTTATTCTATAGGGCAGTCCAATAGACTTCCCTATAGAATAAAAAAGAACCAGAGTTTCTTATCCTCTGGTTCTGCTGTCTTTTCCTTTTCTGTCAGCCTGTGGCTCCGGCAGTAAATCTGCCGTTCCAGGCCCTGCTGCCGGAGTCAGATATTCCTCTGGGACATATATCTGCCCCTGGAATTAAAAATCAAATTTCTCTTCGAAATAAGCTTTCAGATCTTCAATCTTTACTCTTTCCTGTTCCATAGTATCACGGTCTCTTACGGTAACTGCCCCGTCATTTTCTGAGTCAAAGTCATAAGTAATGCAGAAAGGAGTACCAATTTCATCCTGACGGCGATACCGTTTTCCAATGTTTCCTCTGTCGTCATATTCACAGTTATATTTCTTGGAAAGCTGCTGATAAACTTTCTGAGCACCTTCTGCCAGCTTTTTGGAAAGAGGAAGCACACCAATCTTTACTGGTGCCAGAGCCGGGTGGAAATGAAGCACTGTACGCACATCGTTCTTCTCTGCATCCAGAACCTCTTCATCATAAGCACTGCAGAGGAAAGCCAAAACCATACGGTCAGCTCCCAGTGAGGGCTCGATTACGTAAGGAACATATTTTTCTTTTGTCTCATCGTCAAAGTAAGTCAGGTCCTGTCCGGATACTTCCTGATGGCGGGACAGGTCATAATCCGTTCTGTCTGCGATTCCCCACAGCTCGCCCCAGCCAAAGGGGAAGAGGAATTCTACGTCCGTAGTTGCCTTGCTGTAGAAGCTCAGCTCTTCTTTATCATGGTCACGATAGCGGACTTCTTCTTTCTTCAGTCCCAGGCTGTATAACCAGTCCAGACAGAACTGTTTCCAGTAAGCAAACCACTCCAGGTCTGTGTCCGGTTTACAGAAGAACTCCAGCTCCATCTGCTCAAATTCACGGGTACGGAAAGTAAAGTTTCCGGGAGTGATCTCATTTCTGAAAGATTTACCGATCTGGCAAATACCAAACGGAAGTTTCT
>UQSX01000044.1 GCA_900543715.1 uncultured Blautia sp. | reverse complement strand
TATAGCAGCAAATATAAAGGAGAATAGCTATGAGCGAAGAAAAACCTTATTGGGAAGGGAAAAAATATTCTTTTTTCAGCCATAAAGAGTGTGAATATTTCCCCTGCCATAAAACAAATGATCCGGAAAACTTTAACTGTCTGTTCTGTTACTGTCCTCTGTATGCTCTGGGTGATAAATGCGGAGGAAATTTTAAGTATACAGAAAAAGGAGTAAAGGATTGTACAGACTGTCTTCTTCCCCATAAAAGGAAGAATTTTGGCTATATTATGAGTAAGTATAACGAGATCATGGAACTGGCAAAAACAAACAGAGAAAAGTAATCTGAAAAAAGGAAGCCGCCCTTTTCTTTAAGATCAGAGAGGAGCCGCTTCCTTTTTTGCTTACTTATGATTGATCTTTTTAATAAGAGAGATTATCTGAGAAAGATCCCCGCAGACATAGTCACAAAATGGACGAAGCTCTTCTGTGTAAGGCGTCAGATCAGGCACCATACAGGAGATGCCGCCGGCGGCTCTTGCAGCTTTCAGGCCGTTGATGCTGTCCTCCACGATCAGGCAGTGCTCAGGAGCAATCTGAAGGGCATGGGCAGCTTTAAGAAAAATATCCGGCTCCGGCTTACAGGACGTCACTTCATTTCCACATACGGATGCGGTGATAAAAGAAGTGATTTCTGCCAGATCCCAGTAACGGGAAGCTGTACGGCGGTCTGTGGAGGTAGCCACGGCGGCAGGAAGCCCTTCTTCCTTCAAAAAGGCCAGCAGCTCCTTTAAACCTTTCTTTTCCGGAACAGAATATTTAAGTATATATTCTTGTGTATACTGGCTGCGGATCTGCCGCCCTTTATCATAATCTACCGTACCATTATACCATTTTTGGAATAGGGCGGCGCTTCTGTCTCTGGAGCTTCCTCTCATCTGACGCAGCTGTTCCTCGGTGATGGTAAAGCCCATTTCTCTGCCAGCTTTCATCCACCCTTCTTTCATAAGTCTTTCTGTGTCAAAAAGGACACCATCCATATCAAAAATAACTGCTTTTATCATAAAGAAATCTTTCCTTTCATTAAAATATCCTCCCCAGATCACGATCTTGGAAGAGACTGCCTGAAATATATTCGTACAGAAAAAATATATTTTCAGGCTTATCTTATCATGAATGGAGAAGAAAGTCTATCAGCGAAAAAAGGAGTGACGAAGGAAAGAGAACATGATAAAATACCTGAATAAGAAATAAATACATAGCCTTTCTGGACAATAGCATGCCCGTTTTTATCCAGAGAGGATTTGATTTGGAGAATGTGTTATGAAGATCATTATATCACCGGCAAAAAAGATGCAGCGGAAGGAAGAAGAGGTTTTCGAGATTACAAGGCCTGTATTCTATCGGGAAGCATGCTGTCTGAGAGAACAGATGAAACAAATGGAGTTTGAAGATTTGAAAGTACTGTGGAGCTGCAATGAAAAGATCGCAAGAGAGAATCAGGAGCGTCTGCGGCTCTATGAGATGGATAAGAATCTGACAGGGGCGGTGATCGCCTATGAAGGAATCCAGTATCAGTATATGGCGCCTCAGGTCTTTACAGACAGCCAATGGGCGTATGTGAAGGAACATCTCCGAATCCTTTCCGGACTATACGGGATCCTGCGGCCCCAGGACGGGGTAATCCCCTATCGGCTGGAAATGCAGGCAAAGCTGCAGATAGGAGAACACAAAGACCTGTATAGCTTTTGGGGAGACAGATTGTATCGGGAGCTGACAAGAGAGGACCGGACAATCCTGAATCTGGCATCTAAGGAGTACAGCAAAGCCATAGAAAAATATCTGGAGAAAGATGTTCGGTATATCACCTGCATTTTCGGGGAACATATTCAGGGAAAGATCAAAGTAAAAGCCACGAAAGCAAAAATGGCCAGAGGAGAAATGGTCCGCTGGCTTTCAGAAAATCAGATCGAAGAGCCGGAAGAAATTAAAAATTTCCATAGCTTAAACTATGTATTCCGGGAAGAATATTCCTCTGAGAGAGAGTTTGTCTTCCTGGAAAAGGAGGAAGTTCAATGAAAAAGGAAACAGAAGTAAGAGAAATCATAGAATACTATGCCGGTCAGAAAGAGGCAGAATCCCAGGAAAACCTTACAGCTATGCTTCGGGAAATCCAGGAGACAGAAGGATGGATCCCTGCAGAGGCTTGCAGCATAGCAGCAGAAAAGATAGGAATCAAAGAAAGTATGCTGGCCTGTATCATAAAACTGTATCCCAGTTTAAAATCTGCACCATATGTCCATGAGATTCTTTTGTGCACAGGGGAACGATGCCAAAGAAAAGACAGTCTGGAGATTCTGGCAGCTGTAAAAGAAAAGCTGCAGACAGATAAAGAGGGATTGTCTAAAGATAAAAGGTTTCTCCTGACCACCCGGAATTGTCTGAAAAAGTGCAGCACTTCTCCTAATATTTACGTGGATAAAGTCCATTATCCCAATATGACAAAAGACAAAATATTGAAACTGATCGATAAATTGAGACAGGAGTAGGAAAATGAATTACCAAGGAATATTATTTGATCTTGATGGAACACTGACGGCCTCAGGAGAGGGTATTACGAAATCTGTACAATATGCCCTGGAGAAAATGGGAAAGCCGGAGCTTGGAGAAGATCTGAAGAAACTGGAAGTTTTTGTTGGCCCGCCTCTTCTGGAACAGTTTATGGTGTATGCCGGGTTTTGTGAGGAGGAGGCAAAAGAAGCCGTTCAGTATTATCGAGAACGCTATAATGTCACAGGAATTTTTGAAAATAAGCCATATCCCGGAGTAGAGGAAGTGCTGGGAGCTCTGAAAAAGCAGGGGCTTATTCTGGCGGTAGCTTCTTCTAAACCGGATCCAATGGTAAAGATCGTTTTAGAGCATTTTCATCTGGATACATATTTTGACGTTATCAGAGGCAGCGATATCAGCCGGCCCAAAATGACAAAGGCAGAGGTAATCCTTCAGGTACTGGGGGAAATGGGATATGGGGATAAAAGAGATCAGGTCATTATGGTAGGTGACCGGCATTACGATGTTCTTGGCGCAAAAGAGACAGGACTTTCCTGCATTGGAGTGACTTATGGGTACGGGACCCGGGAAGAGCTTTTGGGGGCAGGCGCCGTACAGACAGCGGACAGCACCTGGGAGCTGGAGAAAATCCTGCTGCATCATCCGGCGGATAACCGGAAAAATCCCACAGGATGAGTCGGCGGAAATTTTATTGAGGAATCAATCAATGGAAAAAGGCTGGCGTAATTTGCGGACAGAAAAATCTGTGGAAATTACACCAGCCTTAGCTGTTCTAATAAAAAATGTTTTTTCGGAATGTACCTAAAAAGACTCTGTTTCGGAAGTTTTCTTCAAAGCCGGGGAAACCTGTGCCAGAATGATAGCTCCGAACATCAGTAAACAGCCTGCAATTTCCCTGGGAGTAAGAGCCTGTCCAAGGAGGATCCAGCCAGCCAGTACAGAAACTACAGATTCCAGGCTGAGGATCAGAGAAGCGATGGTAGGGTCGGTGCCTTTCTGACCGATGATCTGCAGGGTGTAGGCAATTCCGCTGGAAAATACACCGCCGTAGACAATGGGCAGCCAGGCAGCCAGGATTTCTGAGAGAGCCGGCTTCTCAAAAAGAAACATCAGCACAGAGGAAAGGAGAGCACTTACAAAAAACTGTATGCAGGACAGTTTCACTCCGCTGACCCTGTCTGTAAAATGGTCGATCACCAGTATGTGCAGGGCAAAACAAAGAGAGCAGAGCAGGACCAGAAGATCTCCCTGTCCCAGAGAAAAACTGCCCTGCATACACAGCAGATACAGCCCTGCAAGAGCAATGGCTACACTGATCCATATCTGAAAAGAAACCTGTTTTTTAAGGAATATTCCCAATATGGGTACTAAAATAATATATAAAGCGGTAATAAATCCGGCTTTTGCTACAGTAGTATACTGAATCCCGACCTGTTGGAGAGTGGTAGAAAGAAACAGCATAAAGCCGCAGAGTACACCGCCTATGAGCACATCTTGGGGCCGGTCCACAGTATGTCCGTGGGTTCGGTCCGCCTTTTTTCTCCCTCCGAAAAAAAATACACAGGGAACCAGTACAATACCGCCCAGTAAAGAACGGACGGCATTAAAAGTATAGGGACCGATGTAGTCCATGGCCACGCTCTGGGCTACAAAGGCGACTCCCCATATAAGAGCTGTTAAAAACAGCAGGATAAAATTTTTAGAATGTTTCGCTGACATAATATAAGTCTCCAAAATGGTGTAATAAAATTTTCAGGGCTGTCGCATTTAAATATTCACGATTTTTGTTTAATGGGGCAGCCCTGAGATTGTAATCTTACTTCAGCATTTTGTGATATTCCTGGAGAGATTTTAAAGGTGAAGCCTCTTTATTCAGCACTGCGTGGATTCCTTTGGCGCTGGCCAGAGCCGCAGACATAGTAGTGATATATGGAATTCGTTTATTAATCGCAGTTTTCCGCAGATAAGAGTCATCATATTTACTCTGTTTGCCAGCAGGTGTATTGACGATCAGATCGATCTGTCCGTTCACCATGGCATCATAGATATTGGGACGGCCCTCCTGGAGTTTCTTCAATGCTTTGCATGGAACGCCGTTTTCATTGAAGTAACCGGCGCATCCTTCTGTAGAAACAATTTCAAATCCCAGCTCATGAAGCTGCCTGGCTACGGTAAGAGCGTCGGGACGGTCTTTTTTGTTTACGCTGACAAGAGCAGTTCCGCCCAGAGGAAGCTTGGCATTTGCAGCTTCTTCCGCCTTGTAATAGGCCATTCCGAAGGATTCTCCCAGACCCAGAACTTCTCCTGTGGAACGCATTTCCGGCCCAAGAAGAGGGTCTACCTCCGGGAACATATTAAATGGGAAGACGGCTTCCTTAACTCCATAGTAAGGATGCTCTTTTTCTTCGTATTTTGTCACATCAGGACGAGTGCCGGTAAGTTCGTAGGTCATTAATTTTGTCGCAATATTTGCCATATTGATATTGCAGACTTTGGATACCAGAGGAACTGTACGAGAGGCTCTTGGGTTGGCTTCCAGAACATAGACTTTGTCTTCACAGATAGCATACTGCATGTTCATCAGTCCCACAACGCCCATTTCGCAGGCAATGGCAGTGGTATATTTCCGGATCAGGTCTTTGTGCTCTTCTGAAATCTCTACGGAAGGAATTACACAGGCAGAGTCTCCGGAGTGGATGCCGGCCTGCTCAATGTGCTGCATAACTGTAGGAACAAAAGCGTGTGCACCGTCAGAGATGGCGTCGGTTTCACATTCCAGAGCATTCTGAAGGAATTTGTCCATAAGGATGGGACGTTCCGGTGTTACATTAATAGCAGCGGCCATGTAGTCTTTCAGCATATCGTCGTCATAGACTACCTCCATACCTCTTCCTCCAAGGACATAGGAAGGACGCACCATCATAGGGTAGCCGATGCGGTGGGCGATCTCCAAAGCTTCCTCTACATTTACTGCCATTCCGGATTCCGGCATAGGAATCTCCAGTTTCTGCATCATAGCATTGAACTGGTCTCTGTCCTCAGCCATGTCGATAACTGCCGGAGAGGTTCCCAGAATATGAGCTCCTCGTTTTTCCAGTTCTGCGGCAATATTCAGAGGCGTCTGTCCGCCGAACTGAACGATAATGCCCAGAGGTTTTTCTTTGTTATAGATAGACATAACATCTTCTACAGTAAGAGGCTCAAAGTAGAGTTTATCTGAAGTATCATAGTCTGTAGATACGGTTTCCGGATTACAGTTTACCATGATGGTCTCAAAGCCCAGCTCACGGAGAGTAAAGGCTGCGTGAACACAGCAGTAATCGAACTCGATACCCTGGCCGATACGGTTTGGACCGCCGCCCAGAACCATAACTTTACGTCCTTCGGAAACTGTGGCTTTGTCTTCTCCGATATAGGTAGAGTAATAGTAGGAAGCAGGCTCCTTTACAGCGCTTACAGGAACTGCATCCCAGCGCTGGGAAAGTCCCAGTGATTCTCTCCGTTTAAACAGTTCCCATTCCTCTGTGTGAAGAAGTTGAGCCAGATATTTGTCGGAGAATCCGTCTTTCTTTGCCTGGATCAGCAGCTGGTCAGGCAGTTCTTTATCCTGGTATTTCAGAATTTTTTCTTCCAGGTCTACCAGCTCTTTCATCTGCTCCAGGAACCACATTTTGATATGAGTCATATCGTGGAGTTTTTCAAGAGAAGCCCCTTTCCGGATGGCTTCGTACAGAAGAAACTGGCGTTCGCTGGTAGGCTCTGCCAGTCTCCGGTACAGCTCATCCAGGGAAAGGCTGTTAAAATCTGAGGCAAAGCCCAATCCGTAGCGGCCTTTTTCCAGAGAGCGGATGGCTTTCTGAAGAGCCTCTTTGTAGTTTTTACCGATGGACATTACTTCGCCTACGGCTTTCATCTGTGTGCCGAGCTTATCCTGGGAACCTTTAAATTTCTCAAAGGCCCAGCGGGCAAACTTGATAACCACGTAATCCCCTGAGGGTTTGTATTTGTCCAGAGTTCCCTCTTTCCAGTAAGGAATCTCATCCAGTGTCAGACCGGCGGCCAGAAGGGCAGATACATAGGCGATAGGGAAGCCTGTAGCCTTGCTGGCAAGGGCAGAGGAGCGGGAAGTTCTGGGATTGATCTCAATGATAATGATACGTCCGCTCTTGGGGTCGTGGGCAAACTGTACGTTGGTACCGCCGATAACGCCGATGGATTCTACAATAGCATGAGCCTGCTTTTCCAGCTCATCCTGGACTTCCTGGGAGATCGTCAGCATAGGCGCGGCACAGAAAGAGTCTCCTGTATGAACACCCATAGGGTCAATGTTTTCAATAAAGCAGACAGAAATCTTCTGCCCCTTTGCGTCACGGACAACCTCTACTTCCAGCTCCTCCCAGCCGATAACAGATTCTTCGATGAGAATCTGGTTTACCATAGAAGCAGCGATACCTCTGGCAGCTACTTTACGCAGCTCTTCTTCGTTGTAGACGATTCCGCCTCCGGTTCCACCCATAGTATAGGCAGGACGGATTACACAGGGATAGCCAAGCTGGCCGGCAATCTTCACAGCTTCTTCTACAGAATAAGCAGGAGCGCTCCTGGCCATTTCAATGCCCAGTTTATTCATGGTATTCTTAAATTCGATACGGTCTTCCCCCCGGCTGATGGCATCGACCTGAACACCGATGACTTCTACGTTATATTTGTCCAGTACGCCGGCATGATATAATTCTTCACAGAGATTCAGGCCGGATTGTCCGCCCAGATTTGGAAGAAGGGCATCAGGCCGTTCTTTTGCGATGATCTCTGTCAGGCGGTCTACATTCAGAGGCTCGATATAAGTTACATCTGCAGTAGAGGGATCGGTCATAATGGTGGCCGGATTGGAATTGACCAGCACAATTTCATAGCCAAGGCTCTTTAAGGCTTTGCAGGCCTGGGTGCCGGAATAGTCGAATTCGCAGGCCTGTCCGATAATGATAGGGCCGGAACCGATGATCAAGACTTTGTGGATATCATTTCTCTTTGGCATAAAATCCTCCTAATATATAAAATTTTTGTAAAACCTATTCACAATGCAAGTATATCACAGTGACAGAAGGAGAAGCAATAAAAGAAGAAAAAAAAATCAACCAGAAAGGTTTTCCTTTACCATGACAGAACTTTTTGATATACTGGCCTAAACGTTAATAATTTTCCGATAAATTTTAGAAATTGTTGGAAAAATCATACCAAGGAGGACAGATATGATTGAGGTAAAGAATCTTACCAAGTACTATAAAGGAAGCCATCAGGCAGCGGTGAAAGACGCTTCCCTTACTGCAATGCCCGGTGAAATCACTATACTTCTGGGACCTAATGGTGCTGGAAAGTCTACAACGATCAAGAGTATTGTAAATCTTCTGAGCTATAAAGGGGAAATTCTCATCTGCGGCTGCCCAAACAACAGTCTGGAAGCAAAACAACAATTTGGCTATATTCCGGAGGTTCCGGTACTCTATGACCTTCTTACTGTGGATGAGAGTATTGAATTTATTGGAAAGGCATATCGCCTGGAGAACTATAAAGAGACGGGAGAAAAATATCTGGAGCAGTTTCAGCTGACAGAACAGAGAAATAAACTTGCAAAAGAGCTGAGTAAAGGTATGAAGCAGAAACTGAGCATGATCCTGGCCCTGCTGACGGAGCCCAAGGCGCTCCTGGTAGACGAGCCTATGGTAGGACTTGACCCTGCCAGTATCGAAGAAGTGCTGCAGCTTCTGGTAGAGCTGAAAAATCAGGGCACCTCTATATTGATCAGCACCCATATCATTGATGTGGTCAATGATATCTGGGACTGCGCCTATATTATGAATCACGGGGAGATCATCCGCCGGATCCACAGAGGCGAGGAAGGCAGCGAAACACTGAAACAGATTTTCTTTGAAGCTACAGCGGAGGAAGAATAAATGAGATCATTGCTATATCTGTCTTTTTTAAAAATGAAGGGAGCAGTCCGGAATCAATTCCGAACCCCGGCTTCTGCACTGATCACGATTTTATTGATCCTTCTTTACGGCGGCCTGGTGATCATGGCTTTTGCTGCATCTTCAGACAATCCAATGGCAAAAGGAACTCTGGACACAAATTCAGCCCTTCTTATAGGCATCGGCATGACCGCTCTTTTTGCTTTTACGGTTATGCTGAACAAAAGAAAGGCTCTGGTATTTGACACAGATGCGTACTACCTTTTCGCTGGTCCCTATACCAGAAAACAGGTGAACGGCTATATCATGCTCCAGTCTCTCAGACAGGGAGTGCTCTACAGCCTTTTAGGATGCTATATGATCGCCATGTTTTCCATGACGGGATATTTTACCATACCCTATTTTCTGGTATGTTTTGTAGTTTTGACCCTAATGCTTTTCTTCTTTCTTCTCCTCACAGATTACATCTATATGTGGGGACTGATGGACGCAAAATATAAAAAATGGAATTATCTGCCTTTGGCTGTGGCCGTGGTCTGTACGGCACTGGTATTTTTCTGGTCTGTGTATCAGTCAAACTACGATTTGAAAAACGGATTTTTTATATTTGCAGCCAGCCGGGAATTTTATCTGGTTCCTTTCTTTGGATGGGCGAAGTGGGCCATAGATGGCTATCTCCACAGCCAGTATCTTTTTACCCTTGGAGGAACCGGACTTCTTCTTGCCTGCTGTCTGATCATTGTGGTATTCTTTTTAAGATTTGACAAAGACATTACAGAGCAGGCAGTAGAAGATGCAGAGGAAGCCAGTGCCTTCTTGAGAAGAGCCAAAGAAAACGGCGGAAGGGCAAGGATTGAGGATGGAAAAGTAAAAAGGGTGAAAGGAGAATTTGCACCCGGAGCGAAAGCCATTCTTTCCAAAAACATGCTGATCATGCGAAAAACAGGCAATTTTCTGAGAAAACAGGACGCAGCAGTTATTGTGATGTATTTCGTGATCAGTCTGATCGTTCTTCCAGATAACGTTTTTTATATGTTCTGCTATATGATGATCATCTGGCTGTTTACCCTGATCCAGGATTCTGATCTTCTCCGGGATTTGAACAACTATCAGATTTACCTGATTCCGGACAGTCCCTTAAAGAAACTGGTCTATGCCATGATCCCGGCCTATCTGAAAATCGGCATTATCATGAGCGTTTCTGTAATTTTTGCAGGGATCTTTACCAGAATGGCGCCTTTGGATATTTTTCAGTATCTGATCATGCTTCTGGGCTACAGTCTGATCTTTGTGGCGGGAACAGTGCTGTCTGTAAGGATTTTAAGGAGCCGGGCTAATGTGATGCTGGAATCCTTCCTGCGTATGCTGATCATCCTTGTGGCGGCAGTGCCTTCCCTGATCCTTGGAATGCTGATCATTCTACTGACAGGCATGTACCGGGAGCCTGCTCTGATGATGGCTGTCTTTACCGTGAGCAGCCTGGTTATGAATATTTTGGTATCTTTGGTGATCATAATTGCATGCCAGGGCATGATGAACGGAAGAGAAGTATAAAAGAAAAGAGGAAAAAGAGATGTTAAATTCCAAAGAAGAGATCCGCATAGAGCAGGCTGTGGTACATATTATGGACCCTGGGCTTGGAATGCCGGTGCTGTCCGATACGCTTCTGGACCTTGGCTCCGATCTGGCAGATTTCCTGAAAGCCCATATTTACAAGATCGATACCAGCGACGATGTGAAAAACTGCAGTTTTTTGGAAGACTCCCAAATTTTTCCCCTGGTGGAAGAGTGGGAACAAGAGAAATTCCTGGAGACTTCCCAAAAGATCGCAGGCCAGCTTTATCCTATTATGAATCAGAATATCGATATTCCCGGAGCAGACTTGCTGGTGGCAGAGTACAGCGTAGAAAAGCACAGATATCTGGCTCTTTTGAAAATGAATTATAAAACTTCCTATACCCATCTGACCAATTCAGACCCCTGGGGAAACAATAACGATATCATCCAGCAAAAGGCCATTCTCCCAGGAGAGACTCAGAAGCTTACAGAGGCGGCTCTTATTGACCTGGATTCTCCCCAGTATCTGCGGGTGGCGGAGAAAAAATATGAGGTAAATGGGGTAAAGACCAATTATTTTTCCAAAATGTTCCTGAAATGTTCCGCCTCTCTTTCCTCTAAGTCCAAGTTATCTATTGTAAGCAAGGCTGTGGCGGATGTACAGAAAAAATACTTTAGTGAGTCAGAGCAGTTTGAAGTACAGATGGAGACAAAAAGCATTCTGAATCGGGAATTTGCAGAGCAGGGAGGCTTCCAGATTCCGGAGGTGGTAGATAAGATTTTCAAAGACCATCCGGATATGAAGGAAGAAGTCCATGAAAAGCTGGAAAAATATCATTTGAATGAAGCTGCGGTAGAACCCCAGAATCCGGCCACTACCAAGAAATATATGACTCAGCGTCTTCTGACAGACACTGGCATTGAACTGAAGATCCCCATGGAAGAATATAATAATAAGGACAGGATTGAATTTATAACCAATGCAGACGGAACCATTTCTCTTCTGATAAAAAATATCGGAAGTATTGAAAGCAGATAAAGAGACGTGTTATAATGGGATTCGTCTAAAATTACAAGAAGAGGTAAAGAAAAATGGAAAGAGAAAGATTTTCTTCCCGCATTGGTTTTATCCTGATTTCCGCAGGATGTGCCATTGGTCTGGGAAATGTCTGGCGTTTCCCTTACATCACAGGTAAGTATGGCGGCGCGGCTTTTGTGCTGATCTACCTGTTTTTCCTGATTGTAATGGGCCTTCCTATCATGGTCATGGAATTCTCAGTAGGACGTGCCAGTCAGAAAAGTATTGCCCTGTCTTTTAATGTTCTGGAAAAGAAGGGAACAAAGTGGCATCTCTACCGTTACGTGGGGATCGCAGGAAATTATCTGCTGATGATGTTCTATACGACTATCGGCGGATGGATGCTGGTTTATTTCTTTAAGATGCTGAAGGGAGACTTTGTAGGGCTGGATGCAGAGGGAGTCAGCCAGACTTTCACGAATCTTACTACAGACCTGCCAACTATGCTGATCTGGATGCTGATCATCGTGGTCCTGGGATTTCTTGTGTGCTCTATGGGCCTTCAGAGCGGTGTGGAGAGGATTAATAAGTCTATGATGGTGGTCCTTTTTCTCCTGATGGTGGTGCTGGCTGTGAATTCCAGTCTTCTGCCTGGAGCTTCTGAAGGACTGAAGTTCTATCTTCTTCCTGACTTTGGAAAGTTGACAGATTACCCCATATCAGAGGTTATATTTGCAGCTATGGGCCAGGCCTTTTTTACATTGAGCTGCGGTATCGGCGCCCTGGCTATTTTCGGAAGTTATATTGGCAAGGAGAGAAAGCTTACAGGAGAAGCCATAAATATCCTGATACTGGATACTTGTGTTGCTCTGATCGCAGGACTGATCATTTTCCCTGCATGCTCTGCCTATGGGATTGATCCGGGAGAGGGACCGGGCCTTGTTTTTGTCACCCTTCCAAATGTATTTAATCATATGACAGGGGGCAGGATCTGGGGCTCCATGTTCTTCCTGTTTATGACATTTGCGGCGCTGACTACGATTATTGCTGTATTTCAGAATATTATTTCCTGTGCCACAGATCTCTGGGGCTGGAGTCTTAAGAAAGCTACGATCATCAATGGAATTGCCATTGCAGTGCTTTCTCTGCCCTGCATCTTTGGCTTTACTATCTGGAGCGACTTTACCATACTGGGCAAGAACATACTGGATTTCGAAGACTTCCTGGTAAGCAATAATATCCTGCCTTTAGGCTCACTGGTTTATCTGCTGTTCTGCGTTACCAAATGCGGATGGGGATGGGATAACTTTATCAAAGAGGCCAATACAGGAAAGGGCATCAGTTTTCCAAAAAAACTGAAAGTTTATTTTAAATTTATCCTGCCTATCATTATCCTGTATATCTTCTTCCAGGGATACTGGAGTCTCTTCCAGACTTTGTGACAGGGTAAGGAAAATCCAAGGATTATCTTACATAAGAAAAATGGAGACTGTCTTATAAAACTTTGCTTTGGTTTTATGAGGCAGCCTTTTTTTTACAGAACATTTGAATTTCAGAAAATTTTCTTGAAATTATATACTTTTCCCGGTATACTAAAGAAAAGCGTCAGAAATTGCATTTGTGTGTGATGCAGCAGGACACTAAAGTAAGATAAAGGAGCTTGAAAAATGAAGAGAATATTGCTGAAATTAAGCGGAGAAGCTCTGGCAGGACCGAAAAAAACGGGCTTTGACGAGGATACAGTGATGGAAGTGGCAAAGCAGGTGAAGGTCCTGGTGGACGAAGGTATCCAGGTAGGGATCGTCATCGGAGGCGGAAATTTCTGGAGAGGACGGACCAGTGAGAATATTGACCGTACCAAGGCAGATCAGATCGGAATGCTTGCTACAGTCATGAATTGTATCTACGTTTCAGAAATCTTTCGTGCCGCAGGTATGAAGACCAGTGTGCTTACACCTTTTGAATGTGGTTCTTTTACAAAGCTTTTTTCAAAAGACAGGGCAAATAAATATTTTGAGCGGAATATGGTGGTGTTCATGGCCGGAGGAACCGGACATCCCTATTTCTCCACAGATACGGCAACTGTTCTTCGGGCTATTGAGATAGAGGCGGATACAATTTTCCTGGCAAAAGCTGTGGACGGCGTATATGACAGCGATCCGAAGCTGAATCCTGAGGCAAAGAAATACGATGAGATCAGTATTCAGGAAGTCATTGACAAAAAGCTGGCGGTTATGGATATGACGGCCTCTATTATGTGCATGGAAAACAAAATGCCTATGCTGGTGTTTGGCCTTAACGAGGAAAACAGCATTGTAAATACTGCCCATGGCAGCTTCACCGGTACAAAGGTGCTGGTATAATCATTAATTCCCAAAAGTAAAAGAAGACAGAAACAGGAGGAAATAATTATGGCAACTGATGAGAGAATTCAAAAATATGAACATAAAATGCAGAAAACCTTGGACGGTCTGGTAAAAGAGTATTCTACTATCCGGGCAGGAAGAGCAAATCCGCATATTTTAGATAAAATCACCGTAGACTATTATGGAAGTCCTACACCTCTTCAGCAGGTGGCGAATATTATGGTGCCGGAGGCCAGAATGATCCAGATCCAGCCATGGGAATCTTCTCTGATAAAGGAGATCCAGAAAGCAATCCTGGCTTCTGATCTTGGCTTAAATCCGAACAATGACGGAAAGGTGATCCGCCTGGTTCTGCCGGAGCTTACAGAGGAGCGCAGAAAAGAGCTGGTAAAAGACGTAAAGAAAAAAGGAGAAGCCGCAAAGGTAGCTGTACGCAATGTCCGCAGGGACGCTAACGATTCGTTCAAAAAGCTGGCCAAACAGGATGTGTCTGAGGATGAGATCAAAGAACTGGAAGATAAGATCCAGAAATCCACAGACAAATATGTAAAAGAAATTGATAAAGCAGTGGAAGAAAAATCTAAAGAAATCATGACTGTATAAAAAACAGTAGAAGGGGCACATACAAAGAACAGGTATTGTGCCTCTTTTATGCGTAGGAGGAAAAAATTATGGTAGTTCCCAGACATGTAGCGATCATTCTGGACGGAAATGGGCGGTGGGCAAAGGCAAAGGGAATGCCCAGGACCTATGGCCATGTCAAAGGATGCGATAACCTGGAAAAGGTTTGTACGATGGCCAAAGAATTAGGAATCAAATATCTTACGGTGTATGCATTTTCTACAGAGAACTGGAAACGATCCAGGGAAGAAGTAGATGGCCTGATGAAACTGTTCCGGAATTATATGAAGAAATGTATTAAAATTTCCAGGGACAATAAAATGCGGGTCCGGGTCATCGGTGATCCGAGAGCCTTTGATCAGGATCTTCAGGATAAGATCCGGGAGCTGGAGGAATATTCCAGTCAGTTTGATGAGCTGCATTTTCAGATTGCCCTGAATTATGGGAGCAGAGACGAGATTACAAGAGCCGTCCGGCATATGGCAGAGGACGTAAAGAAAGGAAATCTGGATCCGGAGTCTATTACAGAGGATACGGTTTCAGATTATCTGGACACCAGAGGCCTGCCGGATCCAGATCTTCTCATCCGTACCAGCGGAGAAGAGAGATTGTCTAACTTTCTTATGTGGCAGCTTGCCTATACGGAATTTTATTTTACAGATGTTCCATGGCCGGATTTTAACAAAGAAGAATTTGTAAAAGCAATTGAGAAATACAATAAGAGAGACCGCAGATACGGCGGTGTAAAGGAGGACTAAGATGTTCTGGACAAGGCTTTTTAGCGGTATTATCCTGGTGATCATAGCTGCGGCTTCTATAGCAGCAGGGGATGTGGTGCTTTTTACCGTACTGCTGGCAGTTTCCATTATCGGTATGAATGAGCTTTACCGGGCCATGGGAGTCCATCAGAAGGATTTCGGACCATTGGAAATCGCGGGATATGTGGGAGCCGTAGGATATTACCTGACTCTGTTATGGCGTCAGAGCGAGGGGGTTTCCCTGGTGATCCTGCTCTTTGCCCTGGTGCTGATTATGTGTGTCTATGTGTTTACCTATCCTAAATATCAGGCGGAGCAGATCATGGCGGCTATGTTTGGGATCCTTTATGTAGCCGTTATGCTGTCCTATATCTATAAGACCAGAAACCTTGAGGGAGGTGTCTGGCTGGTGGTGCTGATCTTCTTAAGCTCCTGGGGCAGCGACACCTGTGCCTACTGTGTAGGACGGCTTATAGGAAAACACAAGATGGCTCCTGTGTTAAGTCCTAAAAAATCTGTAGAAGGGGCTGTGGGAGGCGTGGCAGGTGCTGCCCTTTTAGGGGCAGTGTATGCCTTGATCATTGCCGGGGTAAATCCAGCCCAGGGACATACGCCTTGGATGTATGCCCTAATTTGTGCTATAGGGGCGCTGATCTCTATGGTAGGGGATTTGGCTGCTTCCGCTATTAAACGAAACAAAGATATTAAAGATTACGGAACACTGATCCCCGGTCACGGGGGAATCCTGGACCGGTTTGACAGTGTGATTTTTACCGCGCCATTTATTTATTTTCTGGCGAAGGTACTGATTTAAAGGGGATAAAATTATGACAAAGATCGCAGTATTGGGTTCTACTGGCTCTATTGGAACCCAGACTCTGGATATTGTAAGTAAGAATAAAGATCTGCAGGTGACAGGACTTGCCGCAGGAAAGAATATTGAACTTCTGGAACAGCAGATCAGGACCTTTAAACCCAGGCTGGCTGCAGTAGGAGATCCGGCTCTTGCAAAGGAGCTGGCAGTCCAGGTAAAAGATACGGACTGCAGGGTAGTCGGCGGTATGGAAGGACTGATCGAACTGGCAGTTATGGAAGAGACCGATATTTTGGTGACAGCTATAGTGGGAATGATCGGCATCCGTCCCACTATAGAAGCAATCTGTGCCAGGAAGGATATTGCTCTGGCAAACAAGGAGACATTGGTTACTGCAGGACATATCATCATGCCTCTGGCAGAGGAAAAAGGGGTGAAAATCTATCCGGTAGACAGTGAACACAGCGCTATTTACCAATGCCTTCACGGAGAAAAAGCGGTGAGCATCCATAAACTCCTGATCACAGCTTCGGGAGGTCCTTTCCGGGGAAAAAAGACAGAGGAATTGAAAAATATCCAGGTGGAAGACGCACTGAAGCATCCGAACTGGGCTATGGGCCATAAGATTACTATTGATTCCGCAACTCTGGTAAATAAAGGTCTGGAGGTAATGGAGGCAAAATGGCTTTTTGGAGTAGGTTTGGATCAGATTCAAGTAGTGGTCCAGCCTCAGAGTGTGATCCACTCTATGGTGGAATTTATAGATGGCAGCGTTATGGCTCAGCTTGGCACTCCGGATATGCGACTGCCTATTCAGTATGCCCTGTACCGGGGAGAGAGAAGATTTCTGGACGATGAGAGGCTGGACTTTACAAAACTGGGCTCCATTACTTTTGAAGCTCCTGACACAGAGACCTTTAAAGGACTGCCTCTTGCCATAAAAGCTTCAAGAGAAGGGGGCTCTATGCCCACTGTGTTTAATGCAGCCAACGAAAAAGCTGTGGCACTGTTTCTTGAACGAAAAATCGCTTTTCTGGATATTTACAGGATTATTGAGGAAGCTATGGAGAGACATAAAGTGGTTGCAGCTCCGGGGATAGAAGAAATTCTGGATATTGAGCAGGAAATTTACAGGTGGATCGAAGGCAGGTGGTAAATTGAGGATTCTTATTGCGATTTTAGTATTTTCCGTAATTGTGATTTTTCATGAGCTGGGACATTTTCTACTGGCTAAGAGAAACGGTATTACAGTTACAGAATTTTCTCTGGGTATGGGGCCAAGACTCCTTTCTGCGGTAAAGGGGGAGACCCGATACTCTCTGAAGCTCTTTCCTATTGGAGGCTCCTGCATGATGGTAGGAGAGGATGACGATGACGACAGCCAGGGGTCTTTTAACCGGGCCTCTGTCTGGGCAAGGATTTCCGTGGTGGCTGCAGGGCCGATCTTCAACTTTATTCTGGCCTTTATCTTTGCCATGATCATTACCAGCGTCATTGGCTATGATCCATCCAGGGTCCTTCAGGTAGAGGAAGGCTCTCCGGCCCAGGAGGCAGGGCTTCAGGAAGGAGATGTGATCACAAAATTTCAGGGGAAACACATTTCCATCGGAAGAGATCTGGAATTATATCTGACCCTTCACGGACTTCAAGATGAAAATATTACCCTTACCTATGAGCGGGATGGGGAAGAACATGAGATTTCCTATACTGCAGACAGTCAGACCAGCTACCTGCTGGGATTTTATTATATGCCGGAAGGGGAGCCGGAGATTACCCAGGTAATGGTGGACGGCTCCATGATGGATGCCGGTGTTCAGGCAGGAGATATTGTCCGGGAGATTAATGGAGTAGAAATTAAAACCAGCCAGGATCTGCAGGATTATATCAGTGAGAATCCTCTGGACGGTTCGGAGATTACCCTTGGCATTGAGCGAAACGGAGAAATCCGCCAGATATCCGTGACGCCCAGGATGACGAAACAGGTGGACACCGGGTTTGTCTATAATTTATACCGGGAAAAAACTAACTTCCTGGGAGTGATCAAATACAGTGCGGTAGAAGTGCGGTACTGGATCAGCAGCACCATTGAAAGCCTTGCAATGCTGATAAAAGGCCAGTTTACTGTCAACGATCTGTCAGGTCCTGTGGGAATCATCGATGTGATCGGAGATTCCTATGAGGAAGCTAAGTCAGAAGGAACTGTGATGGTGTGGATGCAGATGCTCTATTGGGCAATCCTCCTCTCAGCTAATTTAGGCGTGATGAACCTTCTGCCTATTCCGGCACTGGACGGAGGAAGGCTTGTTTTTCTTATCATCGAAGCCATACGGAGAAAGCGGATCAATCCCAATGTGGAAGGAATGGTACACTTTGCAGGTTTTGTTCTTCTGATGCTCCTGATGGTGTTTGTTATGTTTAATGATATTCGCAGAATCTAAAATTTCTGTAAAATTTTCACAGAAAACTATCTGGAAAACTGTAAAAAATGTGAATTGACGGCTGCCGAGATCAGCATATATAATATCCGTGTAATTAAACGAGCGGATATTACAGGATAGTGTGTAACTGAAAAGGCATAAGCTATCTGTTTTTGAGTATGTAAAAATACTCAGACAGAAAGTTTATGCCTTCTTTTTTACTCATTTTCGCTGTACCCGTATTCACAACGAAAGGAGAACGAAATGAAGGACAAGATTTTTAGCGTGCTGCAGAGAGTGGGCAGAAGTTTTATGCTCCCGATCGCCATTCTTCCAGTGGCAGGGCTTCTGCTGGGAATCGGAAGCTCTCTGACTAACGCAACCACCATTGAAACTTATGGACTGGAAGGAATCCTAGGGGAAGGAACCCTTCTGAACGCCCTGCTGACCATTATGAGCCAGGCAGGAAATGTAATTTTTGACAATCTGCCCCTGATCTTCGCAGTAGGTGTTGCCATTGGCATGGCAAAGAAGGAAAAAGAAGTAGCGGCCCTGGCTTCTATGATTTCTTTCTTTGTCATGCATACCACCATCTCTGCTGTACTTCAGGTACAGGGACAGGTTCTGGAGGACGGTTCGATTGCATCTTCTGTATTGCCGGGAACTATCGCAGAGGTCTGCGGTATCCCTACTTTGCAGATGGGGGTTTTCGGAGGTATTATCGTGGGCCTGGGAGTGGCGGCTCTTCATAACCGTTTTTACAAGATCCAGCTGCCAAATGCCCTTTCCTTTTTTGGCGGTTCCAGATTTGTGCCCATTATTTCTACAGTAGTTTATCTTTTTGTAGGAATTGCCATGTATTTTGCCTGGCCGGTGGTGCAGAACGGAATCTACGCCCTGGGAGGACTGGTTACCGGAACCGGCTATCTGGGAACTCTGATCTTCGGCATTATTAAAAGAGCCCTGATCCCATTTGGACTCCACCACGTATTTTATCTTCCATTCTGGCAGACAGCCGTGGGAGGGACCATGGAAGTGGCAGGACAGCTGGTGCAGGGAGGACAGAATATTTTCTTTGCTCAGCTGGCGGATCCAAGCACCGTACATTTCAGCGCAGATGCTACCAGATACTTCTCCGGAGAGTTTATTTTCATGATCTTCGGTCTTCCGGGAGCAGCCCTTGCCATGTACCGCTGTGCGAAACCAGAGAAGAAAAAACAGGCGGGAGGTCTTCTTCTCTCTGCAGCTCTGACCTGTATGCTTACAGGAATCACCGAGCCCCTGGAGTTTTCTTTCCTTTTTGTGGCGCCGATCCTCTTTGTAGTCCAGGTAATATTGGCCGGTGCAGCTTATATGATCGCACACATTTTAAATATTGCTGTGGGACTCACCTTTTCCGGCGGCTTTATCGATCTGTTTATCTTCGGAATCCTCCAGGGAAATGAGAAGACCGACTGGATGCGGATCATACCGGTGGGAATTATTTACTTTATTTTGTACTTTGTGATTTTCTCTTTCCTGATCAAAAAACTGGATCTGAAGACTCCGGGAAGAGAGGATACAGAGGAGACAAAATTATACACAAAAGCAGACTATAAGGCCAGACAGGAGGGAGGCAGCCAGAGTTCCGGACAGGCTCTGAGCCTGGAAGATGAAAAGAGTATGCTGATCACCAGAGGGTTAGGCGGCAAGAAAAATATTTCTGACGTAGACTGCTGCGCCACCAGACTGAGATGTACAGTCGTTGATCCGGAGAAAGTAAATGAGTCCATTTTGAAGCAGACAGGACCATCCGGCATTATTAAAAAAGGCCAGGGAATCCAGATCATCTATGGACCCTCTGTGTCCGTGATCAAGTCCAATCTGGAAGAATATTTGGCAGGGGCCCCTGAGGAAGAAGCATTTTATGAAGAGGCAGCTTCCACAGAGCCAGTATCACAACTTGTGGAAAAGAAGGTCAAGAGAAAGAGTTCCCTAAGAAATCAGGAGCTGTAAGGAAGCTCTGTTCACCTTTTAATGGGAGAGCTGCATCTATTACAGAGACTCCCGATGAGGCTTTCGCAGAAAAAATGATGGGAGACGGCTATGTGGTATTTCCAAGTGAAGGCGTGGTCTATGCTCCGGAAGACTGCGAGATAAGCTTTGTCTTTCCGTCTAAACACGCACTAGGCCTGCGAACCGAAGATGGTCTGGAATATCTGCTCCATATCGGTGTGGATACAGTAAAATTAGAAGGAAAAGGTTTTGAAGTCTTTGTTCAGGAAAATGACAAAGTGAAAAAAGGTGACAAACTCATGGAGTTTGATATAGAATATATAAAAGAGCATGCAAAATCCGAAGCGTGCATAGGAGTTTTCACAAGCCTGGAAGAGGGACAGGAGATTGTGATGAAGGCAGAGGGAGAAATAAGAGCTTTGGATGAAATCGCAGAGATCACAGGTTTTTAAGCTTAAGCTGCCGTAGCCTGGTTCTGGATATAGAGTATGGAAAAGAAAGGGAGCTGCATGGAATGTTTCGGATCATAAAAGTGCTGAATAATAACAGCATTCTCGTACTGAGCAATGAGACAAAAAGAGAATATATACTGATGGGCAGCGGCATTGGATTTGGAAAAATGCCCGGCCAGCAGATAGAATCTGTTAAGGGAGCAAAAGTCTATTCTCTGGTGACCAGAAAGAAAAAACAGTCTGCCTTGAAAGCGGTGAACGCTATTGAGCCGGTATTTCTGGAGATTTCCGGACAGATCATTGACCTGGCGGAAGAAGAGTTTTCTCAGGTGAACCGGGATATTCTTCTGGCTATGGCAGACCATATTGCTCTGGCAGCTAAACGTGCCAGGGAAAACATGCAGTTTCCCAATCCTTTTACCAAAGATATCCAAATGCTTTTCTCCAAAGAATTCCAGGTAGCACTGAAGGGACGGGAGGTCATTGAATCAAAGGCAGGGGTGGCAATCTCTGAGGATGAAGTGGGGCTGATCGCTCTTCATATCCATGCAGGGCTGTCCGATGAAATGGTCTCGGAAACATTAGAGACTACCAGGATCATAGATGAATGTATTTCGATTATTGAGGAACATTTTCAGATGGAAGTTCCAAAAGACTCTCTGGCCTATGCGCGTATGATGAGCCACTTGTATTATATGGCTGCCAGAGCCAGAAAAAATGAGCCTTTGAAGATTGATATGAACGATTATATCTACGAGAAATATCCCCGCACGGGAAAGGCTGCGGAGCTGGTATGTGCCTATATGGGAAAAGAGATGAAGAAAGAAATCCAGAAAGAGGAGATTGGATTTCTGGCGATACATATACAGAGGATTCTGGGAGAATAAAGATTAAGATGGAAGATAAGCAAAAAGATATGGCCTTAGTGCTGTATCTTTTTGTGTTTTGAAAGTTGTCAGGGCATAAAAACAAGCAGATAACGGGAATCGAACCCGCCTCTTCAGCTTGGGAAGCTGACGTTCTACCAATGAACTATATCTGCATATTTTTAGTATAGCACTTTTTTTAGGAATTTCAAGAATTATTTTGATAACGGTGAATATTCATTTTAATACGAATAAAACCCTTCCATCATATCCCAAAAACGCCTGGCCGAATCCGGAAGCAAAGCCTTTTTGCGGCAGACCAAGGCAATCTGAGAGTATAGTGTTTTTTCTTTTAAAGTTTTGGCTGCTATTTTCGGGCCTGATGAAGAAGAAAAAAATTCTGGTATCCCAGAAGCCGGGAGAAGTCCCACCCCCATTCCCATATAGGCCAAAGCCAGAGTCGTCTGAGCATCGTCATTGCAGCAGATGATCCGGGGAGATATCCCTTCAGCTTCAAAGCGCATTTTCAGCATTTTTTCCCAGCGGCGGTAAAAAATAAATGGAACATTTTCCAATTCCCTTAGAGTTAGAGACTCTTTCTCAGGGGCAGGAAAGAAAGAGGGGATTCCTACAGCCAGAAATGGCT
>UQSX01000043.1 GCA_900543715.1 uncultured Blautia sp. | reverse complement strand
AGTATCACAGAGATTCTGAGGTGAACGTGGCCCAGACAGATATGATCCTGATCCTGGGAAAAGAGCAGGACATTGAGGAAGACGGTACATATGACACTGGAAAGATGGAAGCCTTCCTGGTTCCGGCAGGTACTGTCATCGAAGTGTATGCTACAACGCTTCACTATGCGCCCTGCAACGTAAACGGAAACAAATTCCGGGCAGCAGTGATCCTTCCAAAGGGAACCAATACAGATGCGCCAGAGGCTCAGAACAATACAAAAGAGGATAAGCTGCTGTTTGCAAGAAACAAATGGCTCATTGCCCATGAAGAAGCCGGTATCGAAGGGGCTTTCGTGGGATTAAAAGGTGCAAACCTGTCTGTAGAATAGACAGCAAAATATAAAAATTTAATCAGGAGGTAAAGTAGAATGAATTTACAGAACATGCCAGAAGTAAAAATGGGTATCGTGGCCGTAAGCCGTGACTGTTTCCCAATGACACTGTCTGAGAACAGAAGAAAAGCAGTGGTAGCTGCTTACAAAGGAGAAATCTACGAATGTCCAACCGTTGTAGAAAGTGAAGTGGACATGCAGAAAGCTTTAAAAGAACTGAGAGAAGCCGGATGCAACGCTTTAGTCGTATATCTTGGAAACTTCGGACCGGAGACAGCAGAGACTCTGTTAGTAAAATATTTCCATGGACCATGTATGGTAGTGGCAGCAGCTGAAGAAGGAGACCTGGTACAGGGAAGAGGCGACGCATACTGCGGTATGTTAAATGCCAGCTACAACCTGAAACTGCGCAACTTAAAAGCATATATTCCTGAGTATCCTGTAGGAACCGCTGCAGAAGTGGCAGATATGATCGAGGAATTTGTTCCTATCGCTAGAGCTGTGGTAGCATTAAAGAACCTGAAAGTAATCAGCTTCGGACCTCGTCCTCAGGACTTCCTGGCCTGCAACGCTCCTATTAAGAGACTTTACGATCTGGGCATCGAGATTGAAGAAAACTCTGAGCTGGATCTTTTTGAAGCTTTCAAAAATCATGAGGGAGATCCTCGTATCCCGGAAGTTGCAAAAGACATGGAGAAGGAACTGGGAGAAGGCAATATGAAGCCTGAGATCCTGCCTAAGCTGGCTCAGTATGAGATCACTCTGCTGGATTGGATAGAGGCTCACAAAGGTTCCAGAAAATATGTGACACTGACTACAAAATGCTGGCCTGCATTCCAGACACAGTTTGGATTTGTTCCCTGCTATGTAAACAGCCGTCTCACAGGAAGAGGAATCCCTGTATCCTGTGAAGTAGATATCTGGGGTACTGTAAGTGAGTACATCGGTACTGTGATCAGCCAGGATGCCGTAACTCTTCTGGATATTAACAATACTGTTCCTGCATCTATCTATGACAGCGAGATCAAAGGAAAATATGACTATACACTGAAAGACACCTTTATGGGATTCCACTGCGGAAATACAACTTCCGGCAAACTGACTTCCTGCACTATGAAATATCAGATGATCATGGCAAGAAATCTTCCGGAAGAAGTTACACAGGGAACTCTGGAAGGAGATATTATTCCTGGCGATGTTACTTTCTACCGTCTCCAGAGCACCTCTGACTGCAAGCTTCGGGCATACATTGCTCACGGCGAGGTTCTTCCTGTGGCAACACAGAGCTTTGGCGGTATCGGTATCTTCGCTATTCCTGAGATGGGACGTTTCTACCGTCACGTTCTGGTAGAGAAGAATTATCCGCATCACGGAGCTGTTGCTTTCGGACACTATGGAAAAGCTCTGTATGAAGTATTCAAGTATATGGGTGTTGAAGTAGAAGAAATCAATTACAATCAGCCGAAGGGCGTTCTGTATCCAACAGAGAATCCATTTGCATAATAGGAAAAGGACATGAATTACAGGGGCTGTCGTATCTTGCGGCAGTCCCCATTTAATAAAGGAGAGAAAATATGTTATACATTGGTGTAGACTTAGGAACATCTGCCGTGAAGCTGCTGCTCATGGATGGAGAGGGAAAGATCCAGAAGATCGTTTCCAGAGAATATCCCCTTTCTTTCCCTCATCCAGGATGGTCTGAACAGAATCCGGAAGACTGGTGGGAGCAGAGCCTGGAAGGAATCAAAGAGCTTACCGCTGACTGCGATAAGAGCCAGGTAGCTGGTATCAGCTTCGGAGGCCAGATGCATGGCCTGGTGATCCTGGATGAAAAGGATCAGGTGATCCGTCCTGCAATTCTCTGGAATGATGGAAGAACAGGAAAAGAAACAGATTATTTAAATAATGTGATCGGCAAGGATAAATTGTCTCAGTATACAGCCAATATTGCTTTTGCAGGTTTTACCGCGCCAAAAATCCTCTGGGTAAAGGAAAACGAACCGGAGAATTTTAAACGGATCAAAAAGATCATGCTGCCAAAGGATTACCTGGCTTATAAATTATCCGGAACCCACAGCTGCGACATGTCCGATGCATCGGGAATGCTTCTTCTGGATGTGAAGAACCGCTGCTGGTCCAAAGAAATGCTGGATATCTGCGGAGTTACAGAGGAACAGATGCCGAAGCTTTTCGAAAGCTATGAAACAGTAGGCACATTAAAACCTGAGCTGGCCAAAGAGCTGGGCATCCCGGAGACCTGCAAGATCGTGGCAGGAGCCGGAGACAATGCTGCGGCTGCAGTAGGAACTGGTACAGTTGGTGACGGAATGTGCAACATTTCCCTGGGAACCAGCGGAACTATCTTTATTTCCAGCAAAGAATTCGGCGTAGACCCAAATAATGCTCTTCATGCCTTTGCTCACGCAGACGGTCACTATCATCTGATGGGCTGTATGCTGAGCGCAGCTTCCTGCAACAAATGGTGGATGGATGAGATCATTGGTACAAAGGACTACAGCGGAGAACAGGCGAAGATTGAGAAGCTGGGAGAAAATAATGTGTTTTTCCTGCCGTATCTCATGGGAGAGCGGTCTCCTCACAATAATCCTAATGCCAGAGGAACCTTTATCGGGCTGACCATGGACAGCACCAGAGCAGATATGACACAGGCAGTTCTGGAAGGTGTAGCCTTCGCTATCAGGGACTCCTTTGAGATTGCAAAATCTCTGGGTATCCAGATTGAGCGGACCAAGATCTGCGGCGGCGGAGCCAAGAGCCCTCTGTGGAAAAAGATGATCGCCAATATCCTGAACATTAAAGTGGATGTTATCGAATCTGAGGAAGGCCCGGCCTTAGGGGGAGCCATGCTGGCAGCAGTAGCCAACGGAGAGTTTGCATCAGTAGAAGAAGCAGCTGAAAAAATCGTGAAGGTTATTGATACAGTAGAGCCAGAACCAGAACTGGCTGCGAAATATGAAGAGAGATATCAGAAGTTTGTAAAAATTTATCCAACAGTAAAAGAGCTGTTTAACGAGATCATCTGATTCGACATAGAATAAAAGACGGCAGAGCCCTATCCTTTTTGGAAGGAGGGGCTCTGTCTTTTTGCCAGTATATAGGAATTTTTCCTCTGTAGAATTAGGTGAGTGTTCTCTGTAAAGGAGCCAGGTCTGAGGTCCTTGTTGAAGTGAGAAAAATATATTAAAATGGTGATGGACCTGTACGTATAGAATTTGAAAGGAAGAAAAATATGAAATACGTTTTAGATGCACACACCCATACCATTGCCAGCGGCCACGCCTACAGCACTATCCGGGAAATGGCAAAAGCAGCTTCTGAGAAAGGCCTGGAACTTCTGGGGATTACAGAACATTCTATGAAAATGCCTGGAACCTGTCAGCTTTTTTATTTTGAAAATCTGAAAATGGTGGACCGGGAAATGTATGGAGTAGAACTTTATATGGGCACTGAGCTGAATATTATGGATTATGAGGGCCATGTGGACATGGGAGAAAAGACCCTGGCAAAAATGGATATTGTTATTGCCAGCATGCATGTGCCCTGTATAAAGCCCGGAACCAGGGAAGAGAATACCAATGCTTATCTGGAAGTTATGAAGAACCCCTATCTGCACATAATCGGACATCCTGACGATGCCAGATATGAAGTAGACTATCTTGCCTTAGTCCAGAGCGCTAAGGAACATAGAGTTCTGCTGGAAGTAAATAATAATTCTCTGGACCCCCGGTGCGGCAGACAGGGTGGGGAAGAAAACATCAGGATTATGCTGAAATACTGCAGAGAATACCAGGCTCCAGTAATCGTAAACAGTGATGCCCACACGGATACTTTGGTAGGATGTCATGACTATGTCCAAAAGATTTTAGATGAAATGGGATTTCCAGAAGAGCTTATTGTCAATAGAAACGTTGATGAATTTAAGAAATATGTCAATAAAGACAAAATTTTATAGAATTTTCATAAATAATGTCGAGAAAGTCAAAGTCTGTTCTTTACTTTAAGAATTTACTGTGCTAATATATATGAAAGTGATAGGAGATATAACTGTTAAAGCGTTAATAAAACAGTACGGCAAAGCAGTGAAAAACTTGAACGTTATTCTCTTGTCACGGGTGCGAAATTGATATAAGGAGATATGTGATATGAGCAAAAAGATTCATACAGAAGCAGTTGACTCACTGTTTGACGCAGTACTCAGCCTGAAGAGCAGAGAAGAATGCTACCAGTTTTTTGAGGACGTATGCACAGTAAATGAGATTTTATCTTTATCTCAGAGATTCGAAGTAGCTAAGATGTTAAAAGAGAAGAAGACCTATCTGGAGATATCTGAGAAGACAGGGGCTTCCACAGCTACCATCAGCCGCGTGAACAGAAGCCTGAATTATGGAAACGACGGTTATGATATGGTATTTGACAGGATTTCAAAAGAATAAGGGATAAAGTTGATTTACCAAAGAAGGACCGAGCCTGGAGTGGCCGGTCCTTCTTTGCGTTATGAAGATATTTTGGGCCTTTGCTTTATTTTTTTAATAAGGTAAAATATTACTTGACAAAACTAAACGCGTTCAGTAGTATAAGATATATAAAGAAACTGAACACGTTCAGTAAAGAGAAACGGGGGATTTTTATGGCAAAAAGAAAGTGGGAACATTTGATTGTATCACCAGATTATGTACAGCCGGTACTGGATGATATCCGGGATGACAAGGGAGATATTAAGACAGGGAGGACTCTGGGGCAGACTTATAGTTCTGCAGATCTATTTCCGGACTGTAAAGTAAATATGAGTCTTTCCTGGTTTTATGAGATCCCAAACAAAAATCCATATGTGGATGAACATGTCCATGATGTAGATGAATTGGTATTTTTCATGCCTAGCTTTAATGACAAGGAAGATGATGTAAATGCTCAGTGGGGAGAGGCAGATTTCTATATTGAGGGAGAGCCATATACTATAACCAGAAATACCTGCATCTATTGCCCTGCTGGTGTGAGACACTGTCCAATTGTTTATAAAAAGATCATAAGGCCCCACTGCTTTATGACAATTCTGCTGGACAGCGAATATGTGAGAGAACAGGCAGGAAAGATTGTTAAGAATATAGGGGGAAAATTTGTAGAAGCGGGATCAGTGAAAAAATAGACTGCCGGAGGAGAGAAGATGGAAGGACAAGACATTTTATGGGGACTTACAGATCAGGATCCGGAAGAACGGGTCAGAGAAAAAGTGTTTTCTCTTATTGGGGACATACGGTTTATGCCGGCTGCTACTGTTAACCATGGGCAGCCAGAGTGCAGGATCTTGGATTTTAACCGTTTATCCAATGGAGAAATTTATTTTATGACTTCCAGAGGAAAGCCTACCTATCTTCAGCTGAAAGACCGGCCTCAGCTGGTACTGAATACGCTGATCCAGGAGAGATACTCTCTGAGAATGTCTGCCTGGGCAGAAGAAGAAAAGGATGAAAAAATTTGGGAAGAATTTTTTATCCTGAATCCAGGGACAAAGCTGATGTATCGCAAGAATTTCGACATGGTAGCTTTATTTCACCTGTATAAAGGAGAGGGCGAAATTTTTCATTTATATGAAAGCGAAAGAATCCGCAGGCTTCGATTTTCCTTTGGAGGAATTGCCAAGAAACCAATGAGTTATTTTATCTCCCAGGCCTGCACCGGCTGCGGTGTCTGTCAGGAAAACTGCGTGGAGCAGGCAATTTATCTGGGAACTGATGAAAAATATCATATCAGAGAAATGGACTGCGATGACTGCGGAATCTGCTATACCAGGTGTCCTATGGCAGACGAGGCTCTGATCTGCAGACTGATAAATAAAGAAGAAAAGAAAGAGGTGTAAGTATGGCAAAAACAAATGCAGATGGTTCTAAAAGTTTGGGCAGGGGTGACCTGCTGGCTATTGTAATCGGTAATGTAATTGGCGGAGGCGTTATGACTATGACTGGGCTGGCCATAGGAATTACAGGACGCTCTATTATCTTATCCTATATTATATGCGCAATTATGGTAACAATTGTAGCATTGCCTCAGTTCTTCCTGTCCGCTACAATCCGGATGAACGGAGGTTTTTATACCCAGGCAGCTATGTTTGGAGGAAAATGGTTTGCGGGATTGTATTCTGTAGTATTCGTCAGCTATTTCTTTGGAGCAGCTACATATTCTATATCTTTTGCAGATTATGTACTTTCTGCTTTTCCTGAGATTAATGGAAAGCTGGTTGCCTTTGCAATTCTCACAGTATTTGTAGTTCTAAATCTGACGGGAATCCAGGTAGCTGCAAAGGTCCAGTATGCTATGGTGATCATTTTGATTTTAGCCCTCCTGGTTTTTGCCGGCTTTGGCTTTATCCATCTGGAGCCAGGGTATTTTGCTGAGGAACAGTTTTTTACCGGAGGTTTTACCGGTGTGATGTCTGCAGCAGCTTTGCTCTCTATGGCTACCAGTGGAGCTACTTTTATTATCAACATGAGCAGAGAAGCTAAGAACCCGAAGAAGGATATTCCTTTCTGTATCATAGTAGGAACGATTATTGTAACCTTGCTTTATATCGGCGTAGGCGTTGCAGCAGCAGGTGTATTTCCCGTGGAAGAAGTAGCAGGCCAGAACCTGTCTACTGTAGCAAATCACATCCTTCCAACACCTTTATATATTTTTTTCATGGTAGGCGGTGCAATGTTTGCTTTGATTACCTCATTAAATGCCTGTCTTGGCTGGCTCCAGGCTCCTATTGCTCAAGCAGCAGAAGACGGATGGTGGCCAGCAGTATTTGCAAAGCGTAATGAGCGGTTTGGAACTCCTCATTTTATTATCTTGACGATTTATGTGCTTTGCTCTATTATCATTTTAAGCGGCATGAATATCGGCGATGTTGCCAATATAGGGAATACTCTTGCAAACTGTGTGCAGGTTATCCTCTGCCTTGCCATTATCACAATGCCTAAAAAAATCCCGGAAATATGGAAGCGCTCTCAGTTCCATATTAACGACAAGATCTATACATTTTTATGTATTCTTGGAGCTTTGGTCAGTGCGGCCTTTGTATATTATGAATGTCTGGAGATTCAGGTAGGACATATTGTCGGAATTTTTGTTTATCTGGCTATTGCATGTATCTATCCGATTATCCGGGCAAAATTCCATAAGATTGAGATAAATATCAGTTATGAAGAAGCGTGATAAAGGAGGCAGTTATGAGTATGTTTAATCCAAAGCCCTGTCTTGGGCTTACAGAAAAAAATACAAATGAAGAGATTAAAAATGCGGCCTTTCAGTTTGTAAAAGAAGTGGGCTATATGATCATAGGGACCACATCTTTGGATGGCAGAACACCTACAGCCAGAGGTCTGGAAGTCCATCAGCTGGATGACAGCGGGGATTTTTTCATTGGCCTTGCAAAAGGGAAACCTGTGTATTATGAACTTCAAAAGAGTCCATATATTGTGGGAGTTATTGTGAGAGAAACTGTGAAGCGCCTCTCTGCAAGTGTCAGGATTAGTGCTCATGTCAGAGAGCTGCCTCCTGAGGAAAACCAGGAAATCTACAGAAGATATTGGGAGCTGAATCCGGGAACAAAAGCTCTTTATCATAAGGACTTAGATATGTTCCGGATCTTTGTCCTGGACAGCGGTGACGGAGAAATCTTTCATCTGCCGGAAGATGATGAAGTGTGCAGACTGAGATTTTCTTTTGGAGAAGCCTCCAAACGTCCATGGGCCTATGAAATCGACCAGGAAAAATGCGTTGGATGCGGCACTTGCGAAGAAGTCTGTATGGAAGATGTAATATTCCCTAATGAAGACGGAAAATATTTTATACATCATTTTGGATGTCTGGAGTGCGGAAGATGTGCCATGAACTGCCCAAATGATGCCATAGCCAAAGGATTTCAGCCGTAATTCTCCTAAGGAAATGTTATAAATGAGTACAGAAAAAAAAATCGACAGCAAAAAAGAAGAAATTCTCCAGGTGGCCAGGGAACTATTTCTGACCCAGGGTTATACTAAAACCAGCATTCGGCAGATTGCATCTAAGGTACATATCAGCGTAGGGCTTACTGCTTATCATTTTAAAAGCAAAAGAGAGATGGCTGTAGAGATTGTAAGACGTATTTTCCACAGACTGGCAGGTTATACGAAGATGTATGTAAACAGACATGAGACGCCGGTTCTTTATTCGGCTACTTTGATCTGTCTGAACTATACAGCACTGTCTCAGACACCTTACCGCTCTTTCTATGAGGATATACTGAGAGAGGACATTCTTCTGGATGTGCTTATAGAGACTGGGGTAGAGACCTATATATGCATACGGGATAAGTACTGCCCCTGGATGAGCGATGAGGAAACAGAGAAAATGGGGTGGTATGGAAATTACGTATCTGCCAGCATGGAGAGATCTTTAGTCCTCTATCAGGGGATGAAACCTTTAATAGAGGGAACAATCCCGGAAATCATTCTGAAAGCATCTCTCGGAATGTGGCATTTTAAGGGGGATGTCCAGGTTATTGAAGAAGCCGGCAGGAAAGGCAGAGAGATTGTAGAAAAAATTATGGAAAATCATAAGAATATAATTTAAAAAAATACAGAGGGACTGCCCTTTGTGCCGTATAGGAGCTTGAAAGATTCCCTGATATATGCGGCCTAAGGGCGGTCCTTTTGTAAGAATAGAAAAGATTCTAATTAGTTTCTTCTTCGGACATCTGGTCAATGAGATTTTCAATGACCTGTTTTTTTACATACACATCAAAACTTAACATACAGATAAAAGCAAATTTATGAAGAAATTCTTTTTCTTCCTCAGAAATATCTTGAAAAGAGTCATTTGCCAGGGAAAATTTTCTGGTCACATCTTTGGCCAGAGGCTCGATCTGTTCCACTTCCAGCTTCATGATCTCCTCATAAAGGGCTGTAAGATCGATGCTGCCCTCCCCGGGAAAGTATTTCTGGGCAAGAGGCTCCAGAAGTTTCTGAATGTCGCTGATTGACAGGATATTTTTGAAATAATAGATGAAGATCAGCATCAGCATATGCTCTTTGGAATATTTTTTCTTTACCGGAGGAGGAAGAAGGTCGTTTTTGGCATAGTTGTTGATCATGGTTTTTGTCAGGATCTTGTCCTCTCTGTGGCGTTTGGAAGAACGGAGATGTTCCTCCATAAAGGTAGTTACCTGGTCCATATATAGATCAATACCGGGAATCTCTTCCGGCTTAATATAATCAATCCTGGATATGCTGGAAAGTATGCTGTTTAATATGTCTTTTGTATCAATTGTCATTTTATCACCTCTGCTCCTTATTATATAGTTTTGAAAACTATTTGTAAATGATTTTCCGTAAGGATTTCCTGGTATGCCGGAAGAGACGGGAGGAAAATCGTAAAATTTGTCGCTTTTTGTATTGGCATACAAGATAAATAATGGTATGATAACACAAAAGGAAATCAAATCTGGTTAAAACCAGTGAGACGATAGAGGCGCAGGTTTCAAGAGTAGCCTTCTGCACAGGGCGGGGACAGCCGCAGAAGAGGAAAGGGGAAGCTGCCGAAGGAAGACTATCCGCCCGGGAGGTCTTCCTGGAATACTGTATAATATACCGTATTCTGTCACGAAAAGTGGAGCGCTATCCGTTTCTTTCTCTGAATTTTGTTTAGGCAGGACAAAGAATACAGGAAAAGAATTTATAAGACCATGGGCGCATCCATTTCGGAAAAGGCTCATGGTTTTCTTTTCGTTTACTCTTGAAGTACAAAGGAAAGACCCATTGTACGCCGAGGAGAAAGTCCCGGAATAAACATACGGGATACTATACAATCAGAAAGGATAAGATTATGAAAAACAGAAAGAGATTATTTGGAACAGGCCTGGTCCTGGCGCTGTTTCTGACGGTTTTATGGTCAGTGACAGTATTTGCCGCTGAGGGGGAACAGGTGCGTGAGCCGGCGGTATACGCCACCATCTGGTCTTTGCTGCCGCCTGTAGTGGCCATTGTGCTGGCTCTTATTACAAAGGAAGTGTACAGCTCCCTTTTTGTAGGAATTCTTGTAGGAGCGCTGTTTTACTCCAATTTCGGCTTTGAAGGAACTGTGGTCCATTTGGTGGAAGATGGATTTATCAGTGTTCTTTCAGATCCCTATAATGTGGGAATCCTGATCTTCCTGGTCATTCTGGGATCTATGGTTTCCATGATGAACAGCGCAGGAGGCTCTGCCGCATTCGGAAGATGGGCCGGAGTCCATATTAAGACCAGAGTAGGAGCCCAGATCGCAACTATCATTCTGGGAATCCTGATTTTTGTAGATGATTATTTCAACTGCCTTACAGTGGGAAGTGTTATGCGGCCCATCACGGATAAGCACAATGTATCCAAGGCAAAGCTTTCCTATCTCATTGATGCCACGGCAGCTCCGGTATGTATTATCGCCCCAGTGTCTTCATGGGCAGCAGCAGTCAGCGGGTTTGTAGAAGGGGAAGACGGATTTGCCATTTTTATCCGGGCGATCCCTTACAACTATTACGCTTTGCTGACCATTGTGATGATGTTTGCCATTGTATTGATGAAAGTAGATTTTGGACCTATGGCTGTCCACGAGGCCAATGCTATGAAGGGAGATATCTACACTTCCGGGAAACGTTTGGATGAAGCCGCATCTGCATTGAAACCCAATCCCAAGGGAAAGGTTATCGACCTGGTCTTCCCTGTGATCGTTCTGGTAATCTGCTGTATCGTGGGAATGATCTATACCGGCGGATTTTTCAGCGGCACCAGTCTTGTAGAATCCTTCTCTCAGAGTGATGCATCTATAGCCTTGTCCATCGGCAGTCTGATCGCCCTGATTATTACGGTAATTTTTTACAGTGCGAGAAGAGTACTGGTATTCCGCTCCTGTATGGAGTGCATACCGGAAGGATTTAAGGCCATGGTCCCGGCTATCCTGATCCTTACCTTTGCCTGGACCTTAAAGGCTATGACAGACAGTCTGGGAGCTGCAGAATTTGTGGAGATGGCTACGGAATCTGCAGCAGGAGGCCTTATGAATTTCCTGCCGGCCATCGTTTTTCTGATCGGCTGCTTCCTGGCTTTCGCCACAGGGACTTCCTGGGGAACCTTTGGTATTCTGATCCCTATTGTAGTAAAAGTGTTTGAAAATTCCGATCCTACATTAATGATCATTTCCATTTCAGCCTGTATGGCAGGTGCTGTCTGCGGTGACCACTGCTCACCAATTTCAGATACCACCATCATGGCCTCCGCAGGAGCTCAGTGCGACCATGTAAATCATGTGTCAACACAGCTGCCCTATGCTGTTTTGGCTGCAGTCATCAGCTTTATTACTTATATCATAGCCGGATTTGTGAAAGTGCCCTGGATTCCGCTTCCTATGGGAATCCTTCTTCTGCTGGCAGTTCTGTTAATTATTAAAAAGAGCCAGAAAGTTCCGGGCTGACAGAATACAAACGGAAGCTATGAAATTCAGATAATAAAATCCTCGCTGCTTGGGCGGGGATTTTTTCAGTAACAGCACAGCTGCAGTAAATATGTCAGCGGGATATCCAAAGGATGCAGGCTGGAGCGCTCATGTTTTCTTCCAGAGGGATTTTCCCCAGACTTGCGTGAGATCAGACAAATATGATATACTAGCCGAACAATGACTAGTGGGCAAATAAATATTCACTTGGACCGCTGTTTTGTGGTATATTATAGGAACAAACGTTTCCTTTTTGGGAAAATAAAAGGGAGGATTTCAGAAATGAGTATCTATGATACATTAAATACACAGCAGAGAGAAGCTGTTTTTCATACAGAAGGACCTGTACTGATCCTGGCGGGAGCTGGTTCAGGAAAAACCAGGGTGCTGACCCACAGGATTGCCTACCTGATCGAGGAGAAGGGGGTCAATCCCTGGAACATCATGGCGATCACCTTTACCAATAAGGCAGCAGGGGAAATGCGGGAAAGAGTGGACAAGCTGGTAGGATTCGGGGCAGAAAGCATCTGGGTTTCCACTTTTCACTCAAGCTGTGTGCGGATCCTGAGAAGATATATTGACCGCCTGGGCTTTGATAATAATTTTACCATCTATGATACGGACGATCAGAAAACGGTTATGAAGGAAATCTGCAAGCGGCTGGAGATTGATACGAAGATTACTAAGGAAAGAGCTATTCTGGCGGCAATTTCCTCTGCAAAGGATGAGCTTATCGGGCCGGAAGAGTATGAGCTCAATGTGATGGGGGATTTTTCCAAAAAGAAAATCGCCCTGGCCTATAAGGAGTATCAGAAAGAGCTGAAGAAAAACAACGCCCTGGACTTTGACGATCTGATCGTTAAGACGGTGGAGCTTTTCCGCTCTTGTCCGGAAGTGCTGGATTATTACCAGGAACGTTTTAAATACATCATGGTGGACGAGTATCAGGATACTAACACCGCCCAGTTTAAGTTTGTCAGTCTTCTGGCGGAAAAATATAAGAATCTCTGCGTAGTGGGAGATGACGACCAGTCCATCTACAAATTCCGCGGGGCCAATATCGGCAATATTCTGGGCTATGAGAAGGTATTCCCCCAGGCTCTGGTCATTAAGCTGGAACAGAATTACCGTTCTACCCAGAATATCCTGAATGCGGCCAACCAGGTGATCCAGAACAATGTGGGCAGAAAGAGTAAAACCCTGTGGACAGAAAATGAAGAGGGAGAAAAGATCCATTTCCGCCAATTCATGAATGCATATGAAGAGGCAGAGTATATCGGAGGCGAGATCAGCAGAAAGGTCCGGGAGCATGACGCAGAGTATAAAGATTTTGCCATTCTTTACAGGACCAATGCCCAGTCCCGTCTTTTCGAGGAAAAATTCCTCATGGCAAATATTCCTTATAAGCTGGTAGGAGGAGTAAACTTCTACGCCAGAAAGGAAATCAAGGATCTGCTGGCCTACTTAAAAACCGTAGACAACGCCAGGGACGATCTGGCTGTCCGGAGGATCATTAATGTGCCTAAGAGAGGAATTGGAGCCACTACCCTGGGAAAGGTACAGGACTATGCTTCTGAAAGAGGAATGAGCTTTTACGATGCTTTAAGAGAACCAGAATGTATGGACAGAGTGGGAAGGGCCGCATCAAAGATCCAGCCTTTTGTTACCTTTATCCAGACTCTTCGGAGCAAGGCGGAATATCTGTCACCTTCTGCGCTCCTGGAAGATATCCTTGAGGATACAGGCTATGTGGAAGAACTGAAAGCAGAAGGCACAGAAGAAGCAGAAGCCCGGATCGAGAACATTAACGAGTTGATCACTAAGATCGTATCTTATGAAGAGGAAAATGAGGATCCTACCCTTTCCGGTTTCCTGGAAGAGGTTGCGCTGATCGCAGATATCGACACGGTAGAAGGAGATAATAATCAGGT
Organism: uncultured Blautia sp.; assembly: GCA_900543715.1. Taxonomy (GTDB): domain Bacteria; phylum Bacillota; class Clostridia; order Lachnospirales; family Lachnospiraceae; genus Blautia; species Blautia merdigallinarum. The sequence goes on along the minus strand of UQSX01000043.1, from coordinate 9,082 downwards.
ACTGCTGATGACTCTGCACAGTGCAAAGGGTCTGGAATTTCCTTATGTATTTTTGGCTGGAATGGAAGACGGCATTTTCCCCAGCTATATGACCATAACCGCAGATGACCCCACTGAGCTGGAGGAGGAAAGACGTCTCTGCTATGTGGGGATCACAAGGGCCATGAAGGAACTGACTCTTACCTGTGCCCAGCAGAGGATGATCCGGGGAGAGACCCAGTATAATAAGACTTCCCGCTTTATCCGTGAGATCCCACGGGAGCTGGTAGACCTGGGAAGAGAGGTCCAGGAAAAGAAAAACATTGACATCCCCCTTCCAACCTCTATGCGGCAGCTGAAGCAGGCCTTTAAGCAGCCGGCCTTTATCCCGAAGAAATTCGAGGTAAAACATGCGGAAGGCCTGGATTATGGAGTGGGAGATACGGTGAAGCACATAAAATTCGGAACAGGGGTGGTCACTGATATTGCAGAAGGAGGCCGTGACTATGAAGTGACGGTAAACTTCGATAAGGTGGGAGTCAAAAAGATGTTTGCCTCTTTTGCAAAATTAAAGAAAGTTTAAGGCAAAATCTGAGAATTGAAAAAATTCTTTCGGGAAAAAACGAAGAAAGGATAGTAAAATTCCTCTTAGAGTGGTATAATATCTAAAAGACAGAAGCTGTAGGCAGATACAGCAGATAGCAATACATTTGCAGCAAGGCTGTAATAAGAGAGGATGGTGCAGGCTATGAATCGTATTGAGGATTTAATGACAGCTTTACAGAAAAGAGAAGAGGAAAGAAACAAGAATACGGTATTGTGGATCCTGGCAATTATCGGTGCAGTAGCAGCGGTTGCAGGTATCGCATATGCAGTTTACCGCTTCTTTACCCCGGATTATCTGGAAGACTTTGAAGAAGACTTCGACGAGGACTTCGATGATTACTTCGAGGACGAGGATGAGGACGAAGATAAAGAAGAAAACTAAGAAAGACAATAAGGAGCTTCGGGAGACCGGGGCTTCTTTTTCTGTGGGACAAGTCCGGCAGAGGCCTGTACTGTTCAGAGCCCCGGATTTCTCCGGACAGATACATAAGATCAGGAAAGTATTATTCGTACAGACTTAAAAGAAATTTATAAAAGAAAGGAAAAGAGGGTTTGAAGAAAGGCGAAATTTATCAGGGAATAATTGAGAAAGTAGATTTTCCAAATAAAGGAAGAGTCTGTCTGGAAGAAGGAAAGGTTACGGTAAAAAACGGGATTCCCGGTCAGAAAGTCCAGTTTGTGATCAATAAGAAAAAAGGAAAAAAAGTAGAGGGAAGGCTTCTGGAAGTGCTGGAAAAATCGTCCCTGGAGACCAGGGAGCCGGTGTGCAGTATCTTTCCGGCCTGCGGCGGCTGTATGTACCAGACCATGCCTTATGAAGAGCAGTTAAAGATGAAGGCAGCCCAGGTAAAGGAGCTTCTGGATGATGCCCTGATAAAAGGCGGGCAGACAGACGAGAAAGGCTGTCCGGACTACATGTTCCAGGGAATCAAAGGAAGCCCCCAGGAATTTGCTTACCGAAATAAGATGGAATTCTCTTTTGGAGATGAGTACAAGGATGGACCCCTGTCCCTGGGCCTGCATAAAAAGGGCAGCACCTATGACGTGCTGAACGCCCTGGACTGTAAGCTGGTCCATGAAGATATGACCAAAATCCTCGGCTGTGTTCTGGAATACTGCCGGGAACAGGGCTTTACTTATTACCACAAAATGCAGCATACCGGTTTTCTCAGGCACCTTCTCCTTCGCCGGGGAAATACTACCGGAGAGATCCTGGTAAATCTGGTCACTACCAGTCAGGAAAATCCGGATTTTTCAGAACTGACCAGAAGACTGCTGGATCTGCCCCTGGAAGGGAAGATCGTGGGGATCCTTCATATAATCAATGACGCCCTTTCCGATACGGTACGAAGCGACGAAACCAGACTTCTGTATGGAAAGGACTATTTCTATGAGGAAATCCTGGGGCTGAAGTTTAAGATCACACCTTTTTCTTTCTTCCAGCCCAATTCCTATGCCGCTCAGGTCCTTTACAATACAGCAAGGGAATATATTGGCGACACCAGAGACATGACAGTCTTTGACCTGTACAGCGGAACCGGCACCATCTCTCAGATATTGGCAGAAGTGGCAAAAGAAGTCATTGGAGTGGAAATCGTAGAAGAAGCAGTGGAAGCTGCAAAGGAAAACGCTGCACTCAACGGGATCACAAACTGCAGGTTCATTGCAGGGGACGTGCTGAAGGTTCTGGACCAAGTGGAAGAGAAACCAGACTTTATTGTGCTGGACCCTCCAAGAGACGGGATACACCCTAAGGCTCTGCCCAAGATCATTCAGTATGGGGTAGACAAACTGGTGTATATTTCCTGTAAGCCCACCAGCCTGGCCAGAGATCTGGAGATGTTTCTGGCAAATGGGTACAGGGTGGAAAAGGCATGCTGCGTGGATCAGTTTTGTCAGACTGTTCATGTGGAGACTGTGGTAAGACTACAAAGGAAACATATCTAGAAATCCTTGAATTTACGCACTTTGTTGACTTTTTCAGTTTCAACAGATTAGAGGAAAATCACAAGGAAAAGGTACTTGTAAACAAAGTAACCGTTGTGGTTGCCTTAGACCTCGGTACGGGGAACACAAAAAATCCTGGATTATGAAAGTGAATATAGAGCTATCAATACATTGATAGAAGATAGGGATACTTGCAGCAGAGTGTCCCTATTTTTTTATACAAAATTTTAAAATTCAGGAGGAAAAACAAATGGGAACAACACAGCGTAAAGAGCAAAAAAAAATGAAATTGGAAAAGGAAATCATCATTTTAACAAAACTGCATCAGAACACGGATAAAAGAGAACTCATCCAAAATATTAATCATGTTTTGAAAGCTCAGGGGATTCATCTGAATAGGAAAGTTAAATGGATCTGTAAAGTGACAGGTTCTCCGGAAGGGACAGTATATACATGGTTTACCAATGCCAGATGCCGGCGAGAGAACAAAATCCCGTTGTATGCCCTGTGTCAGATGGCGCTCGCCTTAAGAATATCTGTATATAAGTTTTTCAGAAAGCGGAAGTTTCTGTATTAAAAAAGGACAAGGACACCTTAAATCCTCTGGATGGCGGCGTGTTTGGCCTGTATGCAGGAAGCGATATTAAAAATGCAGATGGAAGTGTTGTGGTATCGAAGGGAACGCTGATTGAAAAAGCGGTGACTGGAGAGGACGGAAAAGCTGTCTTTACGGCGGATTTGCCCATTGGATTTTCTTTTGATGTGAAAGAAATCCAGGCCCCGGAAGGGTATGTGAGAAATCAGGAGGATGTATACTCCTTCACTTTCTCTTACACCAATGACAGCGAAGCAAAAGTGACATTTACCCATACCTTTGTCAATGAGCGTGTGAATGCCACGATCAAGCTGCAGAAAAAAGACGCAGAGACGAACCAGGCAGTTCCGCAGGGAGACGCCACTCTGGAAAATGCAGTGTATGGCCTGTATGCCCGTAAAGATATTGTACACCCGGATGGAGCAACCGGGGTGATCTACAAAGCCGGCGAGCGGGTGGCAACGCTGACCACGGACGAGAACGGGGAAGCGTCTGTAGAAAACCTGTATCTTGGGGAGTATTTTGTCAAAGAGATCACGCCTCCCGTGGGGTATCTGGCAGATGAGAGTGAACATGATCTTGTGTGCAGCTATGAAGGAGATCTGACCGCAACCGTGGAGCGGGAGTGTGTATCACTGGAACAGGTAAAGAAGCAGCCTTTTGAGATCATCAAGGCAGCCAATAATGGGGAGACGGACGCTGATCTCCTGTCTGGGGCCGGATTTACCGCCTACCTGCTCTCTGACCTTACAGTAAAGGAAGATGGCAGCTATGATTTCGATTCCGCAGAACCGGTGGTGATCGGGGAGAACGGGGCGACAGAAATGTTTACGGACGAGAAAGGATATGCCTGCAGTATTGCCCTGCCTTATGGCACATACCTTGTTCGGGAGACCACCACGCCCCATAATTACAAGCCGGTGGACGACTTTATCGTGCGGATTACAGAGCATAATCCAACTACGCCACAGGTATGGCGGGTGCTTCTGGACGAGGAATTTGAAGCAAAGCTGAAGATCATCAAGCAGGATGATGAGACGAAAAAACCGGTGCTTCACAAAGGTACAGAGTTCCGGATCTATGATCTGGATAAGCAGGAATACGTTGAGCAGGTGACAACCTATCCTACAACAACGGTTCACAAGACATTCTTCACCGATGAGGAAGGCTACCTGATCCTGCCCCAGAATTTAAAAATCGGGCATTACCGGATTGAGGAAGTCACAGCGCCTTACGGATATACACTGAATGAGAACTATGTTGAAATTGCCGTGGATTCCGATACCGCTTACCAGATCGACCCGGTGTCCGGGGATGTGGTGATTGAGGCGGTTTATGAAAACCATCCGGTAAAAGGAAAGCTGAAAATCGTAAAACAGGGCGAAGTCCTGGACGGATTCAGCAAGGACTTTGTTTATGAAGTAGAAAACCTGGCAGGCGCAGTCTTTGAGGTGTATGCTGCGGAGGACATTTATACCGCTGACTTCCAGAAAGACGCAGAGGGGAACCGTATCTTGGAATACTCTGCCGGAGAGCTTGTGGGAACTGTGACTACCGATGAAAATGGGGAAGCATATCTTACTGACCTTCCTCTTGGAAGTTACAAGATTGTGGAAGCTACCGCCCCGGAGGGCTTTGTACTAAATGGGGAAGCGCAGACAGTGACTTTTACATATAAAGACCAGGAGACGCCTGTAATCGAACAGGAAGCTGTTTTCCAGAATGAACGCCAGAAAGTGGAAGTATCCGTAGTGAAAAAGGATGCGGAAACGCAGGCGACTGTGGAAGGAGCAGTCTTTGGGCTGTATGCCAAAGAGGATATTCTGGCACACGGCGAAGTGATTGTGAAAGCGGACACGCTGATTGGAAAAGCGCTGTCTGATGAAAACGGCAAAGCTGTATTTATGAATGACTTACCGTTTGGCCGCTACTATATCAAAGAAGAAGCCGCACCGGACGGGTATATTTCTTCCGATAAAGTGGTAGAAGTGACTGCAGAGTATCAGGGGCAGGAGATTCCCGGCGTGGAGCTGGAAGGCGCAAAACTGACCGTCCTGGATCAAGACGGGAATATCGTAGACAGTTGGACTTCCGTGAAAGGAGAGGAACACCTGATTGAGCGGCTGACCGTAGGCGAGACTTATACGCTTCGGGAAGAACTGGCCCCTTATGGGTATCTGAAAGCGGAAGAAATCACTTTTACTGTGGAGGATACAGCGGAAATCCAGAAAGTGGAAATGAAAGACGATGTTCCGGAAGGGACGCTGATCATCAATAAGAAGGGCGAGTTCCTGGAAGATGTGACACTTGTTGATACCATTGGCGGCTGGATCAGCCATATCTTTGAATATATCACCGGCGCTTTAAAAGATGTAACCTTTGAGGTATATGCCTTGGAGGACATCAAAGCGGCAGACGGAGAGAGCGAGGATTATTATAAGAAGGATGAGCTGATTGCCACGATTACCACAGATGAAAAGGCAATAACGGCCTGGTGCGGACGAAGTACATTACCTTTGGCGTGGAAGCAGAAAATATCCGGGAGGCAAAGCCGAAGCTGGAGCGGATTGAGACGGACATCCTGAATAACTTCAAAGTGCTTGGCGTGTCCGCTTACCCGTTGGATGGCCGGGAGCGTCTGCAGATCATGTACGAGACATTTAACCCGGAGGAGAAAGTGCCTTTCCAGTTTTCTTTCGACCAGGTAATGCGCTCCGGCATGGGGACAAAGGACTTTATCGCCCCTACAAGTTTCCTGTTTAAGAATGGGAAAGATTTTATGATGGGGAATACCATGGGGGCAGTGTCCTACCTGCAGATCCTGGCCCCGGAGCTGACTGACCGGATGCTGGCGGAGTTTCTGGATATGGACAGGAACCTGATCGTCAACCTGCATATCCAGTCCTTAGACCAGATGAAAGCCATCAAGCTGGTGAAAAGCAAGGTGACGGACATCAACCGGATGAAGATTGAGGAGCAGAAAAAGGCGGTGCGCTCCGGATACGATATGGACATTATCCCGTCGGATTTGAACACTTACGGCGGGGAAGCAAAGCGCCTCCTGGAAGATCTCCAGTCCAGAAATGAGCGGATGTTCCTGGTGACGATTGTATTTCTGAATACGGCAAAGACGAAGCAGGAATTAGACAATGCGGTGTTCCAGACGGCGGGCATTGCTCAGAAATATAACTGTTCCCTGCGGCGTCTGCCTGCTATGACAACGGAGCGTGTGCTGGGAATGATTGAGCTGCGTGACTTGACGCAGGAGCTTCTCCAGTGCCAGCTAGAGGACGGAAGTGACGAAAAAGTCCATGCCCTTCAGGAAAAGCTAAATCAGACATACGATAAGTTTATTGGAAGATACGGGCTGATCAGCAGCAATGCCAACAAGCGGGCCTTTTCCCAGGACAGCAGCTACTGCCTGCTCTCTTCCCTGGAGATCCTGGACGAAGAAGGGAACCTGAAACGGAAAGCCGACATCTTTAGCAAACGGACGATCCGGAAACCGGAGGCGGTAACATCCGTGGATACGGCAAGCGAAGCCCTGGCGGTGTCTATCGGGGAACGGGCAAAAGTGGATATACCTTTTATGGCGCAGCTTTCCGGGAAAACAGAGGAGGAAGTGACGGAGGAACTGGCCGGGGTGATCTTTAAAAACCCGGTGACAGAAAGCTGGGAGACCTCGGATGAATACCTGTCCGGAAATGTGCGGGAGAAGCTGGAGACAGCCAGAACATTTGCGAAAAATCATCCGGAATATGCCATCAATGTGCAGGCGCTTGAGCGGGTGCAGCCAAAAGACCTGGATGCGTCAGAAATCGAGGTGCGCCTTGGCGCTACCTGGATCGAGCCGGCGTATATCACCCAGTTTATGGGGGAACTGTTTGGCACACCGGATTATCTGCTTGGACGGCAGATCGAGGTGAAGTATGCCCCGGTCAACGGCCAGTGGAATGTGAGCGGGAAAAATGCGGACTACCGCAATCCCCGTGTGACGGCCACTTATGGCACCCAGCGGGCCAATGCTTACCGTTTGTTGGAAGATGCCTTAAACCTGCGGGACACAAAGATTTATGATACAGTGCAGGAGGACGGCACGGAAAAGCGAGTCCTCAATAAGAAAGAAACCATGCTGGCACAGCAGAAACAGGAGATGATCCGGGAGGAATTTAAGGAATGGATCTTCCGGGATATGGACAGGCGGGAGACGCTGTGCAGGAAATACAATGAGCTGTTTAATAGTATCCGGCCCCGTGAGTATGACGGCAGCCATATCCAGTTTGCCGGGATGACGACGGAGATTACGCTGATGCCACACCAGAAGAACGCTGTTGCCCATATCCTTTACGGGCATAACACGCTGCTTGCCCATTGCGTGGGCGCAGGCAAGACCTTTCAGATGATCGCTGCCGGCATGGAGAGTAAGCGGCTGGGGCTGTCGCAGAAGAACCTGTATGTGGTGCCGAACCACCTGACAGAGCAATGGGGAAGCGACTTCCTGCGGCTTTATCCAAACGCCAACGTGCTGGTAGCGACAAAGAAAGATTTTGAGCCGGCCAACCGGAAGAAGTTCTGTTCCCGGATCGCCACCGGGGATTATGATGCTATCATTATCGGGCACAGCCAGTTTGAGCGGATTCCCCTGTCCAGGGAGCGGCAGGCAATGTCCATTGAAAAGCAGATCGACGAGATCACCATGGCCATTGAGGAAGCTGCGGAACAGGAAGGGAGCCGTTATACGGTAAAGCAGATGGAAAAGACCAGGAAGAACCTGGAGACAAAACTGGAGCGCCTCAACGACCAGAGCCGGAAAGATGATGTGGTGACGTTTGAGCAGCTAGGGGTAGACCGGCTGTTTGTGGATGAGAGCCATTTTTATAAGAACCTTTTTCTTTATACAAAAATGAGGAATATTGCGGGGATCGCACAGACGGACGCACAGAAAAGCTCAGATATGTTCGCTAAGTGCCAGTATTTAGATGAGATCACCGGCGGGCGTGGGGTGACGTTTGCCACAGGGACGCCTGTTTCCAACAGTATGGTGGAGCTTTATACCATTATGCGCTACTTACAATATGACACCCTCCAGGCGATGGGGCTAGGGCATTTCGATTCCTGGGCCGCCGCTTTTGGGGAGACAGTGACGGCGATTGAATTATCGCCGGAAGGGACGGGCTACCGTGCAAAAACACGGTTTGCCCGTTTTTTTAATCTTCCAGAGCTGATTTCCCTGTTTAAAGAGTCAGCGGACATTCAGACAGCGGATATGCTCCACCTTCCGGTGCCGGAAGCGGAGTATATCAATGAGGTGCTGAAGCCCAGTCCAGAGCAGGAAGATCTGGTCAGTACCTTTGCTGACCGGGCGGAGATGGTGCGCTCCGGCCTGGTGGAGCCTCGTGAGGACAACATGCTCAAGATCACCAATGATGGACGAAAGTGCGCCCTGGATCAGCGGCTCATCAACGATATGCTCCCGGATTTTCCGGACAGCAAGGTAAACCGCTGTGTAAAAAACGCCTTTGACATCTGGCAGGAAACCGCACAGAACCGTTCTACCCAGCTTATTTTCTGCGACCTTTCCACACCGAAGAATGACGGCACTTTTAATGTATATGATGACGTGCGGGAAAAGCTGGTGGCAAAAGGTATCCCCAGGGAGGAGATTGCTTTTATCCATGAAGCAGGTACAGAGGCAAAAAAAGCGGAACTGTTCGCAAAGGTGCGTTCCGGGAAGGTGCGCATTCTTCTTGGATCTACGCCAAAGCTGGGGGCAGGTACAAATATCCAGGACAGGCTCATTGCCCTCCATCATTTGGACTGCCCCTGGAAACCGGCAGATGTAGGACGGATTTTGCGGACATTCAAAATAAAAAAGAATGTGGAGGTAACAGACAATGGCAAAATCATTATTTGAGGAACTGGGCGGCAAATACGAAAGGCAAGGGGATTATTTGA
>UQSX01000042.1 GCA_900543715.1 uncultured Blautia sp. | reverse complement strand
AGACTATTCTGGAAGAATTGAAGTCACGGCATCTTTCCGGTCCTCTGGAAGAAATTCCCCTCTTCTACGGCAGAGGCGCCTGGAACGAAGAGATCATGACAGCAAAAGACCGTTTCCTCTGCTCTATGCTGAAGAAAATGGTTGCGAAAAAGCCTGCCGAACAGTGCGAGCCATGGGAACTTGCTCTCAAAGAGGCCATGGGAAAGAAATGCTCCTGGGTAGACGAGAAATATTTGGAGCCTCTGTTAAATTTTATTTGCGAAAAGTAATCCGAAACTCTTTTTTGCACCTGACAGAGGGATTATAATAGATATGGAATTCCTTATGTCATGAATTCATGGGAGCTCTTCATCAGGCGGTTCTGAGCGGAAAAGCCCTCTATGCAGGACTTTCCAATTATGACGGCCCTACTATGGAAAAGGCCTGCAAAATCCTGGAAGATATGAAGTGTCCCTTTGTGATCAACCAGAATTCCTATAACATTTTCAACCGGACCATCGAGCAGAACGGCCTCAAGGAGATGGCCAGAAAAAAAGGAAAGGGTATCATTTCCTTCAGTCCTCTTGCCCAGGGACTTTTGACAGACCGCTACTTAAAGGGCATTCCCCAGGACAGCCGGATAAACACCGATGGCCGTTTTCTCCATGGGGATATGCTGACAGATGAAAAAATGGGACAGATCCGGGCTCTGAATTCCATGGCCCAGGAACGAGGAGAAAGCCTGGCCCAAATGGCTCTGAAATGGGTTTTGAAAGATCAGGATGTGACCAGTGTACTGGTAGGGGCCTCTAAACCAGAACAGATACTGGATAATCTGAAAGTTCTGGAAGGAAGCCTGTTCACAGAAGAAGAGCTTTGCCGGATCGATCAGATTGTTTTCTGAAAACATTTCTGCTGAGGTGTGCACATCAGTTGACTAGTATCTGCTTTTGTGCACACCTTTTTGCTAAATAAGAAACGCTTTTATACGTTTTGTTCTGCTGATTATGTTATCTACTGCATAATTGACATATTCCTGATATTTTTCAACCGTTTCAACTGATTTTAAGAAATCATTAAAGGATTTAAATCTATCCTCTTTTACTTTAGCGCCGACTCCGTCTAAAAAGCTCTCCTCATATGTTGCTAATTCCTCAAACCATTTTGTATATCTGTGAAAAAACAATTCCGGAATATCCATATATCCATTATTTTGATTGCCTTTCTCTATATTGCCTCCCGGCCACATGGGAATCAAATTTCCCACTTCAAAATAAACAGGAACAAAAGTTCTTTCTAAAAATTGGTTCAATTCTTCTACTTCAATTTCATTAACCCTTTTATTCTGCAATTCGAATAGAAATTGTTTTGAGCATAAGCACTGATATTTGCCTTTCTCATTCAAAACTCTTAATTTGTTTGCGTCCATTTTAAAAATATCCGGCCTGTCCGTTTTATCTGCGTCTGTCTTAAAAATGTCCGACTCGTTCGGTTGATTATATGTCCAGATACCAATAGCATATATTCCCAAAAAAGAATACAGTACATCCGTTTGATTTTTTTCGTTACACTTCCTGGTGTATTCTTTATTCTTAATGAATTCCTCTACTGACAACGGCCAATTCTTATCTGTACATGTCTTTTTATTTGAGATTTTCCATTCCAAAAGTTCCTTCACTGTTTTAGGTATGTCATAATTGATCATTTATAGTTCCTCCGCTGCTAACCTTTCTAAATACTCCTTGTCCTCTGCCCGCTCCGCTTTCTGCTGACCATACGGTACAGCCGGGACAGATTTTTTGCATACTGGGTCATAAGGTAAGAAAGCTCAGAGTCGTTATCCACCCATCGCTGATAATGCATTTCTTTAATCTTTTTTACATGCCTTTCCTGACGCATATGGAGCATCTGCTGAATCAGATTCAGCACATAGTCTGTATAAGATATATAGTTTCCCAGAATCCCTTCCTGCAAAACTCCTCTCCGGTCAATGTTTACCAGAAAGATGATCTGCTCCATTTCTGCCATCATCTTCCAGGTAATGTCCAGAACCTTCCGATAGTATCCGCTTTCAGCCAAAGTGAGCTTTCCAAGATACTCCAGTACCTGCTCATGGAGCATATGATACTGTATCTGGGCATCGCAGATAATCCCATAATCCAGCTTTCCGGTAAGGGACCTTTCCAGAATCCTCAGGTATACATGCTGTATATGAAAGATACGCTGGAAACTGTAGCGGAACTGCTGTCCCATACTGGTGGGAAAGAAAAATTTGTTTACTATCAGGACCAGAAGCACTGCAGCGGCTACGTAAACCATACGAAGCCAAATGGCAAGACTTTCTTCCATGGCCAGAGTAGTCATAGACAGGGCAAAACAGGTAACAAAAGCCGCATGGACTCTTGACCCGGGGGTGGCAGTGTACATACAGACCACCATAATGGCGGCCAGTAAGAAATGTCCTCCTGTTCCGGGAAAATAAGGCAGGAGCAGAGAAATGACCACGCAGCCGGCTGCTGTGCCTATAAAACGTGTTTTCATCCGATATTTGCTGTCTTCATACATGGGGCGCAGAAGAAGAAATGCGTTAAGGGGGAGCCAGTAGCCATGGTCTGCCTGGCTGAGTATGGTATAGGCAAAACTTACAAGAAGGACCACACTCATCCGCAGAGCAAATCTTGTCTCAAAAGAATCCAGACGGACAATATTTTTCATCTTACCCAGGGGCTTCTGACTGTCCGGCACATTCCACTGTTTTATATCTTCCTCCCGGTCTTCAAACTGCCGCAGTATGATCAGCAACGGCCTGATCAGATTCTGGAGAGAACTGTAGAACTCTCCCTCTTCTTCTTTAATCTGGGAGAGCAGTTTCCTTCCGGAAGAAAGGAGTATCTCCCGGGTTTCTTCTTCCCAGAAACGTGCATTTCCCACAGTTTCCAGATAGTCTCCTGCCCGCCAGACATATTTTCTCAGCTTTTCATTTTCCAGATCCTGTTTCTGATATCTGCTCTGGATAAAATACAGGGCTCTTTGAAACAACAGGGCAAACATATAGCAAAACTTTCCTTCCCTGGTGGAAATTTCTCTGCTTTCTCTTTTTTGATTGGCTTCTCTATATAGCTTCTGTTCCAGACTGTGCAACTCTTCCGTCGTTTTTTTCTCTTCTCTTTCTCCATGTGCAGGTCTTCCAGTTGCCTCCTCTTCCTCGGCCTGGCTTTTCAGCCAGTTTCCTATGAGGAGAAGTCCCTTCTGCTGATTCTCATATCCCGGAGTCCTGGGAATACGCACCTGAAAGGCCAGGACCAGGATCACAAACAGACATAGGCCACAGGCCATAGCTGTTATCTGCACCAGAAAGCCGGAAAAATCCACAGGCATAAGCTGCAGAAAAGTGAAAGTCATTAAACCGGAAAAATAGCCCATCTGATTAAACTGTGAGGATTTCAAAAAAATAAGAGCAAAGGGAACCGTCAGGTTCAGAATCATTGCAAGAGGAAAGTTTAAAGTAGCTACATAGGCCAGCAGGGTCAGAAAAAGCTGCAGGACGGAAATTCCCAGCAGACTTTTCAGAGAATTCCGTTTTTTATAATTTACCTGAAAAAGAACTGTGACCAGGGATACGATTATTACATACTGCGAACCGAAGATATTCAGAACTCCGAAAAAAAGGAAGAGAAAGAAGCAGATAACCGGAAATGCGGCTAGAAACTTTTTCCATACCAGCCGAAGCTGCTCATGAATCTTTTCACCTGCTTCTTCTATCATTCTTTTTTCTCCACCCCATTTTTCTCACAGATGTCTTTCAGGCAGCATTTCTCGCAAAAAGGAGCTGTCCTTGCGGTACAGACATCTCTTCCGTGATAAACCAGACGATGGCAGAAATCGCTGCCTTCTTCCGGGGGAATGATCTTCCAGAGCGCCCTTTCCCCTTTCTTCGGCTCCTTAATCCCGTCTACCAGTCCGATCCGATTTACCAGACGGATACAGTGGGTATCTGTTACGATAGCCGGCTTTCCGAATACGTCTCCCATGATCAGATTTGCGCTTTTCCGTCCCACCCCCGGCAGTTTCAGCAATGCGTCAAAATCTTCAGGTACTTTTCCCTGATACTGATCCCGAAGTATCTTCATGCAGGCGCTGATATCTCTGGCCTTGCTTTTTCCAACGCCCATCATGCCGCCGCCCTTTGACATTCTCCGCATGAAGAACCACAAAAGCACCCACACCAGAATCACCGGCGCCTCTGCCAGAGCTTCCACATCCGGGTATTTTGCATAGAGATCCTCTACTACCACATTGACCCTGGCATCCGTACACTGGGCAGCCAGACGGACGCTTACCAGCAGCTTCCATGCCTGGTCATAATCCAGGGTACACTGGGCAAGGGGATATTCTTTCTTTAAACGTTCAATTACCTCCAGGGCAAGTTCTTCTTTTGTCATTTTATGTGCATCCTTCCATTGTAAAATTCATCTGTTTCAAGTATACGAAAAAAACCATGATTTCGCAACCTGAACAATTCCCATATCCCCAAGGCCTGGCTGTTCAGTGGCTCTCCTGCCAGAAATGGGAGGTTAATCTATCATTCTATGGAACAAATACCAGGCGCTGATATAATAACTTCCCAGAAGCACCGCTGCCAGAAGGATTACGGCGCCGAACTGCCCCATCAGGCTTCCCATACCTACATAGGCAGTGATTTCCGCCCGGTATATCTGGGTAATAAAAAGCATAAAAATCCCTGTACAGAAAACGGCGGCTCCCACAGGAAGGCCGAACCAGAATCCAAGCTGCCGCCTTACCAGCCGGTTTATGTGAGAAGATTCCACTCCCATATTCCGCAGTACCTGGAAACGGTAGGCGTAATCTCCAGCCTCTGTAAGCTGCTGAAGGGCCAGTTTCTGCTTTCTTTGCAAATCCTGATTTCTGGATCAGAGATTGAATCTTTGCCAGAAGGATAGGTGTGTTATAGGGCTTTGTGATAAAAGCGTCTCCTCCCAGCATAATGCTGTTCAGCTCGTCCATATCTGTATTGCTGCTGGTCACAAAAATAATAGGAACCTGAGAAAAACTCCGGATCTGAGAGCAGATGGAAAATCCACTGACACCTGGCAATTTAATGTCCAGAAGAACCAGGTGCGGCTCATATTCCCGGACCTGGGAAGCCGCATTTCCAAAGTCAAGGGCTGCTTTTGTTTCGTGGCCGCTGCCCTGAAGGAGAACCTGAAGCTGCTCCCGGATCACCGGGTCGTCTTCTATGATAAAAATTTTTTGTTCCACTTTTCATGCTCCTTTGTATACGCTGTATGAATTGCCTGAAAGCCTGTATCAAAGGTTTAAAGCTACAGGATATATCTTTCTCCCAGCCGGAAAATATGATATTTCTTTTCCGGATAATACCGTTCCATATAATCTGCAAAAACCAAAGGATTTTCTTCGTTTCCACCGATCATGTCGTAGTGGAGAGGAATGGTCAGATCCGCATTAATCTCACTGGCAAACCAGCAGGCCTCCCGGCTGTTCATATTCCCCACAATATCCTGTTCGTCTCGCTCCAGATCCCTGCCGTTTATAGGAAGCATGGCAGCATCTATGCCCTGGGCTTTCTGCAGCTTTTGGATCAGTTCCCTGGTGACGACGGTGTCTCCGCTGTGGAAAATCTTTCTGCTGCCAAAGCTGATCTGGTAGCCAAGAGTCAGACTGCATCCCTCCTGGTCAAACTGATATTCCTCATGGGCCGTAGCCGCCGACTCCACCTGGATTCCTTCTTCTAAGATGATTTCCTGGTCCTGACATACGCCCAGGATCTGTTTCTCCGGAATTCCGAAAGAAAGGGCCCGGTCCACTAAAGGCAAAGGTAAAACAACCTTCATTTCAGGATTTCCCTTGCACATCCTTACCAGAGTTTCCCGGTGCATATGATCTCCGTGATCATGGGTACAAAATACATAGTCTGCCTTCAAGTCTTCCGGCAGGAAGGGAATGGGATAATTTCTCCGATCCCTTCCATCTTCTCCCGGCATAGCCCCCAGCACCGGGTCCAGGCATAAAACTTTTTCCTTCCATTTCACGATCATTCCCATCTGGCCTATATACCAGAGACTGAGCAGTTCCTCCGGAAGGTAAGTTTTTTCTATTTCTTCAAGAAGCTCCCTGCCCTTTTTATACCATTGATAGCTCATACTTTTGCCTCCTTTCATTTTCCTGAGGATTATTATACTACAAAGCAGCAGGTCAGGCGAGTCTTTCTGCCCGCCACTTTCCTTCCTCCGGATAAAAATATAGACAGAAAGACTTTTCTATCCCTCCCTGGTAAACCCGGCATTGATATTTCCACAGGGAAATTCCTCCATACCGCAGTTTCTGAAAGGTATCTGTAAAAATCGGGCCTATAGACCGGATATTTCCCTCTTCGTCCTGGATTTTCATAGACAGGGGCATCCCTTTTCCCTGAGCGGTAAACCAGCATTTGACTGCTGCAGGAAGAAGGTGGGAATCCAGAAAGACTCCTTCCTCTTTTTCATAAATATTCCTGTCTGTCCCAAAATTCATTTCTGTTCTTCCTCTCCTGCCAGAGTATATACAACTTTCCTTTTCTCTCTGGAAATTCCTCCTGACATATGGTCCACAGATGTATTCAGAAATACCGCCCGCTTTACTGCATCTGCTCCATAACGCCGGCGGATACGGTCTACCGCCAGTTCCGCCTTCCGTCTTTTTTCATATTCTTTTCCCTGAAAAAAGCTTTCCTGTACCGGCGTCCCTTTTCCCGTAAGGCAGCTTCCGTGAATCCCCAGATGGCGAATAGGTTCTCCCTTCCAAAGCTGATGAAACAGCAGGGAAACCCTCCCATAGATTTCTCCTGTAAGGTCAGTGGGATCCAGGAATTTCTTCTGGTGAGAATATTTGCGAAAATCCCAGGTTTTTATAGAAACAGAGAATACCTGAGCCCTTACCTGGGCCTTTCGCATTCTTGCCCCCAGCGTTTCTGACAGACCCAGAAGGGCCAGCAGAGCCTGTTGGGCGTCTGTTACATCGAAAGGGAAGGTAAGGCTGTTTCCATATCCTTTGTTTGCTTCCGGCTCCTGTTCTATCGGAGAGTTATCTATTCCATTGGCAAAGGCCCAGAGAACCTCTCCCTGCTTTTTTAAATGGGATATCAATATTTCTGGGTCCGTCCGGGCCAGTTCCCCTATGGTATAAATCCCCAATCCCTCCAACTTCTTTCTAGTCCTTTCTCCTGCAAAAAACAGGCTCGACACAGGCAGCGGCCAAAGCTTTTCCATAATTTCTTCCGGAAACAAAGTATGTACTTTATTGGGTTTTTCGAAATCTGATACCATCTTCGCCAGAACTTTATTGGAAGAAATCCCGATATTTACCGTAAATCCCAATTCACGCTCAATCCTTTCTCTGATCATGTCTGCCCCTTCTCTTGGACTGCTCCACAGAAATTCAGTTCCGGTCATATCCATAAAAGCTTCGTCAATACTATACTGCTCCACAGATGGAGAAAATTCTTTTAAAATCTCTATAAAGGCTTTAGAGGCTTTCTCATAAAGCCGGTAATGAGGAGGCACCAGGATCAGCGAGGGGCATTTCCTTTTGGCCTCCAAAATACTTTCTCCTGTACGGATCCCATATTTTTTTGCAGGAACAGACTTGGCCAGAATAATGCCATGACGCATTGCAGCGTCTCCTGCCACACCTGCCACTTGTCTGCGTAAGTCCTCTTTTACTCCCAGGTGGCGAAGCCTGTATACTGCCTCCCAACTAAGATAAGCGGCGTTTACATCCACATGAAAAATAACCCTGTTTTCGAACATATATTCTACCTCCTTTAGATTTATTATAGGAACATATGTTTGTATATTCAACAGGGTTATTCTGGTAATTTATTTTACGAAATTGCTCAGCTGCTCCACTTAAGCAAATTCTTTACGCTGATAGATCTCCACAGAAATAAAGTAGGAAGCAATGAAAATCACCAGGGCACTCAGTGTATAGATAAGAGCTACAAAGGGATGGTGCATATTCATACCTTCAGTCCATGGAGACAGGACAAATGCGGCCAAAAGCATGATTCCTACAGCAGCAAAGGCAGACAAGATCATGATCAGTTCATTTTTATCTGTACCGAATTTCAGCATAAGCGGGTACATGATTCCTACGGAAATAGCAGAAAGCGTCAGACCATAGGTATAGCCGCTGAGCACAGCCGAAGATTCCAGTGAAATTCCGGCAGCCGATGAAATAATTAAGGTGATGCCTCCCATAAGCACACCTAACAGGATCAGTATAGTAATAGAAATATACTTTGCCAGCATCGCTTTTTTTCTTCCCACAGGCAGTGTCAATTCATACTTGTTCCATTTTGCCACATTGTCTGCATGAAGGGAAGTGCCGGTATTTACGATAAAAATTAAAATCTGAATGGAAATTATACGTGGTATAAAATTACTGTCTGGCAGTAAAAGCGGCGTAGCTGCCAGAAAGGCAGCAATAAGAAAAGAAATCCCCATATTGCTTTCCATTGAATAAAAGTTATTGCGGATAAGTCCTTTCATCGGTGTTCTCCTTTCACATAAAGCAGCATGATCTCATCGATGGTTGCCGGAATGACCAGTGCTTTCGGGTATTTTTTCTGGGCCCTGTTTCTGTCGGCTGTCAGCACCTGCCATTCGTAGTCCAGCCGGCGGTATGTGATCTGATCTTCTTCATCCAGGGCTTCAAACTGCTCTCGGCCACATTTGATGATTCCATAGTTTTCCAGCAGTTCATCTTTGGATTTGGAGAATATGATTTTTCCCTTATGGATAAATACGATATAATCGGCAACCTTTTCCAAGTCGCTGGTAATATGGGAGGAGACTAAAATAGAATGTTCCTCATCCTGGACAAAATCTAAAAATATGTCCAGAATATCATCCCGCATCACCGGGTCCAGGCCGTTGGTAGCTTCATCTAAGATCAGCAGCTTTGGATGGTGGGCCAGAGCCACTGCAATAGACAGCTTCATCTTCATCCCTTTGGAAAAAGTCTTGATCTTTTTAGACAGAGGAACTTCCATTTGATCCAGGAGTTTGCTGAACAGTGCCTGATCCCAGGAGGAATACACCTCTCGCAAAACCTTATTCAGTTTTACAGGCGTAAGTTCCTCCGAAAAGTTACTGCCGTCAAAGACTACGCCGATTTCTTCTTTTACCGGACTGCTCAGGTTATCGGCATTTTCACCCAGGATTTCAATTTCTCCGCTGTCCTTTTTTATAAGCCCTAAAACAGCATTGATCGTGCTAGTCTTTCCCGCTCCGTTTTCCCCAATCAGTCCTACAATACTGCCGGAAGGAACCTGGAAAGAAATATGGTCTAAAGTAAAGTCCTCATATTTTTTCGTTAATTCATGAATTTCCAATGCAGATCCCATATCTACTCCTCCTCATATAACAGTTCCAAAAGTCCTGTTAATTTATCTAGTTTTATCCCCGTTGAACGGGCGATCTCAATAGCCTGATTGAAAAGCTCTTCAATCTTTTTTTGCTGTTCTTCCAGATAAAAATCCTGATTCTGGGCTGATACAAAACAGCCTTTTCCTGCAGTAGTCTCGATAAATCCCTCTTCCTGAAGCTTGTCATAGGCTTTCTGTACAGTAAGAACACTTATATGAAGGGATTTCGCCATAGAGCGTATGGACGGAATCCCTTCTCCCGATTTCAGTTCCCCGCTCATGATCAATGCTTTTATCTGATCTGAAATCTGTTCATATATAGGCTTGCTTCCGTGATTGTTAATGAATAATTCCAAAGTGTTTTCCTTTCTGTATTATACTGTATATATCTATGTGATACAGTATAATACAGATTAGTAAACCTGTCAAGATGATCTTCTCATAGTAAGAGAGTCTCCTGGTATTTTTCTGTTGTATAGAAAATGAGACTGCCACATTTTGACTTTGCGGCAGCCTCATCCAATAATCATCTAATAAAATATCTTAGGCTTGTTCATATTATAAATCTTTAAAGAAAAGGCAGCTTCTGCTGACTGTACTGCTGTCTGCATTCCAGAGATTCCGGTACCTTTTTCAGAAATTTCTCTGCAGAAGAATCTTCGCATATCCAGTCTTCTACTTCTCCTCTTTCCAATATCAGGGGCATACGGTGATGGACCGGCTGTACAGAGGGATTGGCCTGGGTGGTCAGGATCATAAATCTGGGAATCTCCTGGAAAATGTCGTAGAATCCAGCCATATATAAGACAGAACCATCTTTTCTGGAAAACTCTGCTTTCTCCTTTTCCGGGTTCCATTCATAGAACCATCTGGCAGGAATCACACATCTTCTGTGGGTCACAGCCTGAGAAAAAGTGGGACGTATCAGGGCCGTCTCTGCCCTGGCATTAATGAGGAGCTGTTTTTTGTCTCTGCCTGGGAATCCCCAGGTCATAGATGCGACTTTCAGTCCTTCTCCCTGATTTTTTAACAGTACAGGAGCCTTCATAGAAGGATAAATATCTCCGGAGCCCGTTACTTTCAGCCGTGATTCCAAAACCTTTACCATCCGCCTGATTTCTTCTTCCATTTCTTCATCAATGTGATACCGTCCGCACATAGATCTCTCCTTTTACTCTTCTCCCAGGATGGCCCGGATACAATTAGCTGCTTCGAAATCTTTCTTCCCCATTCCATAGCCGATCTTTTCCATGATCATCTCGGGCATCCGGCCATATTCTCCGGCAAAATATTTCACCAGGGCCGCTCCCGTAGGAGTGCAAAGCTCTCCTTCAATCCTTCCGGCCTGGCAGGGGATTCCCTGAAGGATCAGGGCTGTAGCCGGAGCAGGGACCGGGAGAATGCCATGGGCACAGCGCACCTGACCATAGCCGGTGGTTACAGGAGAAGCCATGATTTTTTCTGCTCTCAATTCATGGAACAACATAGCACAGCCGGTAATATCTGCCACTGCGTCCATAGCTCCTACTTCATGAAAATGCACCTCTGCAACAGACCGTCCATGGACCTGGCTCTCTGCCTGGGCAATGATCTGATAGATATTCTTTACATCTTCCTTAACCTTATCTTCCACATTCAGACTATCTATAATCCTGGTAACATCTTCCATGGAAAAATGACTATGATGGTGATGTCCGTGGTCATGGCCATGGGAATGATGATGGTGATGAACCTGCTCGTGGTCATGCTCAGATTCCAGGGGTTTAACCTCTCTGGAAACATCCAGACTCTCCTCTTCCTCACCTTTTACCAGGACAGACATATGGGTGCCGGTAATCCCGCATTTCACAGATTTTTGAGCCTCTACAGATATTCCGGGAATCCCGGCCTGGTTCAGCCTTTCCAAAAAGCCTTCCTGGTCAGGAACCAGTTCCAGAAGAGCTCCCATAAGCATATCTCCAGCTGCCCCCATCTGGCAGTCTATATATATTGTTTTCATTCTTTTCTCTTTCCCTCCAGGTGATTGATCATACTTGCCAGATATCCGGCACCGAAGCCATTATCAATGTTTACTACGCTGATCCCGCTGGCACAGGAATTCAGCATAGAAAGAAGAGCTGAGAGCCCTCCGAAGTTGGCACCGTATCCCACGCTGGTGGGAACAGCGATCACCGGGCAGTCCGCCATGCCGCCGATGACGCTGGCAAGAGCGCCTTCCATACCTGCGATGGCGATGATCACTCTGGCGCTCATAATATCTTCCACATGATCCATCAGACGGTGCATCCCCGCAACTCCCACATCATAAAGACGGAGAACTTCATTGCCGTAAATTTCAGCTGTAAGGGCAGCTTCCTCTGCTACAGGAATATCGCTGGTACCTCCCGTAGCTACCACGATTCTCCCTACTCCATCTGGTGTTGGCATTTCTCCGATAACTCCGGTCCTGGAATGGCTGTCATAGTGAAGATCCATTTCTTTTCCTACATAATCTGCCGCCTCCTGGCTCATTCTGGTAATCAGAACCGTTTTTTCATGATCCAGAACCATAGTCTGGGCGATTTTTAAAATCTGTTCCTTGGTCTTTCCAGCTCCATAAATGACCTCTGCCATCCCCTGACGAATTCCTCTGTGAGTGTCCACTTTTGCAAACCCCAGGTCTTTATATGGTTCTACTTTTATCTGTAACAGGGCTTCTTCCGGTTTAACGCGTCCCTGAGCGACCTGTTCCAGAAGCTGCTGCAAATCTTTTTTATCCATGATCTCTGCTTCCTTTCCTGTCTTTTCATTCTGTCTTTAAAAGCTCTGTATCTTTTATATCACTTTGAGTGCACTCTAAGGCAAGCGTTTTTTATACCAAAGCATAAACTACCATCATACCGGCTATCCCCAGAAGAATACTGACCGAATTGATCTGAGCCGCCTTGGCTCCGTCTCCCCCTGCATTCTGGGTAAGAAGAGGGGCAATACTGGCCACAGGAGCCGCCAGAAGTACACAGATAGCCTGACGTATATCCGGTGAAAATGGGATAAAAAGAATAACTCCCACCATGATAACAAATATGGTTCCATACCGCAGGGCAAAAAATTTCATCATATCCTTAAGATTATTTTTATCCAGTTTCAGTTCAAAAAGGATACCGATACTGAGCATAGCCAGAAAAGCGTTGGCATTTCCCATAACAGAAGCCAGCTTCAGCACAGGTTCCGGCAGCCGCAGATGGAGAGCCGACAGCAGGATCATCAGCAGATACATATCTGTGATAGGAGAAGTAAAAATCTTTTTCAAAAGGAATTTCAGGGAAAATCTGCTCTTTCCTCCCTTCACAGCTTCTGCCAGACTGTAATCAATTCCGTAAAGATAAATAGCCACACCAATATCAAAAAGGCAGAGGGCTGCAAATCCATCTGTAGAAAGCAGACCGGTAAGGAAAGGAATGGCAAAGTTTCCGATGTTATAGGTATTGAGGTTAAAAAGATACATCACTTTTTCTTCCGGAGACTTCTTTCTTGTTGCAGCCATTCCTACCAGCATAAGGATGGTGCTGGTGCCGAAGCCTGCCAGAAAACACCACAGAAAAGAGGGCTGAAGTTCCAGATCCTTCAGCCCGTTTACCGCCATAGCCGGCATGGTAAGATAGAGGATCACTTTTTTCAGGAAATCCGTATCCTCCACCTTAAAGATACCTGCCTTTTTAAACCCATATCCGGCAAATAATAAAATCACATATACTATGGTCTGGGTCAGTACATTACTCATAAGCCTAAATTATCCAATTCACAGTTTATATTTTCTTCACAGGAACGCATAGCCAGGATAGTCTTTTCCATCAGTTCTTCCAGGCTCCAGCCTAACTGCTCCGCCCCTTTTGTAATGATTTCTCTGGAACAGCCTGCTGCAAAACGCTTATCTTTATATTTTTTCTTCAGGCTCTTTACTTCCATATCCATAACGCTTTTGGAAGGACGCATTTTCGCCGCTGCCCCGATCAGTCCGGTAAGCTCGTCGCAGGCAAACAACACTTTTTCCATCTCATGCTCCGGTTTTACATCGGAACATTCTCCGTAGCCGTGGCTACATACTGCATGGATCACTTCCGGCTCTGCACCGGCCTTTTCCAGAAGCTCTACTGCTTTCTTGCAGTGTTCTTCCGGATACATTTCAAAATCAATGTCATGAAGGATCCCGCAGACTTCCCAGAAATCCTGATCATCTCCATAACCCAGTTCTTTGGCAAACCATTTCATACAGGATCCTACTGTCAGGCCGTGAAGGATATGAAAAGGCTCCTTATTATATTCCCTCAGCAGCTCCAGGGCGCTGTCATGGTTAAATTTTGTATTCATTTTCATTCGCCTCCGTAAATTCATCTAAAGAATATACTATATCAGAATGAAAATTTTTTCAAGCTGTCCCTTCAAATGTCAGCGCCATTTAAGGCTCCTCCCGGATTTCCAGCTCATAGCTGAACAGGGCCAGCTTCCTAGCATTTTCCTGATCCTTCATTACCGTATATCCGCCGAAATCCGGAAGCTGATAGAGATACAGCCTGGTAATCTTTTTCTGCTTTGTACTGAATACATCATATCCTTCCATACCAGAAGAAGCCGTCCATTCCAGGGGTTCCCCATCCTGGTCAAAGGCCAGCAATGTACTGTCCAGAGGGTGCTCCAGACCAAGGTGCTTATCTTCCTCATAAGTGGCATATCCGTCAATACCGGTAATTTCCTTCAGATTTTTCAGACACTCCAGATAAAAGGTATCTTTTTCCTGGCTGTCCATCTGAGGACGGATCTGCTTTACTTTGATGTCATAAGGACTTACCAGAATTTCTTCCAGACCAAAGCCCTTTTCTCCTGTCTGCTCTATCGTATACCTCTGAGTTCTGGTACCATCTATAGAAACAGGAATTTCCAGATTCCATACCTGCTGACCGATCAGACAGTACCTGGCGTCCTGCATGTCTGCAAATGCTTCCGGCTGGGCAGTTCTGGAGGAATCGTTCCAGGCCAGGAGTTGGATCGCCATCTGAAAACCGCTGTCTTTTTTGGTTTCCACAGGCTGGTCAAAAGGTATCTGGACCATGCCTTCTACCAGACGGCTGTCCTTTTGGGTTACAGTCATGGAAACAGAAAAATTCTGTTCCAGATTCTTATATTGGAGAATTCCGTCTATCTGCATATCAACATATTCTCCGGTCTCTCCCCTCTTTAACAGTTCTCCAAATCCCTTTTCTTCCAAATTTTCCAGTCTTAATGTCAGATACAGGCTGGTTCCGTCACAATATACTTCTACAGGAGTGATACGAATATTTCCGGCTTCATCCCCGTATTTCTCATACATTTCCTGAAGGATTTCATTCTCGCTTTTTTCCTGTGCCTCCAAGGATTCACTGAGATTTTTCCCATTCTGGTCCCAGTCTCCGGTAATCCGGCTTTTATCCTGAAGCTCCTGAAAAATCCCGCCTATCAGAGGAAGCTCTTTGGCAAACGCCGGGTTGGCCCCGCAGTATCCGACAAAGACAAGAAGTACCGCAGCGGCGGCAGAAGTACTGAAAAAGATTTTTCTTCTTTTTTTTCTCTTCAATTTTTCTTTCCCCTTTTGGATTCCTTTTTCCACGGCCAGATCAAGAGCCTGTGGAATCGCTATAGAATCTAATTCGATTTTCTTCATTTCTTTTTCCTTTCCTTTTCATTTCATCTTTCCAGGCAGCGGCCCGGACATATGCGCTTGTGTCTGCCGGACAGGACCTTCTAAATCCTTTTTCAGTAACTTCCGTATTCTGCATAAACGTGTCCGGACTGCTCCCTCGCTGCTGCCTGTAATCTCAGAAATTTCTTTAACAGAGAATTCATAGAAGTATTTCATCAGGACCAGTTCCCTGAAATCCTCAGGAAGTCTTTGCAAAGCATCTCTCAGATCCATGATTTCTTCCCTGGAATATTCTCTGACTGGAGCCAGAGAATTCTCTTTCTGCAGTTCGGCCGCCTCCCAGGGCAGCCAGTTTCCCGATTTTTCCTTTGCTCTTAAAGCCTCATTGATCAGGATCCTGGTCAGCCAGGTCCGGAAATATTCCGGCTTTTTAAGTTTGCCGATACCTACATAGGCTTTTGCAACAGTTTCTGCTACTGTATCCAGGGCCATCTGCTCTTCTCTGCAATAAAGAAAAGCCATTTTATAAAGATACTCTTTTTCCTGTTCCATCAACGTTTCAAAAGCTCCCGGTTTTCTCCGGACAGCCCTTCGGACCAGGTTTAATCTTTCATCCATTTCTGCCTCCTTCTCATAGACATTTTGTATGTCTTTTTAACTGTTAGACAGGGAACAGCCCTAAAAGGTTACAAGGGAAATTTTAGATATGAAGAAAATCTTGATCAGCGATCCTGAAAAGGCAGAAGCCGTAGAAGCGGATCGAAGAGTATGGATAAGCATCCTGCGGTCATTGACACTGCTGTACAGGCATTTCCGCCGACCGCAGGTGTTTTATCATTCTTATGTGGCGAATATCATTTACTCGCAATATGCGTTTTTGATTTCCGTTAACAAAGCAACTGTGATGTCCTTTGCGATAACTGAGGCTTTGGCACAGTTCTCATCAAAGTTATCCAAGCCGCTGTGTTCTGCGGTATCTGTGATGCAGCGGATTGAGAGAAAGGGGATACGATTTACATAGCACACATGAGCAATACTTGCGGTTTCCATATCAACTGTCAAAGGTGAAAATTCTTGATTGATCCTTAGCCGCCCTTCGTCGGTTATAAAGGACTCTCCTGTTGCCATCCGGCCCCAAACCACTTTCCCGTCCGGTCTGATTTTTTTGACAGCGGTTTTAGACAGACTTATCAATTTGAGATCTGCCTTAAAAAACACAGATTCCATCCACGGATGAAATTCTGTCAAAATATCCGGCGCTACATCATGATAACAAACTTCTGTAGAAATTACGGTATCGAATATATCAAGGCCCGGATCCATTCCCCCTGCTGTTCCCGAATTGATGATCATATCCGCACCAAACAAGTCTACTAAAAGCTGTACCCCTATGGCAGCGTTTACCTTACACACTCCGGAAAACAAAGCAGCGATTTCCATTCCGTCAATCCGCCCAATATGAAATTTCAACATGGCTTTTTCCACTGTTTTACAATCTTTTATCAACGGCAGAAAGGGGGAAAGTTCCTCATCTCCTGCACATATAATACCGATTTTCATAGGTTATATTCCTCCGAGGCTGTTAATTTAACTTTTAATGCTTCTCGCAGATTAAACATCTGAAAAAACACTGCCTGCGGATACCAGAGTATCCACCAGCTCATCGATCTGTCGTATAGTTTTCTTAACAGCAGACTCCTCTTTATTTTTTCGGATTTCATTCA
The DNA here is from genome assembly GCA_900543715.1 of uncultured Blautia sp. Lineage (GTDB taxonomy): Bacteria > Bacillota > Clostridia > Lachnospirales > Lachnospiraceae > Blautia > Blautia merdigallinarum. Next base: position 7,628 of record UQSX01000042.1, on the reverse strand, counting down.
GCCTTTTTCTCAATTCCTTCATCTCATATTTAGAAAGGTATTCCTTTAAATGGCCGGCCCGGTCTAGAAGATCAGCAAAAACAATGGCGTCTTTTGAAGGCAGGTCATTTCTCAGAAGTTCTGTGCGAAGGTTATCTGCCACATCAAAAAGGATTTCTCTCTTGGGCCTGTACTTGCCTTTTCCAATTTTTTCCAATGAACGAGTGTCCTCATCCATAGACTGGGCAAGGGAATCCGTAAGCTCCCGAAGTTTTTTGTCCGTAAAAGCTCCCGTATACTTTTCCACGATCTTTTCTGCTTTTACCGGTTTTCCACGATTGGCGGTCTCCTGTTCGATCATATCGTAAAGAGATTTTAAATATCCCATAGATTCCAGCAACTTATCCGTTATAGACAGTCTCTTTTTTTCTATAGTAACACATTTTGCCATATACATTTCCAGTACTCCTGCAGCAATAAGACATGCCACCGGTACCTGGTCATAACTGGAAAAATTTCCTTTTTCGTTTACTGTGCAGATAAAAAATTTCTGGGTCAAGCTTAAATCTTTCATAAACTGGATTCCTCCTCTGATAAAATGCATTGGATAAATTCTTTATTATATAGCATAACCTGAACAGCATTGCTTTTCAATAGGATATCCGGATTTTACTGTTTTACCGTTCTATTGACAAATCTGTAATTTTCTTCTAAGATATATCATTAGTTTACTAATATTTAGTATTCTAATTATTATGAAAGGAGTTTGTATATGAGACTTTCTTATCATTACATGCTGATGGTCAATCATGTGATCCTGCAGAAAAAATTGTTTCTTTCTCTGAAAGACACAGGATTGACTTTAGGGCAGCCCAAGGTTCTGGATTTTCTCCGGGAAAAAGACGGGGCAGCCCAGAAAGAAATCGCTGCAGCCTGTCATATCGAACCGGCATCTCTTACAACAATCCTCAACGGTATGGAAGAAAAAGGATTGATCCAGAGGAAAAGCATGAACGGGAATCGGCGTTCCTGGCATATTTTTCTCACAGACCGGGGCAAGGAAATGGTAGAAGCCATAGACAAGGGCTTTGAAGAGCTTGAAGTCCAGGCTTTTTCCGGAATTTCCGGGGAGGAACGGGAAAATTTTTTAAAAACTTTTGAAAAGATTTATCAGAATATGGAAGCATTGGAGGAAAAGAAACATGACTGAAAAAATTAAGCGCTATATTATTTTCCTTATCGGATTATTCATTAATTCTTTCGGGGTAAGTTTTATCACAAAGGCAGACCTGGGAACTTCCCCTATCTCTTCCATCCCCTATGTCCTCAGTCTGAATTTCCCATTTACCCTGGGAGAATTTACCATATTTTTCAGTCTTCTGCTGATCTTTCTCCAGCTTATCATACTAGGAAAAAATTTTAAGCTGGAGCATTTCCTGCAGATACCTGTATCCATTATTTTCGGATATTTTATTGACCTTACAACTTTTATGTTGGGGACCATGAACCCGGAACTGTATCCGGTAAAACTTGTTTCTTTGCTCGTCGGATGTGTGATCCTGGGATTTGGAGTTTATATGGAAGTGCTGGCAGATGTGGTCATGCTTCCCGGGGAGTCCTTTGTACGGGCTATCGTCCTTACCTGGAAGACAAATTTCGGCAATACAAAAGTGGCCTTTGACGCTTCCATGACCATCATTGCCGGAATCTTGTCCCTGTTCTTTTTTCACAGACTTCAGGGCATTCGGGAAGGTACCATTATTGCAGCCCTTTTAGTTGGTTTTATTGCCAGACTCTTTGGGCGGCTCCTTTCCTTTCTTCCCGCCCTGCTCTATCCGGAAGCAGCTGAAAAAAATAGGGGAGAAGCACTTCAGGGACCAGAAAATCACTGGACCATCGCCATTGGCCGTCAATATGGCTGCGGCGGACATGAAATCGGGAAAAAACTGGCTGAGAAGCTGGAATATAAGTTTTATGATGGGGAAATTATTGAAATGATCGCCGGAACTACCGGCTATTCCAGAAAATTTATTAAAGACCGGGAGGAAAAAATGACAAACAGTCTCCTCTATGATCTGGTCAATCAGATGTATGCCTATTCTCCGGATACTCCTGCCCCAAAAGACGAAATCTTTCAGGCGGAATCCCAGGCGATCCAAAAGCTGGCTGAAACAGAAAATTGTATTATCATCGGCAGATGTTCTGACTATGTTCTGAAAGATCACCCTCACTGCCTTCGGGTATTTTTAGGAAGTTCTTTTGAAATAAGAGTAGAAAGACTGATGGAATCTAAAAATCTGCCTAAAAAAGAAGCAGAACAGGAAATCCGTCTGGAGGACAGGCGCCGCCGTGATAACTATCGTTATTACACCCGGCAGCCCTGGGGATTTTTTCCAAACTATCATCTTACATTAGACACCAGCCTGGGTACAGACTATTGTGTAGATCTTATTCTTCAGACTCTGTCTCATCTTCAGAAGTGATGGTGTCCGGTTGTGTCAATTCTGCAAGCTGTCTGTAAACAGATACGGCGTCCATAATATGATACGGATCCGTATCATGATTTCCATCTGCATGAGCGGTAACTAAAACATAAGACTTTCCGTTTACCTCTCCCAGACTTGCCAGACACAGGCCTGCGTCAGAGGTAAATCCTGTCTTTCCACCTTGTATGTAGGAATCCTGTATCCCGGCTTTTTCCATAGATTCAAACATAGAACTGTGAAAAGTAAAACCCTCAGGGTGCAGGTTTGTAGGTGCTACACTGTAAGTTTTTGTGGTAAAGATCTCACGGAAGGTCTGATTTTTCAGAGCTTCCTGAAGGATCAACGCCATATCTTCCACACTGGAATAGTGATTAATATCCTGCAGTCCTGTAGTGTTTGTGAAATGTGTGTGTTTCAAGCCAAGGTCTGCAGCTTTTTCATTCATTTTTTCAACAAAAGCCGTTTCAGAGCCTGCAATATTCTGTGCCAGAGCTACGCAGCACTCTCCTCCGGAAGGCAGGATCGCACCATACAACAGGTCCAGGTAGGTGGCAGTTTCTCCCGGTTCAAACCCTGCCATGGAAGCCCCTTCTTCATTTAATGGAGGGAAGATGTCTTCATTTAAAGTTACAGAAGCGCTGGTATCAGGAATGTTTTCCAGAGCGACCAATACCGTCATCATCTTTGTAAGTGAAGCCGGATAAATAATCTGTCCAGAATTTCTTTGGGTCAGAATTTCTCCGCTATCCAGATCAATCAGTATGGCACTGCTGCTGTATAAACCGGATAAATCTGCAGTTTCCAGCTCTTTCTCTTCCTCTTTTTCGGCCTCCAGTTCTGATTGTGTATTACTGGCCTCCAGGGTCTCTTCTTTTTCTTTATTTATCTGCTGTGTCAGAAACAAAATCCCTACCAACAAAATCAGCACAAAAAAACTTCCTATTTCCAGTATAAAATAGATTTTTGTTCTTCTTTTTTTCTTCTGCTTCACATTTTTACTCATTCCTATTGCTCATCCCTTTCCATCGACTTTCGTATTATAAGATAAAAATGTCACTGAAAAAGGGCGATATAATTAAAATTTTATTAAATTCATATGAAGCCATGTTTTTTAGTTTTTCTCAGACAGTTCACGCACCAGAGGATCTGGAGCAGCAGGCTTACCAGGGCAATTCCCATGGCAGCCAGAAACAGCAGGGAATGAAAGGAATCTCCCTGAAGTCTGTAGTAGAAGAAAGAACCCCCGGATATCAGTATGAAAAAGGGAAGGGGAACGGTCCAGAAAATTATCACTGCCGCCAATATATACCGCATAGCTTCTATATGAAGATAGTAGAAAACCAGTGGGATCAGATAAAAAGCGGCGATGAGGATCATATTCTGCCACATGCCGGGATTTCCAAAGCTGGTGCCTTTTCCTGCCGCAGGAGTCACAGATATCGCCAAAAGAGTAAACTCATATCCCAGCAGTGCAGCCAGGGTCCATTTTCCGATAGAATTTTTTGATTTCATATGTGATAAAACCTCCTTTTTCTTTCAGTATACAGAGAAAAAGCAGGAAATTTATCAAAATGTAAGAATCAGCGGAAATGTTGTCAGAAGTGATTCAAGAATCCTATTGAGAAAATTCTGGTCTATTTATATAATAGTAAGCGACAAATATATTTGCCGCTTACTATAAACCCTCCGGGAGATGCGCACGATTTTTGCAAGGAAATCTCTGCGCTTCGCACAGCAAAAATCGGCGCAGGAAACGTCACAATAAAAATTATTATGACGTTTCCTATAACAATAAGCCAGGTGAGGTAAAGATTATGAAAATTGCGATTTGCGAAGATGATATAAAAACCCAGTCCCTTCTGGAAAGCTATCTGGAAGAATATCCGGCAGACCTGGAGTGGAAAATTTTTTCTTCCGGGGAAGAACTGCTGGCCCATATAAAAAAAGACAAGGACTATTTTTCTCTGTATTTTATGGATATTTCCCTGCCGGGAATAGACGGGATCCAGACATGCGCCCAAATCCGGAAAAGAGATCAGAAAGCCCTGATCGTTTTTGTGACAGATTACAAAGAATATGTCTACGAAGTATTTCAGGTACTGCCCTTCCGCTTTCTGATCAAGCCAGTGAAACAAGAAGCTTTTTCAAAAGTCCTGAGGGAAGCCGCAGACTTTCTCCTTCTCCATGACCGGCGGCTTACCTTCCGCATCCGGCAGACCATGTATGAGATCCCCTGGGGTGAAATTTTATATCTGGAAGGAGATCTCCGGAAAGTCCATCTTCATACGGTATTGGGAGAATATACTTTCTACGGAAAACTGGAAAAACTGAAGGAACAGCTTACTCCTGGAGGATTTTTCCAGTGTCACAAATCCTATGTGGTAAATCCGGAATATATCCGGGCCTCCAGGGAAACATCTATTATTCTCAGAAATGGAGAGGAGATTCCTGTAAGCAAAAGCTTCCGGAAAGAATCAAAAGAAAAACACCTGCAGTATCTGAAAGGAAGGTGGGGACAATGAATTTTCCATTTGCAGCTCTGGCATTAAACTTTATTTTCGATATTTTTCTATACGCAGTAACTCTTTGTGTTTTTACATCGCTTTTAAACCGCATTTTCGGAAAACCGGGACCCTATCTGAAATGGGTACAGGGAGCCCTGCTTCTGGCAGGAATTCTTCTGCTTATTCTTTTTGATCTTATTTCCATCCAGGGTTCCCGGTTCTATGAGCTGACTATGACAGAGGTGCCCCTCTGTCTGTTTCTGCTGTTCTCCTATTCCGGCAGCCGGCAGAAAAAACTTTTCTTCGCTTTTTCCCTTTTTACACTGACCGTCTTCTATCTGTTTTGTCTGAATGACCTTACCAATCTCCTTCATCATGGATTGAACTATTATCTGCCCTTTTACCAGCTTCAGCTATTCTATCATATCTTTCTCTGGCTGATCCTTTTTCTCTGCCAGAAGCTTTGCGGCAGCTTTGAAGAAAACATCTTTCTTTCTCCGACCCTTTGGGGATTCCTGTTTGGCATTTCCGGAGCCCTATTGCTGATTGCATTGGGTTCTTTGCCCCTGGTGATTTCTTCCTCCATAAAATATAACCGGAAAATGTTTCTTCACCTGGGGCTTATGCTCCTCCTTCTGGGACTAAATTACTGCCTTTTTGCCCTGTATAAAAGGTTCTATCTTTATGGGGCAAAGGCCAGAGAGGCCGCTCTTACCCGACAGCAGTTAGAATACCAGGAAAAATATTACCGGGAATATCTCCACACCACAGGAGAGATCCGCAGGCTCCGTCACGATATGAAAAACCATCTGCGGACCGCAGCTTCTCTCTATGCCCAGGGAAAAGGCCAGGAGTTGGAAAACTACCTGGAAACTTCCCAGAAAGAACTGAAAGACTACGAAAACTTTGTTATGACCGGAAATCCCTGCCTGGATGCAGTGCTGAACCTGAAGCTCCAGGAAGCCAGACAGAAAAATATCTGCTGCCTTACCCAGCTTACCATACCGGAAAACAGTGTGTTCCTGGACTTTTCCGATACGGTGACCATATTAGGGAATCTACTGGATAATGGGATAACCTCCGCTTTGGACTTTCTGGCGCCTGGCGCTCCGGTCCCAGAGATCCGGCTGTCTCTGATCTATCAGGAGGGCAATCTCCTCCTACACATGGACAATCCCTGCAAAGTTAAGCAGAAGCCGCCCTACGGTATTGGAATGAAAAATGTAGAATCCCGGGTGGAGAAATATCAGGGGACCCTTGTGACAGAAGTTAGAGAAGGACGTTATTATACAGATATATTACTGTATGGAGCATAATTGCGTTCAGTCCTCCAAATCGTATAATTTATATAGATCCAACATAGTGCCGTAGGTCAGCTTCCGTCCCATAAGCTGGCGGTAGGTGGCTGACTTGGTCCTGCCGGCTTCTTTCTGTTTTTCCATCTGCCGTACAATGGAGTCATACTCCTGCTTGACGCCTCTGTGCATTTTCCGGTAAGCCTCCAGCTCTTTTTTCAGACTTTCCAAATCTTCGGGAAATGCACTTTCCGTTTCATTTATGTTTTCCATTTTCTTTTCCTCTTCTTTTTCATTGTCTTCTATCCCTGTATCCCTCAGTATTGCAGCTGCTGTTTCCTCAGGAGTTTGTCTGGAAACATGAATTTTCTTCGTATTTAGTTTTTCGTACAGAGGAAGCCGCCGGATACTCCGCTCTAACACATCTTTTTGACGAAGTCCCTGACGGATATCTTTTTTCAGTCTCTCTTCCAGACTTTTCTCATCAAGGATCAGGGAATACAGATGAACTTCTGCATTCCGGCAGTCCAATCTGGATAAAAGTGTGTCCAGGATTTCCTGCTCGTGAAGAACCCAGCAGAAAATCACATGGTCGTAGGCCGAACAGGCAAGGAAATTATTCAGTATATGGGTAATGTTATCCATTACCATTGCCTTAGTCTCCTCTGTCACCTGAAAAGGCTCCATATTCCAGCACCAGTCCCCGTCCAGGAAAACGCTGTTTTTCAATTTTTTCTTTAAAATATTGCAGACTGTAGTCTTGCCGACTCCCATGGTGCCGCCGATCACATAGAGATGTTTTTTCATAGAATGATTGCCCCAAATTATATCAATACTCTCATTTTTCTATATAAGCATTGCTGCTGTGGTGTTTATAACTCTTTTTAATTTACATAAAATAATTATGGTAAACGTTTTCTTGCTTTGTCCAGTAAAAATCGTTTTTGATACTTGATTTTTACATATTTCATGATCCTCTGGAGATATACGGTATCGTAAATTCCTCCTGCCGCTCCCACCACTGGGATTCCCTGAAGGAATTTCATATATAAAAGCTCTCCGGAAAGCATGGAAGAGGTATCTTTGACCTGCTTCTTCATATCGTATCCTTCTGGAAGTTTCTTCATTTCCATAAAAAGATCTGTCTTTTGATTTTCCTGAACCAGTTCCTCTCCATACAGCAAAGATACCTGGATCAGTTTCAGGATAAAGTACCGTTCTTCTTCTGTATCGTAGGCGTATCCATAGTGCAGGGCCACTTCATAAATGCTTTTCAGGATCATTCCTGTAAAAAGGGGAATATCCGGCAGACCGATCCCCAGTACCCCTAAGCCTACCCCCTCTGCTGTAGACAAAAGAAGATT
>UQSX01000041.1 GCA_900543715.1 uncultured Blautia sp. | reverse complement strand
GGCTCTGTTGACGGGGCTGTGCTTTTTAGAGCGGAAGGTCGTGTAACTGACAAGTTGCACTATATTCCAAACTCCTGAAACAGCTTATCACGGTATTCTTTGTCTTTGGATATCTTTTCCAAATCCTCTAACCTGTTCTTCTTGGCCAGAAGGAGTGCCAGTTTGGCACTTCGTTCCTCTCCTCGTTTTTCACCGTTTTTTACCATATCTCTAATTGCTGTACACATATTCACTTTTCCCCTTTCATCTCTATATTTCTCCTGGTTTTCTTTTAATATCGGGATGTCTAAAAACTTTTCCACCAGCCAGCTTGTTTCTCCATCCAAATTTTTATAATGATCTTCTTTTTCCCTCAGTAACATCTCCAGTTCTTCTCTGCTTGAAAAAACTTCCAGAAGTTCAAATACTTCTCTTAAACCTGTATGGAAATTTTCTTTACCGTCCTGCTGGTGACCAAATTAATTTTATAATCAGGGATATACTTTTTCCATGACTCCAGGTCTTTCGGAATCTGTAACATTTCATGCAGGCTGGTAGGTCCATCCCAGTCCTGATCTTCGCCATAATAAAACACTAATGTAAGAAGCGGAGAGAGTCTGTCCTCTTTCTTTAGACCGCTTAAAAATTCTTTCCCTTCTTTTAAGCTGAGTTCCTTCCGATTCTTTCTTTCCAATGCCTTAGCCTCTTTCGTATAGGCGATTGCATCATACATCATATTCCGTACTGGCATGCCGTAATGTACGGATCTTTGATTTTCTACTGCGAGAATAACTTTCAGCCGGTTTTCTGAAAAATATCCTTTCTTGCTATTATCTCTTACACGGTAAATAATTGCCGGATTTCCATGGTTATCCTGTGCTTTGACCAACCCTTTTTCATTTTCCTCCTCTAACATATCTTCTCGTATCAGCTGCTGGCCATCAAAAAGACTGCCATTAAATAAGTCTGCAAATATCTTCGGCTCTTGAAGGGCTTCGTAAATTTCGGCGTCATATGCAGACAATGCCATTCTTCCTTTTTTTCTTCTGCTCATAGCTCTTCCTCCTTGTCTGTTATGGAAGAACTTACAGAATATAACGGCAGGAGACAGAATCTTCAACTATCCTATGAAATCATTATACTGTTCCCTTATTTTTGGTGCAAGCTTCTCCCATTCAGTTGTTATAAAAATTTGCGGAATCTTACGGCTGAACAGCCGTTTTAGAACGTGGTGCGATTTACTTCTGCACCGTATAGGTAAGAAATGTTGTGAATTAAATTAATTATAAAGCAGCCGTCTGTATCCTGCAAGCAAAAATAGATGTTTAGGCAAAAAGGGACGCAGCCCACCTCACCCTTCTTCCGGCTCAGACTGGAATTCGCCGGCGAGAAGGGTGAGGTGGGCTGCTGGCTTTTTAGGTCAGAGGGTGCTGTGACGGGAATGGCAGCTTTTATTGCGTGAAATGGAATGGTCAGGCAATTTATAACTTTTTCATCATCCAATATGCCGCCTTGTAAGTTCCGTCTTTATATTTCATATTGTCTGGAAGAGTTCTGAAAATTTTAAATCCCAGTTTTTGGTATAAGGCAACCGCTCTCTGATTACTTGCTGCCACTTCCAGTTCTATCTGTTCAATGCCCTGTGCTTTTGCTATGGAAAATATCTTTTCTATCATGATGCTCCCGATACCCAGCCCTGTATATTTTTGATACAGGGCAATGGCCATAACTGCTCTGTGCTGGTATCGTTTTAGATCCATTCTCATCAGTGAACAATTTCCTACATGTTCTCCATTCAGCAGTCCGATCAGAAGCAGATTATGTTCGGAGTTGTTCTGCCCTTTGATAAATTCTTTTTCTTCTTCCAGGGTGAGGGTGATCTCCTCCGGTTCTCTTATTAAATAGGGTGTTTCTCTGCTGGTTGTTTTCAGATAAGATAAAAGTCTTTCTGCGTCACTTTCTTCCGGATTTCTGAGGATCAGTTCTTTTCCTTTTATTTCATAAATACTGCTTTCTGCTCTCATAGTCCATTCCTCTATTAAAAAGGACAAGGCGCTGTCGCATTAGTCATATTTGATTAATGCGACAGCACCTTGCTCTTTCTCAATCACTTTTATTATACAATGATTTTCCTTGGGCAGGTGGCCTTGCACTTGCCGCAGTTGATGCATTTCTCCGGGTCAATGTGAGCTACGTTGTCCACTACGGTAATAGCTTCTTTCGGACATTCTTTCACACATTTTCTGCATCCGATACATCCTACCTCACAGGCGTTCATGACTGCTTTTCCTTTATCCTTGGAGCTGCAGGCTACGGCCTGTTTCTGATCGTAAGGAATCAGCTCAATGAGTTTCTTCGGACATTCTGCCACACATTTTCCGCAGGCCTTACACTTCTCTTTGTCTACCTTGGCAATGCCGTTGACAATGTGGATAGCGTCAAAGGGGCATACCTTAACGCAGGAGCCGTAGCCCAGACAGCCATAGGTACATGTTTTGGAACCGCCGTTCTGCATCAGCGCTGCCATTTTACAGTCTTTTACTCCTGTATATTCATAGCTCTGGCCGGCCTTCTCGCAGTCACCTGCACATTTAACAAAAGCTGTCATCCGAACGCTTTCGCCTGCCTCCTGTCCCATGATCTCTCCGATCTTGGCTGCTGCTGCAGCACCGCCTACGGGACATGCATTTATAGGAGCCTCTCCTTTGGCGATGGCCGCCGCAAGGCCGTCACAGCCTGGATAGCCGCATCCGCCGCAGTTATTACCGGGAAGAGCTCCCCTTACCAGTATTTCTTTTTCATCTACTTCTACTGCAAATTTCTTTCCGGCAATTCCCAGGAAAAGTCCAATAAAGAGACCTACGCCGCCTACCAGGACTGCCGCAATGATAATACCTGTTACCATATCTTACGCCTCCTTATATGATTCCTGAAAAGCCGAAGAAAGCAATTGCCATCAGTCCGGCTGTAAGGAGCACGTGAGGAAATCCCTGGAAATACTTCGGAATATCATTGTACTCCATTTTTTCTCTTAAACCTGCCATCAGAATAATGGAAATGGTAAAGCCTGTTGCTGTGGCAAAACCATATACCACGCCTTCCAGCAGATTATATCCGTACTGCACATTATTAAGAGCCACACCTAAAACCGCACAGTTGGTAGTGATCAAAGGCAGGTAAACACCCAGGCTCTGATACAAAGAAGGCATGGATTTCTTCAGGAACATTTCCACAAACTGTACCAGCGCTGCAATCACCAGGATAAATACGATGGTCTGCATATAGCTCATATCCAGCGGAACCAGGATAAACTGATAGACCAGACCGGTTACAAAAGAAGAAAGAGTGATAACGAAGATTACCGCTCCGCCCATTCCTGCCGCTGTCTCGATTTTCTTGGATACTCCGAAGAAAGGACACAGACCTAAGAACTGGCTTAATACTACGTTATTTACTACCGCAGCACTTACCGCTATGATCAATAAATTTGTTAAACCTTCCATTTATCTGTCCCCCCTTACTTCTTTACTACCGTATTGTCATAAAATTTTCCGCTGCAGGCTTCATTGCCGCAGGAAGCACATCCGCCTTCCATACAGTGTACCGGCTTCTGCTCTTCTTTTGGTTTCTTCTCCATGATCTTTGCCCTTACCGCAGCCAGGAAGGCTAATACGAAGAAAGCTCCGGGCGCCAGGATGAAAATGGTCGCAGGCTCGTAAGCATTTGGCATTACCTGGAATCCAAAAATAGTTCCTGCGCCAATCAGTTCACGGAAAGCCGCCAGAATGGTAATAGACATGGTAAAACCAAGGCCCATACCGATACCGTCAAAGATAGAAGCTACCGGTCCGTTCTGAGAAGCATAGGCTTCTGCTCTTCCCAAAATGATACAGTTTACTACGATCAGAGGGATATAAAGTCCCAGAGAATCATAGAGACTTGGGATAAAGCCTTCCAGAAGAAGCTGTACAATGGTTACGAAAGAAGCAACAACTACGATATAAGCAGGCATACGCACTTTATCCGGAATAATATTCCGCAAAAGAGAAATAAACAGATTGGACATAGCCAGGACCACCGTAGTAGTCAGGCCCATACCGATACCATTTATAGCTGCCGTAGTTACCGCCAGAGTAGGGCACATACCCAGAACCAGTACAAAGGTGGGATTTTCTTTAATGATACCGTTATACAAACGTTCTACAGGTGTATTTGCTTTCATCTTATTCTCCCTCCTTTATGTAATTAAAGGCACACAGACCGGCATTCACGCCTCCTGTAACAGCATCTGAAGTAATGGTAGCACCGCTGATAGCGTTGATCTCATTATCCGCAGAAGCGCCTGTCTTGGTCACTGTAAAAGACTCCACATTTTTATTGCTGAACTGTCCTTTAAAGGATTCATCTGTAGCGTTCATTCCAAGACCGGCTGTTTCATTGATCGTTAATATAGAAATGCCATTTAAGGTCCCGTCAAGCTGTACGCCCATGGAGAAGGAAATATCTCCTCCGTATCCTTCTGAAGTAGTCATATTCAAAGCATAACCGATGGTCTCTCCGGAAGCATCCTTTGCCTCCATGACCTCATTCACGGTCTGGGAGGTAAAGCCGTTGTCTGCCAGATACTGGACAATTTCCGTATCTCCGGCTTCCACACAGACTTCAAAAGAATCTGCGTCCTCAAAGACTGCCTGATAAGCTTCCTGCTTCGCCAGCTCTTCCTGCTGGGCGATAGGTTCTTTGGTAACCTGATATACCAGTCCCAGGAGACCGCCGGACACTAAAGTGATCAGTGTAAGAATAATGGTATCTTTTATGATTGTATTTTTCATGCTTTCTTACCTCCTTTTCCGAAGGCTGCCGGCATAGTAAAACGCTCAATAAGCGGAACCAGCAGATTGCAGAAAATGATCGCATAGGAAACGCCCTCCGCAGATCCTCCGAAGATACGGAAAAGGCCTGTAAAAATACCTAAGCAGATACCGTATACGATCCGTCCCTTACTTGTAATAGGAGATGTAACATAATCCGTCGCCATAAACCATGCGCCCAGCATTAAACCGCCGCTGCAAAGCTGGCACAGCAGATAATAAAAATCCAGTCCGTGTCCGCCAAAGATCAGAGCAAACACACTGAAAGTAAGGATATAGGCAACCGGAATCCTGAAATCAATGATTCCTCTGATCAGCAGGATGGCCGCACCGATCAGAATGGCAAGGGCCGATGTTTCACCGATGGTTCCCTGTACATTACCGATAAAAAGGCTTAACAGATCTACTGTCTCTCCGGATTTCATAGCTGCCAGAGGAGTAGCTCCTGATACAGTATCTACAATATTTCCCCAGGCGCCGTCTGGTACGGCAAAGTCCGTCATTCTTCCTGTAAAGGAAATCAAAAGAAAACATCTGGCTGCCAGAGCCGGGTTCATAAAGTTCTGTCCCAAACCTCCGAAAAGCTGTTTTACTACTAAAATAGCAAAAACACCGCCGATCACTGCGATCCACCAGGGAGCCTTTGGAGGAAGGTTCAGCGCCAGCAGAAGTCCCGTGACCACTGCACTGTAATCCTTCACGGTAAGTTTTTTATGTACGATCTTTTCGTAAACCGCTTCTGTTACCACACAGGTTGCTATGGTTACCAGGATAAGCAGAAGGGCGTGGGGTCCGAAATTATAAATTCCGAATAATGTAGCAGGCAGTAATGCGATAATGACCGTAAGCATTATGCTGCTGGTGTCCACCTTCGACCTTACATGAGGGGAAGATGATACGTGTAATAATTCACTCATGACTTTCTCCTCCTATTTCGCTTTTCTGCGGTTTGCCATAACCATTTTTCTCATGGAGCGCATGGACTGGGTCAGCGGACGTTTTGCTGGACAGACAAAGCTGCAGCACCCGCATTCCACACATTCCATACCAGAATGTTTCTCAAACAGATCCGCCTGTCCATGCTCCGAATAGGTGGCCAGTCTTGAAGGCACCAGTCTGGCGGGGCAGGCATTGACGCATCTTCCGCAGTTAATACAGGCCGTAGGCTCTTTCTCAGAGATATCATCCTCTGTCATGCACAGCATGGCTGAAGAAGTTTTTACAACAGGTACATGATAGTCAAACATCGCAAAGCCCATCATAGGACCGCCGGAAATGATCTTCTTGGCAGGCTGTTTAAATCCTCCCGCCGCTTCCAGAAGATCTGCAAAGGAAGTTCCCAGTTTTGTTTTGAAGTTACAGGGATCTGCCACGGCTTCACCGGTTACTGTCACGATACGGTCCATTACCGGTTCTCCGGCCATGACCGCACGATATACCGCACATACTGTATCAATGTTATCTACCACACAGCCTGCATCTGCAGGAAGCATGGAAGAGTTGATCTCTCTTCCGCTGACTGCATAGATCAGGCAGCGCTCAGCACCCTGGGGATATTTGGTCTTTAAGGTCCTTACTTCGATCTTGGGCTCATCCTTTACCATTTCGGTCATTTTTGCAATACAGTCCGGCTTATTGTCTTCAATACAGATATAACCTTTTGCATTGTCAAAAAGCTTCAGGATGCATTTTAATCCGCCGATGATCCACTCCGGCTGTTCCAGCATTCTTCTGTAGTCAGAGGTCAGATAAGGCTCGCACTCTGCTCCGTTTACCAGAACATACTCAATCTTCTCCGGTTCTTTGGGCGCCAGTTTTACATGGGTTGGGAAACCTGCGCCTCCCATTCCCACTACGCCGCCTTCCTTGATCCGGTCCAGAATCTCCTCTTTGGACAATGATTCCAAAGAAGCCGCTTTCTGAAATTCTACGGTTTCATACTTCTCGTCATTTTCTACCACGATGGCATCCACCATAGCTCCTACGTTATTCCTGACTTTTTTAATCTCTTTCACTGTTCCTGACACGGAAGCGTGAATATTCGCAGAAACGAAGCCTCCCATTTCTGCAATCTTCTGGCCCGCCAGAACATGGTCACCTTTCGCCACGATCGGTTTCGCCGGAGCGCCGATATGCTGTGACAGAGGGTATACCAGTTCCTTCCCGGGAAGAAGCTCCCGGACGGGTTTTTCCTTTGACAGCTCTTTTCCATCGTAAGGATGAACGCCGCCTCGAAAGGTTAAAAACGCCATATGTTAGTCCCTCCTTTATCTATGTATAACCGGATAATATCCGGCTATCGTCTATCTGATCCTTTTATCCTGATGTTTTTCTCTGTAACGTTTAAATCCGTTTTTCAGATCGGGATAGGCGTGAACCATACGCCTTTTAAACACATTCTGTCTTTTGCGGATCTCTATATACTTTTTGGAGAAATCATCCAGCCGCTGTTCCAGCTCCTGCCTTTTCCCTGCATAGAAATTCTTTTCTGTAAAAGGATTTTCTGCAATAACAGCTTCGAAGCGTTCCATAAACTCTTCCTTTCTGACAGCCAGACGCTCTGAAAGTTCTCCCTGTTTAATAGAGGCACGTATGCTTTCCAGCCTGTCCCGGATTTCTTCCCTTGTCTCGTAAAGCCGGGTATTCTGCAGATAAAAAATAAGGTCTTCCAGCATATCTTCCACTTTACCGAAAGTTTTGGAAAGACCAAAGGCCGTATAGGCAGAAATACCGAAATCCACTCCATACAAAACCGACAGCACAGCTAGGAACACCTCTCCAATGGATTGGGGATACAGACCTGTGATCCAGGAGACAAACGGCTGCAGCAGCTTAAAAAGCAAAATAGAAAAAACTCCCCACAACAAGGAGGAGGCCAGGGATATATACCCATGGAGATTAAATTTTTTATCACTGTAATCCCACCACCTGGTATGAAATACAGCTTCCATGATCCAGCCTGTAATATATTCCAGTACTGTGGCAACGATCACTCCTCCCAGATACAGGAAGAACAGATTCTCGCTCAAAGGCCTCAGAATCAGATAGATCGTCACCGCTCCTGCTCCATAAATAGTACAGAAAGGACCATTTATAAATCCTCTGTTTACAAGCTTTTTCTTCTTTATCGATACATAAGCAGATTCCCATACCCATCCCAAAAAACTGTAGATAAAAAACCAGCTTATGATATAATAAAGAGATATTCCTGCTATTTTTAAATCCATATTTTTCTCCTTTCTATATAATATATCATCTCTTTGGAGAAATCACTAGAAAAATTTAGGCATTTTTCGTACTATTTTAAATACAATTTGAAAGGATTTTGTTAAAATGATAACAAATAGAGAAATTCTCTGCCAAAAAAATATCGATATTTATAAGGGGTTTTTCCCGGAAAATATACGTATGGAAGATATACTTTTCTTTGATATTGAAACCACCGGTCTAAGCCCCAGAACCAGCCGGGTATTTCTCATCGGCACTATAGAGCAAAGCAGCCAGGCTTCATTTCCGGTGCTTACACAGTTCCTGTCAGAAGCACCTACGGAAGAAGAAGAAAGGTCTCTGTTATGCGCTTTTGGAAGTCTTGCTTCCCAAAAAAAATACCTTGTCCACTTTAACGGAACTTCTTTTGATGTTCCTTACCTCAGCCACCGGTACAGATATTCAGGCCTGGAGAATCCCCTCTCTTCTCTCATACAGATTGATCTTTACAGAGAGCTGAGCAAGATTTCCCTTTTCTTCCGCCAAATGGAGGACCACAGGCAAAAGTCTTTTGAGAATCTTGTCCATTATCCCAGAAAAGACAAACTTTCAGGAAAAGAAATGATAAATTTTTATCAAATCTATGTAAAATCCAGAGAGCCTGATGTACAGGATCTTCTGCTTCTTCACAATCAAGATGACCTAAAAGGCATGATTTCCCTTCTGCCTCTTGGAAAACTGAAGGATTTTCTCTCCGGAAGTTTTTCTGTACTTGGAGTCGATGAAATACAGGAGCCTTCTCTGGAAGGATACCAAAAAAGAGAGCTTCTCTTTTCTTTGGAGCTTCCTTTCTCGATTCCCCTCCGCCTTACTGCCGCCACGGATCTGGGGCGTATCGCTGTGGAAGGTTCCCATGGAAAAGCAAAAGTGCCTCTCTATGAAGGCACTCTGAAACATTTCTATCCCGATTATCAAAACTATTACTACCTGCCATATGAAGATGAGGCCATTCATAAAAGCGTAGCCATTTACACCGATCCGGCCCGGAGAAGAAAGGCAAAAGCTTCTGACTGCTACAAAAAATTCACCGGTACCTTTGTGGCCGCTCCCGGCAATCCGCCCCTGCCCCTTCTCAGAGAAAGCTATAACAGCTCCTTAGCCTATGCGCTCTGGCCCTTTGCCGATATGTCTGCCGCTGTTCTCCATGCTTATCTTCTGGGAATATTTTCCTCTCTGTAAAAGGGACCTTTATTCCCGAAAGGCCGAACAAAGTGGGCAAGCCCACCTCAGCTCCCCCTCCCCTTAATCTTGAGGGGCTTGAACACTTTGCGCGCCGCCGCAATACCGCAAAGCGGTAACATACCTCATTGCGGCGTGTGCATCCTGCCCGGAGGGCTTTTTATTCTATAGGACAGTCCGGAGGACTTTCCTATGGAATAAAAAGGGGTATTGCATCAGCGCAATACCCCTTTAGATTTCTCATATCTTTATTCTTCAACAGTTTCTTCTGTTTCTTCCTGAACCGGCTCTTCTTCCTTTACAGGCTCCAGAACCTTCATACTGAGGCTGATCTTCTTTTCTTCTTCATTGAAATCTACCACTTTTGCAGTTACTTCCTGGCCTACCTTAAGCACATCAGATGGTTTATCCACGTGAGCTCTTGAAATCTGAGAAACATGAAGAAGGGCATCTACTCCCGGCTCCAGTTCGATAAAAGCACCAAAGTCTGTCATACGGGCAATTTTTCCTTCTACAATATTTCCTACAGCATATTTCTCTGCTGCATTCAGCCATGGATTCTGCTCTGGGAATTTCAGGCTAAGTGCAATCTTATCCCCGTTGATCTCTTTGATCAGAACGGTCAGTTTTTCGCCTGCTTTAAATACTTTTTTAGGATTTTCTACTCTTCCCCAGGACATTTCTGAAATATGAAGAAGACCATCGGCTCCGCCTAAGTCAATAAATGCACCAAAATCTGTTACATTCTTGATCGTACCTTCTACCACATCGCCTGGATGGATTCTCTCGAAGAGTTCTTTCTTCATCTCTTCCTTCTTTGCAACCAGAAGCTGTTTTCTGTCGCCGATCACCCTTCTTCTTCTTGGGTTAAACTCAGTAATAACAAATTCAATCTCCTGATCCTGATATTTTGTCAGATCTCTCTCATAAGTGTCGGATACAAGACTTGCAGGGATAAATACTCTGGCTTCGTCGATCACAACGCTTAATCCGCCCTCTAAAACCTGAGTAACCTTTGCGGTCAGCACCTCTTTATTCTCGAAGGCTTCTTCCAGTCTCTTATTTCCCTTGTCAGCAGCCAGTCTCTTAGAAGACAGGAGTACCTGTCCGTCTCCGTCGTTAAGCTTCAGAACCTTTGCCTCCATAGTGTCGCCCGGATGAACTACTGTTCTCAGGTCAAGGTTCTGGTCATTGGAATATTCGCTTCTGGTAATAATGCCGTCTGCTTTATAGTCAATGTTTAAGATAATCTGATCTTCTTTTACATCAATAACTGTGCCTTCGACTACCTCTCCATTTCTTATAGTTTTAAATGTCTCGTCCAGCATCTGTTCAAAACTTAATTCTGACATGTTTTGAAACCTCCTCAATTATTTTATTTGGGGTTGACGCCCCTGCTGTAATACCTATACATTGAACGGAACGAAAACGTTCAGAATCCAAATCAGCAAGTGTCTGTATATAGTAAGTATTTCTACATTCCTTTTTACATATTTCATAAAGCTTCTGGGTATTTGAGCTATGCCTGCCCCCAATGACAATCATGGCGTCTACCTGTTTTGCGATCTCCTCTGCCTCAGTCTGTCTGTCCTGCGTGGCATTGCAAATCGTATTTAAAACAAGTCTATCATACCTCTTTTTGTTCAGAATTTCAACTATTTCTTGAAAATTATTGTAATTAAATGTCGTTTGAGACACAATACAAACTTTTTCGTGGTCTTCTGACAAAAACTCCTCTGCTTCTTCTTTTGTGCGGATCACTGTGGATGAACCGTGGCACCAGCCACGAATGCCCACCACCTCCGGGTGGTCCGGATTTCCTATGATAACAATATGACGTCCCTCTTTGCTCTCCCGTTCCACGATCCTGTGGATCTTCAGCACAAAAGGACAGGTCACATCTACATATTCCAGATTTTTTTCTTTCAGGAGATCATAGATATATTCCGGCACTCCATGAGAACGGATGATCACGGTGCCTTTTTTCAGCTTACTTAAGTCCTTCTCGGTTTCCAGCACCCTGACGCCCCGTTTTTCCAGATCTGAGACCACCTCTTCATTGTGAATGATCGGACCGTAGGTGTAGACCGGCCCTTCCTTGGCAGCGGCCACTTCATAAGCCTTTTCCACCGCCCTTTTAACGCCAAAACAGAATCCGGCGGTTTTCGCAACTTTCACTTCCATGAGCCTATTTTCCTTCTCCGCTTTTTTCTCTGTAAAGACGAAGGATTTCTTCCTTTACCTCCCGGATATTCATATCTGAGGAATCCACAAGGCAAGCATCCTCTGCCTGGCGAAGAGGCGATATCTCCCTCTCCATATCTCTTCTGTCTCTCTGGCAGATATCCTCCTGAATTTCTTCCAGGCTGCAGGGAATCCCCTTCTCCTCCAGCTCTTTACATCTTCTCAGCGCCCTGGTCCTGGCGCTTGCAGTAAGGTAGATCTTTATATCCGCATTTGGCAGCACACAGGTCCCGATGTCTCTTCCGTCCATGACCACATTGGTCCTGGATGCCAGATTCCTCTGGAGTTCTACCAGTTTTTCTCTTATCACAGGATTTCCGGAACTCACAGAGGCCATATTCCCTACCTCTTCTTTTCTAAGATAAGGGGTGACATTTTCTCCATTCAGGATCACCTGCTGAGCGCCGTCTTCATATACAATGGATATGTCCGCTTTACGGCAGGCCTCTTCCATCTTTTCTTTTTCTTCGGGAGAAATTCCCTGGCGGATCAGGTATAGAGCCATAGCTCTGTACATAGCTCCCGTATCCACATAGATAAATTCCAATTCTTTGGCCACTGCTTTTGCAATGGTGCTTTTCCCGGCTCCTGCCGGTCCGTCGATCGCAATATTCACTGCCATATTTTTTAACTCCTTTTAATAAGTCTTCCATCATCAGACAGTACCGAAGTACAGCGAGGAATGCTTTACACAGGTCCGCCGCCACTAACAGAAAAACGGCTCTGGCATAGTCCTTTCAAATCCTATGCCAGGAGCCGCTCCTTTCATATATATCTATCCATTTTGGATATCGTCCGCTGTTACTTTTTGTAAGCGCATTTTTACGACCCTGAACTGAGTATAATCCAAATTCGGTAAATGAGCAAGCCATTTACGTCAAAATCTGTTTCTGAGCAGCTTTCGTTCAGCAGTCATTTCCGGAAATTGCCTTTACAAAACGCTCTGTGATTTGTTTTGGCCTTGTGATTGCTCCGCCTACCACAGCGCTATAGGCTCCTGCCTCAAATACAGCTGCCAGATCCTCCGGTGTATTGATCTTGCCTTCTGCGATTACAGGCACCTGGCAGGCCTCTGATAGTCTTCTGATTAGCTCAAAGCTAGGTCCCTCATATTTCTCCGAATATGGCGTATATCCGCAAAGTGTTGTTGACACACAGTCAAATCCTATTTTTTCCGCATAGACACATTCTTCAAAAGTCGAACAGTCTGCCATAGCAGGAAGGCCGCTGGCATGGATTTTTTTTACCAATTCTTCTAAGGATACGCCGCCTGGCCTTTTCCGCAGAGTAGCATCCAACGCGATCATATCACATCCTGTCTCTATCAGCTCTTCGACCTCTCGGATGGTGGGGGTTATATAAATTTCGCTGTCAGGGTAATTTCTTTTCACAATACCTATTATGGGAAGATCTACCGTCTTTTTGATTTCAAGGATATCCTCTTTCCCCTGAGCCCGAATTCCAGAAGCGCCCCCCTGAGCTGCAGCCAGGGCCATACGTCCCATAATAAATGATGAGTGAAGCGGCTCTTCCGGCAAAGCCTGGCAAGAGACCACCAGTTTGTGTTTAATCTGCTCCAGCATATTTCATTTCTCCTTAACTGTAAATATCATTTTATAACATTCAAAACTTTCTATTTAAAATTATTATCCTGAGAATCTTTTTCTAAAAATTTCTTTATGGTATCCAAAAATTCCTTCAGGGAATAACTTTTTAAAAGCTGTTCCTGAAGCTCCGTATGATTTGCCATGTCTACCAACAGATCATAAAGACGTTCAATATCTTTCCCATAATTTTCACTTAAAGCCAGCATTAAGACAATTTGTGCACATCGTCCTTTCCCCCATTCTACTGGATTCTCCAAAATCCCTACGGCTACCACATTTTCCAGAGAACTGATCTGAAGAGGATGAGGGATTGCCATCCGTTCATTCATCGCTGTGGGAATTTTCTTTTCCCTTTCAAGGACCTCCCATTCAAAGTTTTCATTAACATATCCTTGTTTCAGCAGGTTCATTGACATCTGATGAATGGTTTCTTCCCTGCTTTTGCACTGTAAACGCCAAAAACAGTCCCGGCGGAACAGTCGGTTTATCCATCCGGAATTCATCGCTTTTCCAGCAATAATTTCCTTGAAAATCTCTTCCATATTTTTCTTACTCATAGGAATTTCAATTGTGATTACCGGAATTTTTTCCTCTTTTAGGGGAACCGTGGAAATAATAAAGTCAATATTTTCTAAAGAACAGCTTTCCAGTTCATAAAAAGAAGTTTTTCCCACAATTTCAAGCCTGTCTTCAAACACAGAATTAAGCTGTGTTTCCAAAAAACCTCCCACAGAATAGCCGCCTGGCGTTACGATCACAGTCCTCTGCTTTCTTATATTTTTAACATCAAAATATCTCTTAACTGCTGCTCCCACATGAAGACATATATACCCAATATCGTCCGCGTTTAAAGAAAACTCTTCATTTTGGAAAGTCTCATAAACAGCTGTTTCCGTTATTTCATAAAACAGAAGGTAATTTTGTCTGATAATCTCCAGCAATGGATTCTTTTTATTTATTTGATAGTATTTTGACTGCAAAATGGAGTGCAGATGATGGGACAAGTTATTAACCAGTATTGCATCATCTCTGACATCAATCTGGTAACAGTCATAAATGTTTTGCAGGATCCGAACTACCACTCCATGCACATACTCCATATTTACATCTTTACTTGGAAAATTTCCGGCATTTAAAATGTAACAGGAGTACAAAAATCTTTTTTCCGGCTGGCTGAACTGAATGTTCAAAAGAGCTTCCAGATTCTTTATCAATGGTTCAAGAAGTTTTTCTGTATGAGAATCCTCCGGCGCCTGATAAAATTGCAGCTCGTTTCCGCTCCGTATGCGCGATATGGAAAGAGCTATGTTCCAGACAAGATTATGCAGACTGTAATCAGAAAAATAAAAACCTTGTTTCTGGCTGAATCCCAATACTTTTTTCTGAATCTCCTCAATTGGAATACCATCCCATATAGGATGATATTCTTTCAAAAATTGAAAGTTATCTTCCTGCCGGCTGCCTTCCAGAAGATCCATGATGCAGGTTCTCTTATCCGTTTCTTTCCCTTCGATTTTATAGCCTCTGTTTACCTTATTAATAAGTTTCAGGGAATACCCTTCCAAAATATTCCGTATAGCTTTCAAATAATTCAGAATGGTATTGATACTTACATAAACAGTTTCTGCAAGCTGATTCAGCGCAACATAATCCTTTGCGTATAAAAGCATCATGATCAGATGATTGATCCTTTGATCAGCAGAATCCAGGGAGGAGTCCTGAGCCTCGCTGAGCAGTCTGTATAGTAGCTGGAAAGAACAAGTCTCTAATGTATAGCCTTTCCTTCGTTTCTGAATGATCTGGGAATCGAACTGTTTCAAAATATCATTCAGATTATGAATGTCTGTCCGCAATGTTCTCTCTGAAACATTGAATCTCTTAGCCAGGTCAGCTGAAGTCACAAATTCATCGTGCGAAAGAAACCAGGATAGTATTTCTTTAAGTCTTCCATAAGAAAACAATTCCCGGGGGTTTTCTCTTTTGTCTTTATCCATTCTGGTTTCCTCCTTCTTTCTAAAATTTTACCTTCCTATATCTGATTTTTTATCAAGAAATGATAATATGCTCCTGCCAATCCGGCCTGATTCTTTAATGCAGCAAACTCTAAATGCATATGTTTATATGTTTCCTCTGTCATAATATCTCTCAGGCACTTATCCAAGATCGGGCGCAGATATTCTTTTTGCTCCATAATGCCTCCGCCCAGCAGTACCACTTCCGGATTCAACAGACACACACAATTGAAAATACCTGCCGCTATTTTCCGGCAAATATCTTCTATAGCCGCAGCGCAGATCTTATCGCCTTCCATAGCCCTTTTAAATATGATCCGTCCATTCAGTTCTTTTTCTCCAATCAGCTTTTGGGCAGTTTGGACCAATGCTGTGGTACTCGCTATGTCTTGAAAAGATTTTCCGTCCATATACATATATCCAATTTCCCCTGCGCTGTTGGTATGACCTCTCAGGATCCTGCCATCCTGGATTATCGCTCCTCCGATGCCTGTTCCTATTGTCATCATAAGCATGCTTCTGCTCCCGGCTCCTGCCCCATAAACATATTCACCTAATGCGGCAGCGT
Source organism: uncultured Blautia sp. (assembly GCA_900543715.1). GTDB lineage: Bacteria > Bacillota > Clostridia > Lachnospirales > Lachnospiraceae > Blautia > Blautia merdigallinarum. The sequence goes on along the minus strand of UQSX01000041.1, from coordinate 9,036 downwards.
TTACATCATTTTCCACTTCACAGGGTAAATGAAGATACGTCTGAATATCAGTTTTCCAGTCCAGGCCCGTATATTCTGGTATATTTTCGTTTGCATACACGATACGTCCTTTTGCCGCGTCTACCATTCCTGCCGTAGAAATCGATATGCCGGAAATAGCATATTGCCCGGCCATCTTTTCGGCCAGCTGAATCACTTTTTTTTCAATTCCCTGTCCCTTTATCTTTTTTGCATTGCTGTCGGTTTCTCCGGACCCTACAAGAAAAAAACCTTCTCGGTTTTCGTCTGCAACTCCGTACTTGATAGATGTCCCTCCAATATCGAACAAAGCAATCATCGGTTTATTCCTCCATTGCCATGCGCTGCAGGTTCTCCAGGAATTCATCTTTAGAATCGCATTCTGAAAGTCTGTCTACATTTTCTGTGTCCATCAAAATACCGGCCAGTTCACTCATCAATTCCAGATGGCTGTCCGCATCCATAGCCGCTAAGGTGATCAGAAGACTTACCGGATCAAACTGTTCGCTGCCAAAAGGCACCGGCGGATCAAGAGTCGTAAAATGTACCGCCAGTTCATTGACGCCGCATTCTGGACGAGCGTGTGCCAGGGCAACGCTGTGGCCAAGAACGATGTATGGTCCCACTCTGTGTACTGCTTCGATCATAGAATCTATATATCCCTCTGTGATCTTACCGGTTTTCAGGAGATATTCCGATGATTTTTTTATAGCATCTTCCCAGTTTTCTGCTTTAACATGAACATCAATATCATCCCTTGTTATATTTTCTATCATAAAATTCTCCTTTCTACTGAAAATCTTTCTCAATCTCCTCAAGTTCTACTTCTTCTAAAGATTCCACACGCCGGTAGCATGGTTCAAACTCGCAGTAACGGGTTATATTATTAGGTACAAGAAGGCAGCGCATTCCTGCCCGATTTGCACTGATCAAACCATTTCCGGAATCCTCCACTGCAAGACATTCAGCCGGTGCTGCTCCTAAAAGCTCTGCGGCTTTTAAAAACAGATCCGGTGCCGGCTTAATGTTTCTGCAGATATCTGCTGTAGAAAAAGCATCAAAATATTCCAGAAGCCCTAGCCTTTTCAGATGAAATACCGGCTTTTTCTTTGTTGCAGAAGTCGCGATCCCAAGCTTTAAGCCGTGTTCTTTTGCCTTTTTTATAAGCTCCACCACACCTTTCATAGGCGGAAGGGCATTGCTTCTGCGAATAAATTCTTCTGTAGCTGAACGCTCAAATTCCTCTCCATTCACCTCAGGTCCAATAACCGTTCTGAGAAACTCAAACAGCTTCTGGTTATTGGCTCCTACGCATACCAGATAATCTTTTATATCTAATTCATATTGGTATTCCGTTCTCAGCCAGTTTCGGTAAATTTCATACCATTGCGTCTCTGTATCTACAATTACTCCGTCAAAGTCAAAAATCACTGCTTTCAGCATATGGCCTCCTTATGAAAAAAGGAGAACCCATCTACGGAATTCCCCTTTTCTCCGTTTTTACATTCTATTATTTCCCTCTTGCTTCCACAATTTTATTCACCAGATCATCATATTCCGGTGCATTCAGGTAATCTTCAATAGCAATTACCGTAATGTCAGGCTGTTTTTCATGAACAATATCTTTCAAAGAATTATGTGTAATGATGATATCTGCCTGCTGCGGAAGATCAACCACTCTTGCATGAGGCACTTTTATATCCTCAATGCCAACCTTTTTAAGCTTCTTAGCTACAACAGATGCTCCCATTGCACTGGATCCCAGTCCAGCATCACATACATAAAGGATTGTGCGGATAGATGCATAGTCAAGTGCCTCCTCCTTATCCTCGAATACAGAAGAAATACGGGATTTCTTGCCTTTCAGAGCTTCCATCTGCTTTGCAGCTTCTTTGAGCTCTTTATTTACTGACTGTTCATCTGTCTTGCTGCTTTTTACAATGACTGAGGCAATCAGGAAGGATACTAAAGCTGCGGCCAAGATTCCTATAAGAATTTTTATCCTGTCTCCTGAAGCCGCCATCATCATAATCGTTATGACACTTCCAGGGGAGCTTACGCCAACCAGCCCCACATCCAGGGTGGTAAATATAAATGTACCCGTGATACCGCCTGCTATAGCTGCGATCACAAGCTTTGGTTTCATCAATATATACGGGAAATAAATCTCATGGATTCCACCAAAGAAATGGATAATGGAAGCACCATAAGCATTTGCCCTGGCGTTTCCCTTTCCAAATGCACAATAAGCCAGCAAGATACCAATACCAGGTCCCGGATTAGACTCCAGCAGGAACAGTACAGATTTGCCAAATTCTGCAAGCTGTGTAGTTCCAAGAGGTGTCAGGATTCCCTGTCCGATAGCATTATTCAGGAACAGCACTTTAGCCGGTTCGATAAAGATTGCTGTAAGGGGGAGCAGCGATCTGTTCTGAAGGAAGGATACCCCTGCAGCAAAAACGCTGGATAAAGAGCTGATGGCCGGCGCCAGTGCTACATAGCCGAGTATAGTAAGAACAGCACCTAAAACAGCTACCGTCAGATTTCCAATCAGCAGTTCAAATCCGATCGGTATATGAGGTTCTATCCATTTATCAACCTTCTTTAATATCCAGGCAGCTATAGGCCCCATGATCATAGCCCCTAAGAGCATGGTGATATCTGCTCCCAAAATAACTCCCATAGTTGCAAAGGCAGCAATAATAGCGCCCTTTTCTTCATAGATCATTCTTCCTGCTGATATTGCGATCAGCAAAGGAAGAAGGTATGTAAGTGCCGGGGACACAAAGGCAGTCAGAATCTCATTGGGTGCAAACGCATTAATTGCTGTAATAATCCCCCACCCCATAAATGCACCTAAGTTCGGCAGGATCATAGCACTTAGTTTTCCGCCGAATCGCTGTGCTTTCACACGTAAAGAAACTTCATTCCCCATATTTTTTTCCTTTCTAAATCTCTACTTCTTTTCCTTCTTTGATAGACCGTTCAATGGCATCTACTACCCGCAGTGCATCATAAGACTGCTTTGGTGTAATAATGGATTTTGTTCCGGCAGCAATATTATTCACAAATGCCATTACTTCCTCTGCCAGATCTCCGCATACATCTCCGTTCACATAATACCAGTGGCGGGAATCCGGATATTCAATTCCTTTCTGAGATACAAAACGTACACCATGATCACAAGAATCCACATAAGCTACGCCCTTTGTTCCAACCAGTTCCACCTTATCATCGATGATAGTCGGGGAGTTTTCAGGCAGTGTCCAGCAGGCTTCCATACAGGCGATAGCTCCGTTCTCATAAGTCACAATAGCATAGATCACATCATTCATATGATTTTCTTTCAGCAGTACACTGCGGTTTCTGGCAAATACTTTTACCGGCTGGCAATCCATCCACCAGTTCAGGTAATCAATGTCATGTATCATAACATGCATGCTTAAGTCAGATGCGCCTATATACCGTCTCGGCCCAATGATCGGGCTGTTTCTGCGGACATAACAGTGAATAATATCTCCCAGTTCACCGCTTTCCAGTCTTTCCTTGATCATAGCAAATCTTGGGTCAAATCTTAAAAGGAATCCTGTGGTAAACACCTTGTCATAATCCTTGGTAATTTCATAAAGTGCTTTTCCGTCTTCCAGCTCTTTAGCAAGAGGTTTCTCTAAAAGAATGTGTTTCTTGTGCTGTACAGCCAGTTCCACTGCTTCTCGGTGCATATTGTCCGGAAGCACGATACTTACCGCATCAATATCCGCCTTTTCCAACATTTCTTTGTAATCCTTATAGGTTTTCACGCCTGGGAATTCCCCTTCCAGCTGCGCTCTTCTTGTGTCGTTATACTCACATAAGGCAACCAGATCGGTCTGGGGTAATTTCCGATAGATTTGGGCATGATACGTTCCCATTTGTCCTACTCCGATAACTCCCACTTTTAATGTGCTCATGCTACATTCCTCCTTAAAAATATTTTCCGGTTCATATGCATTTATTTTAATGTATCTTTAGATTTTTTTATACATAACCGTTTTCCATTTAAACTGGAAATGTTGCACAAGACATTTTTTATTATCCGTATATCTTTTGTATATATCTTTAATTATAAATCATATTTTTCAAAAAACTTCAGAATAATCACAAAATTAAAATTCAAACCACAGCATGGCACTGTGGTTTATGCTAATTTACTCACTCTATATTCTTAGCTGCTGCTTTTGCCGTAGACCAGGCAATCTGCAGATTAAACCCTCCAGTAACAGCGTCTACATCCAGCACCTCTCCAATAAAATAAAGCCCTTTCACCTTCTTAGATTCCATGGTTCCGGGATCGATTTCCTTTACCTTGACCCCTCCCTGGGTAATGATCGCCTCATTGAAATCCCGAAGCCCCGTAATGGTGAAAGGCAGATTTTTCACTTTCTCAAGGAAAGTGTTTCGCTCTCCTCTCGTGATCTCATGGACTTTTTTCTCCGGAGAAATCCCTCCAAGCTTCAGCATCACAGGATAGAGCTTTGCAGGAAACCATCCAGTGATCACATTTTTAAACTGTTTGTTTGTCCCCTCTTCAAACTCTCTTAAGAGCCGCCGATCCAGCTGTTCCATGGTCAGCGCCGGCTTTAAATCCAGACAGCCTGTAAGGGGTCCCTTCTGCAGCCGCTTTCCGATATAAGAGCTGGCAGTAAGCACCAGGGGACCGGACATCCCAAAATGCGTAAACAAAAGTTCCCCAAAATTTTTATACAGAACCTTTTTTCCGTCCCTGATGGTCATTTCCACATTTTTCAGGGACAGTCCCTGCATGCTGGTGATATAATCTTCCTCTGTCTCTATGGGAACCAGAGCAGGACGGATTTCTGTCACAGTATGTCCCGTGGACTGGGCAAAACGGTAGCCGTCTCCGGCAGACCCCGTAGCCTGATAAGAGCATCCCCCTGTAGCCACGATCACTCTGTCCGCTTCAATCCTTGCTCCGTTTTCCAGCAGTATGCCTCTTACTCTTTTTTCCCCTTCTTCATCCTCATCTGTCCAGATTTCCTGAACCTGGCTTTTTAAATGTATCTTCACGCCCATCTGCAGAAGTTTCTTCTCCAAAACTCCTATGACATCTGAAGAATGATCTGATACAGGAAAAATCCTCCCTCCCCGCTCTTCCTTTATTTTCAGTCCCAGATCCTCAAAAAAACGGATCGTATCCTGGTTTGTAAAGCCATAAAAAGAACTGTAAAGAAATTTAGAATTTGTCACTACAGACCGAAAAAAAGACTCTTCATCGCAGGAATTGGTCAGATTACATCTGCCCTTTCCTGTAATGAACAGCTTTTTTCCCAGTTTTTCGTTTTTTTCAAAAATATGAACATTATGTCCCTGTTCTCCCAGAAAAACTCCCGCAGCCATTCCTGCTGCGCCTCCTCCGATAATCACTATCTTTTCCATAATTGCTCCTTTAATCCCTGTCTTTCTCTGCCAGATCCATTCTTTTCGGCTGCTTATCTGCCTGAATGCTTAGGATCCAGCAATTCTATTTCCTGATTGTCCGCAGGATCGATCTCATCATTATTGTACACCTGATATTCATCCCATATCTTCTCCAGGGATTCCAGCCTTTCTACCACTTCCTTCTGTTTTCTCATACTAATGGCAACCACCAGAGCGTTGATCACACTCAGCGGGGCTACCAGAGAGTCCACAATAGACGCCATATCGCTTCTTGCAATAAGGTTGCAGGAGGAATACAGATTCATAGGCGAATGAACGCTGTCCGTCAGGGTGATCACCTTTGCCTTCCTGTTATTGGCAAATTCCAGCGCTTTCAAAGTCCGCATAGAATATCTGGGAAAACTGATCCCTACGATCACATCTTCCTCGCCTATATGGATCATCTGCTCAAAAATTTCGCTGGAACTGCTGGTAGTCAGCAGTCTCACATTGTCAAAGATCAGATTCAGATAAAAGCTCATAAAACTGGCAAGAGGGGCACAGCTCCTGATCCCTACAACATAGATATTTCTGGCTGAGAGGAGCAGCTCTATGGCCAGCTCAAAGGCCTGGTGGTCAATTCCTTCCAAAGTCAGCTTGATCTTATCAATATCTGAATGGAGTACTGTGTCCAGTATTTCTGACTGAGGCACCTTTCCATAGGTCACCTCCATCCGCTGTATAGAATTCAGCTTATTTCTTACCAGTTCTTCCAGCACCTTCTGAAATTCAGGATATCCTTTATATCCCAGATGTATGGCAAACCGCACAACGGTAGATTCACTGACGCCTACTGTTTCTCCCAGCTTAGCCGCGGTAAGAAATGCCGCTTTGTCATAATTGTCCAAAATATAAGAAGCCAGCTTCTTCTGGCCTTTGCTGAAGCTCTGATATTGATGGTTTATCCTGCCGAGCAGATGTTCCGTATTATTCATGTTACGTGCCTCTTCTTTTCTTTTTCTCTCACATGTTTTTTATCATAACACACTTTTTCTCAGAAAGCAAAAAGCTGCCCCACAAAACCAGCCAGACAAGATTGGCCGGTTTTGTGTAAGGCAGCCTGTTTTTGATCATTTACTGTTTATACCGGATATACTCCGTTTTCTGTATCCGCTTCTTTCGGGTCTACCTTTGTCTGCTGCGCTTCTCTGTATTTAAAGAAGTCTGTAGCAACCTGCGGGAACAGTGCATAAGTCAATACATCCTCTTCCTGAGCCATTTCATCTCTCAGAGTATCCAGTTCAGGCTCCAGAAGGTCTGCAGGGCGGCAGGTGATCACTTCTGCATCACCGATACATTTCTTCTGAACTTCCGGATTGAAAGGCTTTACAGTTGCACCGTATTTGCCGCTTAAAACGTCCTTTGTTTCTTTTGTTACCATCTTGTAGCGCTCACCCATAAGTACGTTAAATACAGCCTGAGTACCAACAATCTGAGAAGATGGCGTAACCAGAGGCGGCTCTCCCAGATCCTTACGAACTCTCGGAACTTCTTCCAGAACATCGTAATATTTATCTTCTGCATGCTGTTCCTTCAGCTGAGAAGTCAGGTTGGAAAGCATACCGCCCGGCACCTGGTACAGAAGGGTCTTGATGTTTACTCCCAGGTTCTTCGGATTCAGAAGGCCGGAATCCAGAGCCTCGTCACGGATCGGACGGAAATAATCGGCAATCTCTGCCAGCAGGTTCTGATCAAATCCCGTATCATAGGGAGTTCCTTTAAAGGTCTCTACCATAACCTCTGTAGCTGGCTGGGAAGTTCCCAAAGCAAATGGTGACATAGCCGTATCGATCACATCTACCCCTGCCTCTACTGCTTTCAGATAAGTCATAGAAGCTACTCCGGAAGTATAATGGGTATGGAGCTGAATTGGTATATCAACAGCTTCTTTCAGGGCTGTTACCAGCTCAGTTGCTGCATATGGAAGGAGAAGTCCTGCCATATCTTTAATACAGATAGAGTTGGCTCCCATATCTTCAATTCTTTTTGCCAGATCTACCCAGTATTCCAGGGTATAAGCCTCGCCCAAAGTGTAGGACATAGCCACCTGAGCGTGTCCTTTTTCTTTATTGGCTGCCTTTACTGCTGTCTGCAGATTTCTCAGATCGTTCAGACAGTCAAAAATACGAATAATATCGATTCCGTTGGCAATAGATTTCTGTACAAAATACTCTACCACATCATCTGCATAGGGACGGTAGCCAAGAATGTTCTGTCCCCTGAACAGCATCTGGAGCTTTGTATTTTTGAATCCATCACGGAATTTACGAAGTCTTTCCCATGGGTCTTCTTTCAGAAAACGCAGGGAAGCATCAAAGGTAGCGCCGCCCCAGCATTCTACAGAATGATAACCCACTTTATCCAGTTTATCCACGATAGGCATCATCTGTTCTGTTGTCATTCTGGTGGCAATCAGAGACTGATGAGCGTCACGCAGGATCGTCTCAGTAATCTTAATAGGTTTTTTTACTACTTCTGCCATCTTTTTTTCCTCCATTTATATTTCCATGTCCGCAGATGCGGATTTCATTATACACCGAAGATTGCCATAAAGGTTCCGGCAGCTACAGCTGTACCGATAACACCGGCTACGTTTGGTCCCATGGCGTGCATCAGCAGGAAGTTGGTAGGATCAGCCTCGGCGCCTACCTTCTGAGATACACGGGCTGCCATAGGTACGGCAGATACTCCGGCAGAACCGATCAGCGGATTGATCTTGCCGTGGGACAGCTTACACATCAGCTTGCCCAGAAGCACGCCTCCCGCAGTACCAAAGGCAAAGGCCACCAGACCCAGAACAACGATTTTCAGAGTATCCATCTTCAGGAAAGCTTCTGCGCTTGTAGAAGCTCCTACAGAAGTTCCCAGAAGGATTACAACGATATACATAAGGGCATTGGAAGCTGTCTCTGTCAGCTGTTTTACCACGCCTGACTCACGGAACAGATTTCCCAGCATCAGCATACCAACCAGAGGAGCGGTAGTAGGCAGGATCAGACATACTACTACAGTGATAACGATAGGGAACAGGATCTTTTCCAGTTTGGAAACCGGACGGAGCTGTTCCATCTTGATCTTTCTCTCTTCCTCTGTTGTAAGAAGTTTCATAATAGGCGGCTGGATGATGGGAACCAGAGACATATAGGAATATGCCGCCACTGCAATGGCTCCCATAAGTCCCGACTGTCCCAGCTTGCCGGCCAGGAAAATAGAAGTCGGTCCGTCAGCGCCTCCGATAATGGAAATAGCTGCTGCTGCTTTTCCATTGAATCCCATAAAGATCGCCAGGAAATAAGCCACATAAATACCTAACTGTGCTGCAGCACCCATAAGGAAACTTTTGGGGTTTGCGATCAGGGGACCAAAGTCTGTCATAGCGCCAACTCCCAGGAAGATCAGAGAAGGCAGAACACTCCACTCATCCAAGATATAGAAAACGTGCAGAAGTCCCGGTGTTCCGTTTGAAGCCTCTTCCGCTGAGATCATAATATCCGGATAAATATTTACCAAAAGCATACCGAATGCAATGGGCACCAGCAA
>UQSX01000040.1 GCA_900543715.1 uncultured Blautia sp. | reverse complement strand
ACGGTGTAAAAAACATCTTACCTAACAATGTAAAAAAGTGCTTGACATTTGCACTCTGCCCACCAGGCGGGCATGATCACGGTAATGGTGCCGGACCTTTTGAGAGATTCTGCTTGTGTAGACGATATTTTGGATGGAAAAATGGAGTCTTTACTGGAAGTTCGGAACTGGATTGCGTCAATGCGTTAAAAAGTTAATAAAGAATTGCAGGAATGACTTGAAAATCAAAGGATATTTCCGTATAATGAATTCTGGATTTTATCAGGCGGATAAGCCTTTTGCTGAGATACAGATTAAATAGAAAAAGGAGAACAAACATGGAGAAGAAGCCATTTGTGACAAAAGAACAGTTAGATGAAATTGTGAAAGAGTTTCCTACGCCCTTTCACCTTTATGATGAAAAAGGCATAAGAGAAAATGCCAGGGCTATGAAGGAGGCTTTTTCCTGGAACAAGGGTTTTAAAGAATACTTTGCTGTAAAAGCAACGCCCAATCCTTTCTTGATCCAGATTCTTCGGGAATATGGATTTGGCTGCGACTGCTCCTCTTATACGGAATTGATGCTGTCCAAAGCCATAGGCTGCACAGGAGAAGACATTATGTTTTCTTCCAATGATACCCCGGCAGAAGAATTTCGGTACGCCTATGAGATGGGAGCGACGATCAACCTGGATGACATTACCCATATTCCTTTCCTGGAAGAAGCCATCGGAACTATTCCAAAGAGAATCAGCTGCCGTTTTAATCCAGGAGGAATCTTTGAAATCAGCAATGGCATCATGGACAATCCAGGAGATGCCAAGTACGGAATGACCCAGGATCAGCTTTTTGAGGCTTTCCGTATCCTGAAAGCAAAGGGAGCGGAGGAGTTTGGCATCCATGCTTTCCTGGCCAGCAATACCGTGACTAACGAGTATTACCCTATGCTGGCAAAACAGCTTTTTGAACTGGCAGTAAAACTGGAAAAAGAGACAGGAGCCAAGGTGTGCTTTATCAACCTTTCCGGCGGTGTGGGAATTCCCTACCGTCCTGACCAGGAGCCAAATGATATCCGGGCCATTGGCGAAGGGGTCCGGAAAGTTTACGAGGAAGTGCTGGTTCCTGCAGGTATGGGTGACGTGGCTATCTACACAGAGCTGGGCCGTTTTATGATGGGACCTTACGGCTGCCTGGTAACAAAAGCAATCCATGAAAAACATATCTATAAAGAATATATCGGAGTAGACGCCTGTGCGGTAAACCTTATGCGCCCGGCTATGTACGGGGCTTATCATCATATCACAGTCATGGGAAAAGAAGACCAGCCCTGCGACCATAAATATGATATTACCGGTTCTCTCTGTGAAAACAATGATAAATTCGCAGTGGACAGAATGCTGCCGAAGATTGATATGGGAGACCTTCTGGTGATCCATGATACAGGGGCTCATGGATTTGCTATGGGATATAATTACAATGGCAAATTAAAATCCGCAGAGATCCTGCTGAAAGAGGACGGAACTGCCCAGCTTATCAGAAGAGCGGAGACGCCAAAGGATTACTTTGCTACCTTTGACTGCTTTGATATCTATAAAGAACTGGACTGCAATAAGTAAGAAAAGAGAAGAGGACAGCTCCATGGCTGAACTGTTAGGGATTACAGGAGAATTGCAGAAAACACTTGCAATTCTCCCGGATTTGTGATATCCTAACTATCGGTTCAGCAAAAGATGCCGGCGTGTCGGAATGGCAGACGAGGCAGACTCAAAATCTGTTGTGGGCAACCACGTGCGGGTTCAAGTCCCGCTGCCGGCAGTAAATTCAGCTCTTTAGCCTTTGGCTAGAGAGCTTTTTTCTTGCCCAAAATTCTAAACTACTGGACATTTAACCATTGTCGAACAGAAAAGAACAGTAATCATTCAAATTGCCAAAAAGTATTGGTGATAACTGTTGACAGAAGGATTTGAAAGGTATATATATAATTTAGAAATATTTCTAAATAGTTACAATCAGGAATTATCTATACGAGGGAGTGGTAGATTGGGATTTGCAGAAACTTTTAAAGCATTATCAGATCCGGCAAGGAGACGGATTCTTGAAATGCTGAAAGACGGGTGTCTTTCGGCAGGGGATATTTCACGGCATTTTGATATGACTCAAGCAACCGTTTCCTATCATCTTAAGATTCTAAAGCGAGCAGATTTGATACGTGAAAAACGAGAAAAGAATTTTATATTCTATGAGCTGAATCTAACTGTTCTGGAAGAAATTATGGTATGGCTGTCAGATTTGAAAGGAGAAACTTGATATGAAAAAATATAGGAGAACGATTATTTTAACTACATTTCTTACGGGGCTGCCGATTTTGATCGGACTGATTTTATGGAGTAAACTTCCAGATTCCATTGCGACTCACTGGGGTGCAAATGGACAGGCAAATGGATGGTCCAGTAAAGCATCAACAGTATTTTTTTTGCCATGTATTTTGATGATCATACATCTTTTTGCAGTTTTTCTAACTTTGAACGATCCTAAAAAAACAAATATTCATAAAAAACCAATGATATTGATATTCTGGATTGTTCCCGTTATCTCGATTTTAATGAATGGAATAACCTATTTGATTGCACTTGGAATAAAAGTAAATATTTCGGCTGTAGTTTCCATTTTGATGGGGGTTTTATTTATTCTTCTTGGCAACTATATGCCAAAGCTTCGACAAAATTATACAATCGGCATCAAATTACCTTGGACATTATGTAGTGAGGAAAATTGGTACCGGACACACCGGTTAGGCGGAAAACTTTTTATTATAGGCGGCATTTTAGTTGCCTTAGATGGTGTTGCAGGTATCTGGCTGGGCGATACGATTATATTTACTATAATGATCGGCATTTTGCTTATCTGTATTGTTATATCGGTGGGGTATTCTTTCTGGTTGTTTAAAAAAGGAATATGATTCATATGTCCATACTGTTGTTCTATTCATCACTGATAAAGAGCGGGAAAAGGGAGTAGGGGTGAGATTGTCTGGAAGGAAGAGGAAAGCGAGTCATGAAAAAAGAACTTTCAACATTTGAATTGCAGTTGTGTGATATTCAGGGAAGGCTGTTTGAACTGGCCTTGAAAAATCATATACAATATCCGGATTTCGCAGAAAAATATATGAACAGCGAAACGGCAGAATTTATGGATTATCCATATGACCGAATGCAATGGGCAGGGGAAGAATATATCCTGGAGAATCTGATGGACGAGGTGAACTTAGAAAACTGTTTGGGAGAAAATTATGACCAGGAGGAGGTATACTGGATGGGATATGTATATCGGTATTGGCATTTTTATACCGGCGAAAACAGTAAACAGATTTATGCTCAGGCGGATGCGCCACTGATGAGAAGCTGCTATCTGGGGTTTCATACGATGGATGTTGCCATGGCTGTGGAGGATTTGAAAGAAATATATAAACAAAAGCAGGAAATTAAAAGTAGTTAGTGATACAGAGTAAGAGGGAGTTCCGGTATGGTAATGATCGGGGCTCTTTTTTAGAAAAGATAAAAAAATAGAATAAGATTTATAATTTGATTTTAATTTTTTATTGGTTGAACTTTTTTAAATGGATTTAACTTTTTTACTTCCTATTTTCGTGTTACAATAAGAATAATGAACAGAAAGAAGGGACTCTATGAATTGGAACAATAATACAGGTCTTGTTCTGGAAGGCGGCGGCATGCGGGGGGCTTTTACCGCAGGCGTGCTGGATTTCTTCCTGGACAAAGACATTTTTTTTCATACTTGCATTGGTGTGTCGGCGGGAGCCTGCCATGCCTGCAGCTACCTTTCCAAACAGAGAAGGAGAGGCTTCGAGACGAATACTGATTATCTGGACGATGAAAATTACTGCAGCTTTAAAAGCCTGCTGAAGACAGGGGATATGTTTGGGGTGGATATGTGCTACAGGAAGATTCCTGAAGAATTGAATCCCTATGATTATGAAGCCTATGACAAAAATCCTACGGAATTTTATGCGGTAGTTACAAACTGTCAGACCGGAGAAGCGGAATATAAAAGGCTGGATGATATGCACAAGGGAATTCATTATGTCAGGGCCTCCAGCTCCCTGCCTCTTTTGTCCAGAACTGTGTGGATCAGAAAAAAGCCATATCTGGATGGCGGAATATCGGATTCTATACCGGTCAGAAAATCTCAGGAGTTGGGCAATGAAAAGACAGTAGTTGTCTTAACAAGAGACCGAAGCTACAGAAAAGGCCCAAATAAAGTGATGCCTTTAGTCCGGCTGCGCTACCAGAAGGAATTTCCAAAACTTGTAGAACGCATGCAAGACCGGCATATCCGATATAATGAAACTCTGGATTATCTGATCCAGGAGGAGAAAGAAGGCAGAGTGTTTATCATCTGCCCTGAAAAACCGGTGGAAATCGGCAGGATCGAAAAAGACCGGGAAAAATTGGAAGCTCTTTATCAGGAAGGGTATCGTATCGCAGAAAAAGAGTATGAGAAGTTACTAGAATTTCTCGCATAGCCTGAGACTTCCCGGAAGGAGGAATTTTACTGCCGGGATCAGGAAAAAATAACGGACAGGAGGAAGGGAGAAATGGGAATTACAACATTTGCTGCTATAGACGTAGGTTCCTATAACGTATGCATGGACATATATGAAATGTCTCCAAGAATAGGAATCCGTCTGATAGATGAAGTACGTCAGAGACTTGAAATCGGAAGGGACACATATGGCAAAGGAAAGATTGCTTTTGACACAGCGAACCAGCTCTGCCATATTCTCAAGGATTTTTCTCATATTATGGAGGGGTATCAGGTAGAGAGTTACAGAGCCTGTGCTACCAGTACCCTGCAGGAGGCTGAGAATGTCTGGATTGTTCTGGAACAGGTTTATCAGAAGACAGGGATCCGGGTAGAAATCCTCAGCAATTCTGAACAGAGATTTTTTGGCTATAAATCTGTGGCAGCAAAAGAAGAATCTTTTACAAAAATGATCCAAAAAGGAACGGCGATTATTGAAGTCGGCGGTGGAAATATGCAGATTTCTCTTTTTGATAAGGATGCCCTGGTTACGACTCAGCGTTTCATGCTGGGAAGTCTCCGTGTAAGGGAAATATTATATCCTGTGGAAAAAGAGACGATCCATTATGAAAAAATGGTGGAGGAACTGGTACATAATCAGATCCTGGGATTTAAAAAGCTCCACCTGAAAGACAGGAAAATTGATAACATTATCCTTATGGGAGATTCCTTCATGGATAAGCTGTTTGAACATAAACAGAGTATGAAGGAAAACCGTACAGTGAGCTACGAGGCTTTCATGGAAGAGTATCAGTGGGTGGTGAGCCATTCGCCGGAAGAAATTTCAGTGACTCTTGATGTTTCTTTGGAATATGCGGAGATACTGATCCCCGCTATGATCATATACCGTGTATTTGTAGAAGAACTGGGGGCGCAGACCATGTGGCTGCCGGGAACCCAGCTCAACGATGGAATTTCTTATGATTATGCGGAAAAACATAAATATATAAAAAGCAAACATAATTTTGAAAATGATATTGTGGTTTCTGCTAAAAATATTGCGAAAAGGTATATGAGCGGAAAAAGCCATACCCAATGTGTTCTGAAAAACGCCCTGGCCATCTTTGATGGAATGAAGAAAGTTCATGGAATGGGCCCAAGAGAACGGCTGCTTCTTCAGATTGCTGCCATTTTACATGACTGCGGCAATTTTATCAGCTCCAGCAACTCGGCTCAGTGCGCTTATGAGATCATCATGTCTACAGAGATTATCGGCCTCTCCCATGTAGAGCGGGAATTGATTGCCAATGTGGTCAAATTTATCAAGCTGTCTTTTGAATATTATAATGAGGCGGACTCCAAGGCTATGATCGACAGAAAAGATTATATGCAGGCAGCGAAACTGACAGCGATCATGCGGGTGGCAAATGTACTGGACAGAAGTCATAAACAAAAGATAGAAGAGATCAGCGCTGCTGTTAAAGATCAGGAACTTATCATGCGGGTATCTTCCAAGTCGGACCTGACTTTGGAGAAAGCGCTGCTGACGGAAGCGGCAGACTTCTTTGAAGAAATCTTCAGTATCCGTCCGGTATTGAAGAGAAGGAAACAAAAATAGGAGGCGGGAACAATGGATTATAAAGCATATACAAAACCGGAGTATTACCGGAACAGAGAAATCAGCTGGCTGGGCTTTAACGAGAGAGTTCTTTCTGAGGCCAGAGATAAGAGCATTCCTTTATTTGAAAGACTGAAATTTTTGAGCATTACCGCATCAAACCTGGATGAATTTTTTATGGTCCGTGTGGCGTCCTTAAAAGATATGGTGCATGCAAAATATACCAAACCGGATATCGCCGGAATGACTCCAAAGGAACAGTTAAAAGCCCTGGCTCCTGAAGTGAAGGCCTTTATCCAGGCACAGTACAGCACTTATAACCGCTCCCTTCTTCCTGCACTGAAAAAGGCAGGAGTGAAGGTGGTAGAAAGACATGAAGATCTTACTGAGGAGCAGCAGGTTTTTGTGGATCAGTATTTTGAAGAGTCTGTTTATCCGGTGCTGACGCCTATGGCCATGGACAGCGCCAGACCTTTCCCTCTGATAAGAAATAAAACCTTGAATATCGGAGCACTCATTGCAAAGAAAGGGAAAAAGGAAAAAGAGGAACTGGAATTTGCAACGGTCCAGGTGCCCTCGGTGCTTCCAAGGATCATTGAGATTCCCGGAGATAAGAAGAGCAAGACCACAGTAGTGCTTCTGGAAGAAATCATTGAGAGAAATATCGGAAAACTGTTTTTGAGCAATCCGGTTGTCTGTGCCTGCCCTTACAGGATCATCCGGAACGCGGACCTGACCATCGACGAAGACGAGGCCGCTGATCTGCTTACTGAGATAGAAAAACAATTAAAGAAAAGGCAGTGGGGTGAGGTGATCCGCCTGGATGTGGAAGAGAAAATGGATCCCAGACTTCTGAAGATATTAAAAATGGAATTTGACATGAAAGAAGAGGATATCCATTATATTAACGGTCCCCTGGATCTGACCTTCCTGATGAAGATGTATAAACTGGAAGGCTATGATGATCTGAAAGTGCCGCCTTATACGCCGGCTCCTGTAAAAGAGATGATGACAGACGAGGATATCTTTACCCAGATCCGCAGAAAAGATATTCTTCTTCATCATCCATATATGAGTTTTGATCCGGTAGTGGACTTTGTCCGTCAGGCATCCAGAGATCCGGAGGTGCTGGCTATCAAGCAGACCCTTTACCGTGTCAGCGGAAATTCTCCTATTATCGCTGCCCTGGCTCAGGCGGCAGAGAACGGAAAACAGGTTACGGTACTTGTAGAGCTGAAAGCCAGATTTGACGAGGAAAACAATATTGTCTGGGCCAAGAAGCTGGAGAAAGCTGGCTGCCATGTAATCTACGGACTTTTAGGACTGAAAACCCACAGTAAGATTACTTTGGTAGTTCGTAAAGAGGAAGAAGGAATCCGCAGGTATGTACATCTGGGAACCGGTAACTATAACGATTCAACAGCCAAGCAGTATACGGACTGCGGTATTCTGACATGTTCGGCAAAGATCGGAGAGGATGCTACAGCGGTATTTAATATGCTTTCAGGATATTCTGAGCCAAAGAGCTGGAATAAACTGGTGGTAGCTCCTATCTGGATGCGTGACCGTTTCCTTCATCTGATCGAGATGGAGCAGAAGAAAGCAGAGGAAGGAAAGGAAGCCAGGATCGTGGCAAAGATGAATTCTCTCTGTGACAAGAATGTGATCGCTGCCCTGTATGCGGCAAGTGCAGCAGGAGTGAAGATCGATCTGATCGTCCGGGGAATCTGCTGTCTGAAGACGGGGATACCGGGAGTCAGCGAGAACATTACAGTTCGTTCCATTGTGGGAAATTTCCTGGAACACAGCAGGATTTTCTACTTCTACAGCGACGGAAAAGAACAGCTATTTATGGGAAGTGCGGACTGGATGCCCAGAAATCTGGACAAACGTGTGGAAATTGTATTTCCTGTGGAAGACCCGGATTTGAAAGAGGAAGTAAAACATATTCTCCATATACAGCTTGCAGATAATGTAAAGGCCCATATCCTGCAGCCGGACGGTACCTATGAAAAGATTGATAAGAGAGGAAAGCAGCTTGTAAATTCTCAGGAATATTTCTGTGAGGAAGCCCACAGGAAAGCTGAAACCAAGATTAATCCCGGACATGATCGGATCTTTATACCAGCCGAGGCTCCGGAGGAAGTATAAAGAAGTACATATGAGACATAGATGAAAAGGACTTTCTGCTCCCCATTGGACCATCCGGTTCACAACCCGGGGAGCAGAAAAGTCCCTTTTCTTATTCTTATACTAGGAAATTTTTATCTGTGCTGTCTGAGATTTTCCAGAACCTGATAGGGGATTTTCAGACTTCCCTTACCTGTACCCAATTCTATTTGAGGTTTATTGCTTCCATGGAAATCACTGCCCCCTGACAGAGCAAGGCCATGCCTTTTGGCAATCTGGATCACAGTCTGTTCCTCTGAAGGGCGATAGGTAGAGTAGTAAGCCTCTATTCCGTCCAGCCCTGCCTGTTTTAATTCCGCAGCCAGACTTTCCAGCCGGTTTTTGTCCAGCCGGCAGAGGATGGGGTGAGCGAAGACGGCAATGCCGCCGCCTTCGTGGATCAGCGAAATAGCCTGGAAGGGCGTTACCTTTTCACGGGGCACATAGCATTTGGCGTGATCTCCCAGATACCGGTCAAAGGCTTCGTTTATGGAACCTACAAACTTATGGTCCAGCAGATATCTGGCAAAATGAGCCCTGGTCCACACGCTGTCAGGAAAGGATTCTTCCATGGATTTCCGGGTAATGGAAATCCCTTCTTTCTGAAGAAGAGCCATGATCTTTTCATTCCTCATTTCTCTGGAATCTTGAAAACGGGAAAGAGTCTCCTGAAAATAATAATTTTTATAATCAATATCCAGTCCCACGATATGAACGTCCCTTCCAAGCCAGGTAGTGGAAAGCTCAATGCCGGGAACCACTTCTACAGAAGAATTCCGGGCGGCTTCAAGGGCTTCTTCTAACCCGGCAGTTGTGTCATGGTCTGTCAATGCGAAAGCTTTCAGCTTTTTTTCTTCAGCCAGGGCAACTACCTGTGAAGGTGTCAAAGTTCCGTCTGATGCGTTAGAATGAACATGAAGATCAATAAATTTTTCCATAAATAACCTCCGGGATAAGTAAAATATGAAAGAGGGATGCAGCTGGTCAGACAACAGATCATTGACTGACAAAAGAAAAAGGGAAATACTTGGATAAGTATTTCCCATAGGAGCAGTTCGTACGGGAATCGAACCCGTGTTTCCGCCGTGAGAGGGCGGCGTCTTAACCGCTTGACCAACGAACCGTACTCCCATATAATACATGAGCACCTTTGAAATGTCAACATTTTTTTGAAAAAAATCGAAAAAAATTTTTTGTTGACAAATGCGAACATATGTTTGATAATATATGGAATATAGAAAGGGTTTGAAAATCTCAGGAAAATGAGATATGATACATAAGACCTGCCAAGAAAGACATAATGAAATTGGTGATGTCTGCCCAGGCAGACCCATCTGTTTGGAGGAAAAGTATTTTATGGAATGGGAATTTGAGATTTTAGATTTCTTACAGAGTATACATTCTCCGGTTCTGACAAGTCTGATGTCTTTTATTACATTTTTGGGAGAAGCCGGCTGGTTCTGGATCCTGCTGGGATTTTTGCTCCTTTGTATGAGGAAGTACAGACCTGTCGGTGCTGCTGTGCTGACAGCATTGATTTTTGATTTTATTGCGGCAAATTTGATCCTTAAGCCTTTAGTGGCAAGACCAAGACCCTGCTGGATCAATGATTCCATAGAGATGCTTGTACGAGTGCCTCAGGATTATTCCTTTCCTTCGGGGCATACGATGGCTTCCTTTGCTGCGGCAGGGGCCCTGCTTTTTATGGGAAAGAGAATGGGGATTTTGGCGGTTTTACTGGCAGCATTGATGGGGATATCACGGCTGTATTTTTATGTGCATTTTCCTACAGACGTACTGGCAGGGGCAATATTTGGACTGGCCTGCGGCTGGCTGGGAGCTCTTCTGGTAAAGAAGTTTCAGGCGGCAGGGACAAGAAAGGACTATTTATAGGAAGGAAGGAATCTGAAAATGGCTAAGAAAAATACTTATGATGCCAGCAGCATTACGGTGCTGGAAGGCCTGGAAGCTGTGCGAAAGCGTCCGGGAATGTATATCGGAAGTGTTTCCCGTAAGGGTCTGAACCATTTAATATATGAAATCGTAGATAATGCGGTGGATGAACATCTGGCCGGTTTCTGTACCAGTATCCGGGTGACTTTGGAGGCGGACGGATCTGCCACAGTAGAAGATAACGGCAGAGGGATCCCAGTAGGGATGCATGAGAAAGGAATGTCTGCGGAGAGACTGGTATTTACCACCCTCCATGCGGGAGGAAAATTCGACGGATCGGTTTACAAAACCAGCGGCGGTCTTCACGGCGTAGGTTCTTCTGTGGTAAATGCACTGTCCACCTATCTGGACGTCAAGATCAGCAGGGATGGTTACGTTCATCATGACCGGTATGAGAGAGGAATCCCGGTGATCGAGTTGGAAGATGGCCTTCTTCCCAAACTGGGCAGAACTAAAAATACAGGGACCCTGGTAAATTTTCTGCCGGATCCGGAAATTTTTGAAAAGACCAGATTTGCAGCTGCGGAGGTAAAGAGCAGGCTTCATGAGACTGCTTATCTGAATCCGGAGCTGACCATTGTGTTTCAGGATATGCGGGGAGAAGAGCCGGAAGAGATCCTTTACCATGAACCGGAAGGGATCGTAGGATTTATCCGGGATCTGAATAAGAAGAGCCAGGTCATTCACGAACCTGTATACTTTAAGGGAGAATGTGATGGGATCACCGTGGAGGCTGCCTTTCAGTATGTAAATGAATTCCGGGAAAATGTTCTGGGATTCTGCAATAATATATATAACGCAGAGGGAGGAACTCATCTTACAGGGTTCAAGACAACTTTCACTACAGTGATGAACAGCTATGCCAGGGAATTGGGGATCCTGAAGGAGAAGGACGCTAATTTTACAGGCGCAGATATCCGGAATGGAATGACCGCCGTAGTATCCATTAAGCATCCGGCTCCAAGATTCGAGGGACAGACCAAGACAAAGCTGGATAACCAGGATGCATCGAAAGCTGCCGGTAAAGTTACCGGGGAAGAAATTGTTCTGTATTTTGACAGGAATCTGGAAGTGCTGAAAAATATCCTGGCCTGTGCGGAGAAATCTGCTAAGATCCGTAAGACAGAGGAAAAAGCGAAAACAAATCTGCTCACAAAACAGAAGTATTCCTTTGATTCCAATGGAAAGCTGGCAAACTGTGAGAAGAGAGACCCATCTATCTGCGAGATTTTTATTGTAGAGGGAGATTCTGCAGGAGGCAGCGCCAAGACAGCCAGAGACAGAAGCTTTCAGGCAATCCTTCCCATCAGGGGAAAGATTTTGAATGTGGAAAAAGCTACCATTGACAAGGTGCTGGCTAATGCAGAGATTAAGACGATGATCAATGCCTTTGGCTGCGGTTTCTCTGAAGGCTACGGAAATGATTTTGATATTACAAAACTCCGCTATGACAAGATCATTATTATGGCAGATGCAGATGTAGATGGTGCCCATATCTCCACGCTTCTGCTGACACTTTTTTACCGGTTTATGCCGGAGCTTATCTATGAAGGACATGTATATATTGCTATGCCGCCTTTGTACAAAGCGATGCCGTCCAAAGGCAAAGAAGAATATCTTTATGACGACAAGGCCTTGGAGCGGTACAGAAGGACCCATAAGGGTCCCTTTACTCTGCAGAGATACAAAGGTTTGGGAGAGATGGATGCTCAGCAGCTCTGGGAGACCACTTTAAATCCTGTGACCCGCAGGCTCCGCCTGGTAGAGATCGAAGATGCACGTATGGCTTCCGAGGTGACCGAAGTGCTTATGGGAACAGAGGTGCCGCCCAGAAAAGCATTTATATACGACCATGCGCGAGATGCAGAATTAGATATTTAGGAGGTTGAGTATGGCGGCAGGTATTCATGAAAATATTATCCGGACGGAATATTCGGAGATCATGCAGAAGTCTTATATTGATTATGCAATGAGTGTTATTATTGCCCGCGCGCTTCCTGACGTGAGAGACGGACTGAAACCGGTGCAGAGAAGAACGCTGTATGATATGTATGAGCTGGGGATCCGGTACGACAGACCTTATAGGAAGTGCGCCCGTATCGTGGGAGATACCATGGGTAAGTATCATCCTCATGGAGACAGTTCTATCTATGAAGCGCTGGTGGTCATGGCCCAGGACTTTAAGAAAGGTATGCCCTTGGTAGACGGCCATGGAAATTTCGGCTCTATCGAGGGAGACGGAGCGGCGGCCATGCGTTATACAGAGGCACGTCTTCAGAAGATTACCCAGGAAGTATATTTAAAAGATATGGACAAGAACGTAGTGGATTTTGTTTCTAATTTTGATGAGACTGAGAAGGAGCCGGCGGTTCTGCCGGTACGGATCCCAAACATTCTTGTGAACGGCGCAGACGGAATCGCTGTGGGCATGGCTACCAGCATCCCGCCTCATAATCTGGGGGAGGTGATCGATGGAGTCATTGCTTATATGAAAAATAATCAGATCACCACGAAAGAACTGATGAAATATATCAAAGGTCCGGATTTTCCTACAGGGGGGATCATTGTAAATAAAGACGATCTTCTTTCTATTTATGAATCTGGTACAGGAAAAATTAAGATCCGCGGCAAGGTAGAGACAGAGAAAGGGAAAAACGGAAGGACCCTGCTGGTGATCTCGGAGATTCCCTATCCTATGATCGGCGCTAATATCGGAAAGTTTTTAAATGATGTGGCAGCATTGGTGGAGACGAAGAAAACAACAGATATTGTAGATATTTCCAACCAGTCTTCCAAAGAAGGCATCCGCATTGTTCTGGAGCTGAAAAAGGGAGCTGATGTGGAGAATCTGACCAATATGCTATATAAGAAGACCCGGCTGGAGGACACTTTCGGTGTGAACATGCTGGCTGTGGCAGATCAGAGACCGGAGACTCTAGGGCTTCGGCAGATCATTGAACACCATGTAGACTTTCAGTTTGAAGTGGCTACCAGGAAGTATACCAGCCTTCTGAAGAAGGAACGGGAAAACCAGGAAATCCAGGAGGGACTGATACGGGCCTGCGATGTGATCGATCTGATCATTGAGATCCTGAGAGGCAGCAAAAACCGGGAACAGGTAAAAAACTGCCTGGTAAACGGGGTTACTGAAGGCATTAAGTTTAAGACAAAGACCAGTATGCGCCAGGCTGGAAAGCTGCGGTTTACAGAGCGGCAGGCCGGAGCCATTCTGGATATGCGTCTGTATAAGCTGATCGGGCTGGAGATTGAAACTCTCATGGCAGAACATGAAGAAACCCTGAACAAAATAGAGACATATGAAGATATTTTGAACAATTACGACTCCATGGCAGCTGTGATCATGGAGGATCTGAAAAAAATCAAGAAGGAATACGCGCAGCCGAGGAAAACTGCAGTAGAAAATGCTGCAGAGATCGTCTATGAAGAGAAGAAGATCGAGGAGACTCAGGTGGTCTTCCTCATGGACCGCTTCGGCTATGCAAGGACTGTGGATCCATCGGTTTATGAAAGAAATAAAGAGACTGCGGATACAGAAAATAAATATATATTTACCTGTATGAACACAGACCGGATCTGTGCGTTTACAGATTCCGGAAGGATGCATCTGGTGAAAGCTCTGGATCTGCCATATGGAA
Source organism: uncultured Blautia sp. (assembly GCA_900543715.1). Lineage (GTDB taxonomy): Bacteria > Bacillota > Clostridia > Lachnospirales > Lachnospiraceae > Blautia > Blautia merdigallinarum. Next base: position 11,175 of record UQSX01000040.1, on the reverse strand, counting down.
AATTCCGGGATAAGGGAACACCTGTGGATAATGTCAGCAACTATGACAGTAAGACAGAGCAGATCGTGCTGGTGGCGCCACTGTCTCAGATAAAGGAGGACCGGCTCTGCATTGTGACCAGAAAAGGAATGGTGAAGCTGGTAGAGGGCAGTGAGTTTGAGGTATCCAAGAGGACCATAGGGGCCACAAAACTGGGAGAGGATGATAAAGTAGTTCTGGTCCAGCCGGCATCTGCTATGGAACATTTGGTCCTTCAGACCCGGGAAGGTTATTTCCTGAAATTTTTAAAGGAAGAAATACCGGTACAGAAGAAGAATGCTCTGGGGGTCCGGGGAATCCGAATGGGAGAAAAAGATCTGGTGGAGCATGCTTATATGCTGGAAAACAGGATTGAATGTATGATAACCTACAGAGAAAAACAGATAACACTGAATAAACTGAAGCTGGCAAAACGAGACACAAAGGGAACAAAGGTAAGAATCTAAAGTCGGGAGAGGTGTTTGAGATCAAAAAGAAACTACTGGCGTATGGAGTCTGCATGGCCATGATTACAGGACTTTCAGGATGCAGCCATGTGGAGGATTCTATAGATCTTTTCAGAGAAACGGTTCAGAACAGGCTGAGTTCTCAGGAAGAAGAGGAGACGATAACCCGGCCTGAGAAAGAAATCCCCCAGGAGCAGGCCGCCTATTATTATGGTTATAATTCCCTGGACGAGGAAGCACAGAAGGTATACCGGCAGCTTGCGGCAGGAATTGAAAATTTTCAGGAAGAAATACCTGTGGATTCCACATCTCAGGAACAGCTGGAAAAAGTAATGAGAGTCCTGATAGCGGACCACCCGGAATATTTCTGGACGGACGGCACCAGCAGTTATACTTACCAGGAGCTTCCCGGAGGCAGAGCCTGGAATATGGAAGTGCGGCCGGAATACCAGGTGGGCAGTCAGGAGGCTCAGACTCTGAAAGCCCAGATTGAGGCAAAAGCAGACCAGTGGATACAGGGAGCACCCGAGGGAGATGCCTATGAGAAGATTAAGTATGTCTATGAGACTTTGATAGACCAGGTGGAGTATCAGGAAAACAGTCCCCAGAATCAAAATATCCGCAGTGTTTTTCTGGAAGGAAAAACAGTATGTATGGGATATTCCAAGGCTGCCCAGTATCTGCTGAACCGGATGGGGATTTTCTGTACACTGGTCACTGGAACGGTGACAGGAGAAAAGCCTTCCAGCCATGCCTGGAATCTGGTGCGGATCGGAGAGCAGTATTACTATATGGATGTGACCTGGGGGAACCCCGGGTATCTGAATCCGGTGGAAGACGACGCATACATTTCATACAGCTATCTGTGCTGCAATGAAGAGACTCTGGCACCTACCCATGTGCCGGACGATACGATCCCCCTTCCTTCCTGCCAGGATGACAGCTATAATTATTATAAAAATAAAGGGCGCTGGTATGATTCCTTTGACTGGAATCAGATCTACCAGGTGATACAGGAAGATCTGGTCCAGGGAGCAGAGATGACGGAGCTGCGGTTTGCCGGACAGGAGAGCTATGACCTGGCAGCAGAGGCTCTGGTGGGAGGCAGCCTGATCCAGGAAGCAGTACAGAACAGTACCGCTTTAATGCCGGGGCAGTCCTTTTCCTGGCAGACTTATTATGGAGGAAGCGACTATCTGATCATCATCATGTGGCAGTGAGAATGGCCAGAAAAAACTACTTGCAAGAAAGGGAAAATAGTGTTATTCTTAGTAAGAACATGATAGTTATTTCAGCATAAGAGTGGACCGGGAGGTCCACTCTTATCGTTTGTATACCAGAAGATTTTCTTGAGTTGCAGGAAAGAAGGTGAGGATATGAGTAAAAAAGAGATCTATGAACAGAAAGCAGAATCTTTAGTGGCACCCATTGTGGAGCATTATGGATTTGAACTGGTGGATGTAGAGTATGTCAAAGAAGGAGGAAATTTTTATCTTCGGGCATATGTGGATAAACCGGGCGGGATCACGGTGGATGACTGTGAGCTTGTAAGCAGAGAGTTTTCTGATAAGCTGGATGAGGCAGACTTTATTGAAGAGGCTTATATCATGGAGGTAAGCTCTCCCGGCCTTGGCAGACCTTTGAAAAAGGAAAAAGATTTTAAGCGCAGCGTGGGAGAAGAGGTAGAGATCAGAACTTACCGTCCCATAGACAGGGAAAAGGAATTTTACGGTGTCTTGACCGCATATGATGAAAATAGTGTGACCATTGACTGTGAAGGAGAAGAAAAGATTTTTCAAAAAGCAGATATCGCTTTAATACGCCTTGCGTTTGATTTTTAAATTTAGGAGGAAGTAAAATGAATACAGAATTATTAGAAGCATTGGATATTCTGGAAAAAGAGAAGTCCATCAGCAAAGAAACTCTTTTAGAGGCTATTGAGCAGTCTTTGATCCAGGCCTGCAAAAACCATTTTGGAAAGGCGGACAATGTAAAAGTAAATATTAATCCCGAAACCTGTGATTTCGGAGTGTTCGCAGAGAAAACCGTAGTGGAAGAGGTTCAGGATCCGGTGACGGAGATCAGCCTGGCAGATGCAAAGATGATGAATTCTCAGTATGAGCCGGGGGATATCGTAAATATAGAAATCAAATCAAAGCAGTTTGGACGTATTGCCACACAGAATGCAAAGAACGTGATCCTTCAAAAAATCCGTGAAGAAGAAAGAAAAGTGATCTTTAATGAATACTACGCGAAAGAGAAGGATATTGTTACGGGAATTGTTCAGAGAAACATGGGCAGAAATTACAGCATTAACCTGGGAAAGGCAGATGCTATCCTTACAGAAAATGAGCAGGTAAGATCAGAAGTATTCAAGCCGACAGAAAGGATCAAGGTCTATATTCTGGAAGTAAAGGATACGCCCAAGGGACCAAAGATCCTGGTATCCAGGACACATCCGGAATTGGTAAAACGTCTCTTTGAAGCCGAGGTCACAGAGGTAAAAGACGGCACCGTAGAGATCAAGAGCATTGCCAGAGAGGCTGGCTCCAGGACTAAGATCGCTGTCTGGAGTAATGATCCGGACGTGGATCCGGTAGGGGCCTGCGTAGGTATGAACGGAGCCAGAGTCAACTCTATTGTAGAAGAGCTGAGAGGTGAAAAAATCGACATAATCAACTGGAGCGATAATCCGGCTATTTTAATTGAAAATGCTTTAAGCCCTGCAAAGGTTATTTCCGTTATGGCAGATCCTGAGGAGAAAAACGCCATGGTCATTGTGCCGGATTTCCAGCTTTCCCTTGCAATCGGCAAGGAGGGACAGAATGCCAGACTGGCAGCCAGACTTACCGGATTTAAGATTGACATTAAGAGTGAAACTCAGGCCAGAGAGTCTGGAGATTTTGACTTCTATGAGCAGGAATATGAAAACGGATATGAAGAAGTCCAGGAGATTGAAGCAGAGATTCCGGAAGCTGATAATTATACGGACTATGAAGATTATGAGGAGGAAGCCTCAGAAGAATAGGGGGAAATATGGCAGCAGTACGGAAAATTCCCATGCGTAAATGCGTGGGCTGCGGAGAAATGAAAAGTAAAAAAGTGATGCTCAGGGTATTGAAGACAACAGAGGACCAGGTGATCCTGGATGCCACAGGCCGGAAAAACGGCAGGGGGGCATATCTCTGCTTTGACAGAGAATGTTTGAAAAAAGCCATACGAAGCAAAGGTCTGGAAAGATCGCTGAAAATGGAAATACCTGAAGAAATTTATGAGCGTCTTGAAAAGGAGTTTGAAGAGCTTGAGAATACCTGAAGAAATATCTCTTGTGGGCCTGGCTGCAAAGGCAGGGAAGGTAGCAAGCGGAGAGTTTGCTACGGAGAAGGCTGTAAAGACAGGAAAGGCTTTTTTGGTCATAGCCGCCCAGGATGCTTCGGAGAATACGAGAAAGAAATTTCATGATATGTGCAAATATTATCAAGTGCCGTATTATACCATCGGATCAAAGGAGGAGTTAGGAAGGGCCATTGGGAAAGAGTATCGGGCGTCTTTGGCGCTGACAGACGAAAATTTTTCACGGGCCGTAATAAAAAAAATCGAAAAGACCAGACATGAACAATAGAAGGAGGGCAATATATGTCAACAGTGAGAGTTTATGAACTCGCAAAGGAATTGAATGTAAGCAACAAAGAGGTTTTGGATTTCCTGAAATCTAAGAACATAGATCTGACCAGCCATATGAGCAATGTGGAGGATGAACATGTCCGGATGGTCAGAGAAAACTTTAAAAAAGGAAATGTTTCCGCTCAGAGCAGCGGTGCCGGAAAACAGGGAGAGGGAGACCGTCCAAAGAAAAAATTTATCCAGGTATTCCGTCCCCAGAATGCAAGCCATATGCCGGAGCGGAAGCAAAAGCCCAGACAGAATGCAAGACCGGGGCAGGAGCAGAGAGGCGATAACAGACGTCAGGAAAACCGTCAGGGAGAGAGCAGAGGCAATACCGGAAATATGAGACAGGAAAACAGAAACAACCGTCCGGGCGGCAGACCAAACGGTTCAAACGGTGACAATCGCCAGAACCGTCAGGCAAACAGCGGTGAAAACCGTCCACAGGGACGCTTCCACAATAATAACGGAGAGGGCCGTTTCAATAACCGGAATAACAATGGAGAAGGCCGTCAGCAGGGACGCTTCGGAGGAAACCAGGATCACTCAAACAACAGGGGTGAGAATCGCCAGAACCGGCAGAATGGCGGAAACGACCGTTTACAGAGCCGTTTTAATAATGGAGAAAATCGTTCTCGTTTTTCCGGCGAGAACCGTCCACAGGGCCGCTTTGGAGGAAAGAATGAAGGTAGAGGAGATTCCAGAAGAGAACAGGGAAGCAAGTTTGAAAGCCCGAATCTGGAATTTGTAGAAAAGGACAGCAGGAAGGCAAACAGAGAAAATAAGAAGAAAGATAACAGAAGAGACGAGTATCAGAATCAGAGCAGAAGGCCGAATCAGGGAGGACGCCGTCAGGCGCAGAGGATTCCAAAGGCCCTTCAGCTCCAGAAACCTTCTTCTCATCCAAAGGAAGAGAAAAAGGAAGAAGTAAAGGAGATCACACTTCCTGAAAAAATGACTATCAGGGAACTGGCAGATAAAATGAAAATGCAGCCTTCTGTGATCGTGAAAAAACTTTTCATGGAAGGGATCATGGTAACAGTAAACCATGAGATTGATTTTGAAAAAGCTCAGGAGATCGCTCTGGACTACGATATTATTGCAGAACCTGAAGAAAAGGTAGATGTGATCGGAGAGCTGTTAAAGGACGAAGAGGACGAAGAAAGCAGTCTGGTGCCAAGACCTCCGGTAGTCTGCGTTATGGGTCATGTAGATCATGGTAAAACATCTCTTCTGGACTGCATCCGTAAGACTCATGTAACAGACCGGGAGGCCGGAGGAATCACTCAGCATATCGGAGCTTATATGGTAAACATTAACGGACAGAAGATCACATTTTTGGATACCCCGGGACATGAGGCCTTCACCGCTATGAGAATGAGAGGCGCCAATGCTACGGATATCGCAGTGCTTGTAGTAGCTGCCGATGACGGTGTTATGCCCCAGACCATTGAAGCGATCAACCATGCAAAGGCTGCCGGAGTAGAGATCATCGTGGCTATCAATAAGATCGATAAGCCAAGCGCCAATATCGAGAGGGTGAAACAGGAGCTTTCCGAATATGAGCTGATCCCTGAAGACTGGGGCGGCAGCACGATTTTCGTACCTGTTTCCGCTCATACCGGGGAGGGGATCAACAGCCTTCTGGAGATGATCCTGCTGACTGCTGAGGTTGCCGAACTGAAGGCTAATCCGCACAGAAGAGCCAGAGGCCTGGTAATTGAGGCGAAGCTGGACAAAGGAAAAGGTTCTGTAGCTACCATCCTGGTGCAGAAGGGTACTCTTCATGTGGGAGACTTTATTGCCGCAGGCGCCTGCTCAGGAAAAGTTAGAGCCATGATCGATGATACCGGAAGAAAGGTAAAAGAGGCCGGTCCTTCCACACCGGTGGAGATCCTGGGACTTAATGACGTGCCAAATGCAGGAGAAATCCTGGTGGTAACAGAAAATGATAAAGAGGCGAAGAACTTTGCGGCAACCTTTGTATCAGAGAATAAGAACCGTCTTCTGGAAGAAACGAAATCAAAAATGTCTCTGGATGACCTGTTCAGTCAGATACAGGCAGGTAATCTGAAAGAACTGCCTATCATTGTAAAGGCAGATGTACAGGGATCGGTGGAAGCTGTGAAGCAGAGTCTGGTGAAACTGTCCAATGAAGAAGTAGTAGTTAAGGTGATCCACGGAGGCGTAGGCGCAATCAACGAATCAGACGTATCTCTGGCCAGCGCTTCCAATGCCATTATCATCGGATTTAATGTAAGACCTGATGCAACTGCAAAGTCAATTGCAGAGCAGGAAGGCGTGGACCTCCGCCTTTACAGGGTTATTTATCAGGCTATCGAGGATGTGGAAGCAGCCATGAAAGGTATGCTGGATCCGGTATTCGAGGAAAAAGTTATCGGACACGCAGAGATACGCCAGATCTTCAAAGCTTCCGGTGTGGGAAATATTGCCGGTTCTTATGTAACAGACGGTATGTTCCAGAGAAACTGCAAGGTTCGTATTTCCAGAGAGGGAGAGCAGATCTACGAAGGAGAACTGGCTTCCCTGAAGCGGTTCAAGGATGATGTGAAAGAAGTTAAGGCAGGCTATGAATGTGGTCTTGTCTTTGAAGGTTTCAACGACATAAAAGAAGAGGATCAGGTAGAAGCCTATATTATGGTGGAAGTGCCAAGATAGGCAGACACCGGGAAGGAAATTATGAGAAAAAACAGTATAAAAAATACCCGGATCAACGCAGAGGTCCAGCATGAGCTGGCCAATCTGATCCGGGAAGGAATCAAAGATCCCCGCATCCACCCCATGACTTCGGTGACTTCTGTGGAGGTTGCGCCGGATCTGAAAACATGCAGAGCTTATATCAGCGTACTGGGAGATGAAGAAGAAAAAAGGAATACCCTGCAGGGACTGAAAAGTGCAGAAGGGTATATCCGCAGACAGCTGGCTAAAACTATAAATCTCCGGAACACCCCCGAAATTCGTTTCATTCTGGATGAATCTATCGAGTACGGTGTTGCCATGTCGAAACTCATTGATGAAGTGAGCAAAAAAGAAGACGCACAGGAGGTGCAGGAAGATGGAGAAGATAACCAGTGAATTAGATGGCGTTAAAACTGTTGGAATCGCAGGGCATATCCGTCCTGATGGAGACTGTGTGGGAGCCTGTATGGGACTTTACCTGTATTTAAAGGCTAACTATCCGGAAATCGAGACAGACATATATCTGGAAGCGCCCAAGGCAGGATTTTCTTTTATCCAGGACTTAGAGCAGATCAAGACAGAATATGATGAGGACAAAAAATATGATGTGTTTTTTGTCCTGGATACCAGCGAGAAAAGCCGGATCGGCGTAGCGATCGCCGGGTATGAGAGTGCCGGAAGGACTATCTGTATTGACCATCATATAAGCAACAAGGGCTTTGGGGAGGTAAATGTGATCCGGCCAGAGATCAGCTCAGCCTCTGAACTGTTATATACCCTTCTGGAAAAAGAAAAAATTACTGTGGAGTGTGCAGAGGCTGTTTATACGGGAATCGCTCATGATACAGGGGTATTCCAGTATTCCAGTACATCTCCTCAGACGATGAGGATTGCTGCGGAACTGATGGAGATGGGGATTGATTTTTCCAGGATCATAGATAAATCCTTCTATGAGAAAAGCTATGTACAGAACCAGATTCTGGGCAGATGCTTGATGGAAAGCATCCTGATCATGGACGGCAAGGTGATCGTAGGCTATATCCGGAAGAGAGATATGGAATTTTATGGAGTGGAACCCAAAGATCTGGACGGTATCGTCCAGCAGCTGCGGGTGACCAAAGGCGTGGAGGTTGCCATTTTTATCTATGAGGTGAATACCCAGGAATTTAAGGTAAGCCTTCGCTCAAATGGAGACATTGACGTGAATGCAGTGGCCTCTTATTTCAGCGGCGGCGGCCATGTAAAAGCTGCCGGCTGTACTATGCAGGGATCTGTTTATGACGTGATCAATAACCTTACCCGTCCTATTGCAAAACAGCTTAAAGAGAGAAAACAGAAATCATGATAAATGGAGTTTTGAATGTCTATAAAGAAAAGGGCTATACTTCCCACGACGTGGTAGCAAAACTTCGGGGCATTTTAAAACAGAAAAAAATCGGCCACACCGGAACTCTGGATCCGGATGCACAGGGGGTCCTTCCTGTCTGTCTGGGAAGAGCCACAAAGCTCTGCGGTATGCTGACAGACAAAAGGAAGACCTATCAGGCAGTGCTCCATTTGGGAATCGAGACAGATACCCAGGATATAACAGGAGAGGTAAAATGCCGTTGTCCTGTAAATGTCACGCCCCAAGAGGTGGAAACGTGTATCGCAGGCTTTGTGGGAGAACAGATGCAGATCCCTCCTATGTATTCGGCCTTGAAGGTAGGAGGGAGAAAACTTTATGAGCTGGCCAGAGAGGGAAAAGAGGTAGAGAGAAAGCCACGGCCTGTAACTTTCTATGAAATAGAGATCCTGTCTGTGGATCTTCCTCTGGTTACCATAAGGGTCACTTGCTCCAAGGGGACCTACATACGGACTCTGTGCCATGACATAGGAGAAAAGCTGGGCTGCAAAGGATGTATGGAAAGTCTTTTAAGGACCAGAGTAGACCGGTTTTCTGTGGAAGACAGCCTGAAACTGTCCCAGATTGAGGAACTGGCTGCTAAAAATCAGTTAACCGAACACATTCTTTTGCCGGATCAGATGTTTGCAGACTGTCCCGAAATCCGGGCAGATCGCCGATTCGATAAAATGCTGGAGAATGGGAACCCTCTTCCATGGAAGGGAGAGATACCAGCAGAGAGAGTACGTGTATATCACAGCAGCGGGATTTTTATAGGGATTTATCAATGGCAGAAAGAAAGAGGGCTGTATCGGCCTGAGGCGATCTTTTCTTCTCCCCAGGACTTTAAAGCACCGTCCGAGGAAGGAAAAGGGACTTTGACAGACCTGGCGCAGGATGGAAAGGAGCAGATATGATTTATACCACGCAGGTACCTCATCTGGAACAAAATACCAGAAGCTGCATTACCCTGGGGAAATTCGACGGCCTTCACAGAGGCCATCAAAAGCTGATAGAGCGTATCAAAGCGCAGAGGATGGGAGATTGTAAAGCGGTAGTTTTTACCTTTGATGTGTCTCCAAAATCCTACATTCTGCATACACCGCCAAAATATCTGCTCACATATGAGGAACGGAGGAAACTGGCGGAAGACCTGGGAGTGGATATCTTAACGGAATGTCCTTTTACAGAAGAGCTGATGCACATGGAGCCGGAAGTTTTCGTGAAGGAATATCTGGTAGACAGGCTCCATGGGGAATATCTGGCTGTAGGGCCGGATTTCCGATTCGGCTATCAGCGGAAAGGAACTCCTCAGTTATTGAAAGAACTGGGGAAAACCTATGGTTTTTATACGGAAGTGGTAGAAAAAGAAAAGTATAAAGACAGGGATATCAGCAGCACCTATGTCAGAGAAGAGCTGGAAAAAGGCCGTATGGATGAAGTCAATCGTCTTTTGGGATACACCTATTTTACAAAGGGAGAGATTGTCCATGGGAGACAGCTGGGGCGGACCATCGGTATCCCTACGGCAAACCTGATCCCTCCTTCTATAAAAAAGCTCCCCCCCAATGGAGTGTATATCACAGAATCTGTGATCCAGGGCAATACCTATCAGGGAATTACGAATGTGGGATATAAGCCCACGGTAAAAGAAAATTTCCTGGGAGTAGAGACCTACCTGTTTTCCTGCGATGCAGATCTGTATGGACAGGAGGCAGAAGTAAGGTTTTACCGCTATCTGCGTCCAGAGGTGAAGTTTTCGTCTCTGGAAGAACTGAAAAATCAGATGATGAAAGATATCCAAAAGGGGAGAGAATATTTTCAGCAGAATAAAAGCCAGTGTATAGAAAGCGACCGGATCGTATAATTCCTCCGGTCGCTTTCTATATAGGAACACAGAAGTGTAAAAATGACAAAATATTACATAAAAGCGACAGATTTTGCATGAATACGGTAGAAAGAGGAAAGGATTTGCTATACTAAGCTGGAGTATACAATAAAAGATATCAAGGAAATCGGCCTTGAATAAACTTGTAAAAAGGTGGGAGAGACCGGTAATGAGAGTGGGAATTTGTGATGATGACAATAAATGGTATCAGAAAGCAAAAGAAATTATTGAGTCATATGGAAAGAAAACAGATATAGAAATAGAAGTGCTGTATTTTCCCCAGGGGGAAAGTCTGGAGGCCTATGAGGGAGATCCCCTGGAGGCTGTCTTTATGGATGTGGATTTGGGAAAAGAAAGCGGAATTATTCTGGCTGGAAAGATTAATAAGAAATGGAAAAACTGTCAGATCATATATCTTACAAACTATCTTAGCTATGCCACAGAGACTTATCACACGACACATACTTTTTTTGTCCTGAAAGAGCAGTTTCAGGAGCGGATCGGTGAGGTGTTCGGAAAAATCTTTCACATCATGGAGCAGAGGTCAGAACGGCTGGCTTTTTCTGTGATCGGAGGAAAAGAGGTAGTTCTGGCGCCGGAAGACATTCTGTATTTTGAGCGAAGCGGAAGGACCACCAGGATTGTGACTTTGTGGGGAAATTATGAAATATGGGACAAGCTGCAGGACGTGATGGAAAAATTACCTGAGTTGGATTTTGTCCGCTGCCATAACAGCTACATCGTATATATGCCTGCTGTCCGTGAGATGGGAAAGGGCTGTTTTATTCTGAAAAACGGGACAAAGATCATGATAAGCAGAAGCCATACGAAGGCTGTGAAGACAGCATTTATGCGCTGGGCTATGACACAGATGCTGTAATACTGTGTCTGTTTAAAAAGGAGGAAGGATATATGCTGATCTGGGGAAGCGCAGGCCTTTTGCTGGCTACGCTGCTTTTGATCTTCCTTGGAATAAGGACGAATACCCTGGAAAAAGAGAACCGGCTGCTGTCTGATTATATGGATACAGCAGAAGATTTTTATCAGGGCAT
>UQSX01000039.1 GCA_900543715.1 uncultured Blautia sp. | reverse complement strand
TGCCTGGTCTTCCGAAAGTTCCGGCTGCAGAGCGTATTGATGTAGATGAGACAGGAAAGATTTCCGGCCTGTTCTAATTCAGCCATAGGGAGATATTCTCTTTTATAAGTGGGATACTGCCGTATTAAACAAAACTTGTTTAGTGCGGCAGTCCCATTTTACAAGGACAGCTTGAAGGGAGCGAATTACATATGTTTAAAGATGAATTTAAGGCGGTTGTCAATGGAGGCGTGGGAAAGGTCAACTTTCTGAAGAACAATCCTCTGGGGTATTTTGTTGCGGCAATGGTTGCCGGCATGTTTATCTCTTTCGGAAGTTTTGTTGCCTTTACCCTTGGTGCCGTGATCAATGCAGGAGATGCTGTTTCCTGGACAAAACCAGTGCAGGCTTTTGCTTTTGCTTCAGCCCTGAGCCTGGTAGTCATGGCAGGAGCAGAACTGTTTACAGGAAACAATTTTGTAATGTCTTCTGCAGCATTCAGAAAAGCGGTAAGCTGGGCAGATACCATAAAGCTGTGGGTGGTTTGCTGGATCGGAAACCTGGTGGGATCTGTGATCTGCGTAGCCATTTTCCAGATAACCGGAATTCCCAGTGGTGATACAGCGGCATATTTTGGAAGTATTGCAGCCGGCAAGGTAGGATATGCGCCTATCCCTCTGCTGGCAAGAGCCATCCTCTGTAATATCCTGGTTTGCCTTGCCGTATGGTGTGCAACCAAGATGAAAACAGAATCCGGAAAACTGATCATGATCTTCTGGTGTATTTTCGTCTTCATGGTTTGCGGATTCGAGCATAGTGTTGCTAATATGAGCATTATCGGTGTGGCTCTGGCAAATGGATATGTAAGTATCGGCCAGTACGTATATAATGTTCTGCTTGCTACAATAGGAAACATGATAGGTGCCATTGTATTTGTGGCTTTGCCTTATCATCTGATTTCTAAAGAAAAATAGAATAGAGAGGGCATATTGGAAGCTCTACTCCGCAGGCTTCCATTGCTATAGAATAGACAGTCTGAGTAAACTTGGACTGTCTTTTCTTTATGAGAAAAGTCTTCTGGCAGCGGTATTTTATGAGACGGGCGGACATATGATTAACAACGCAGTAGACCAGTGAAAGGCGGAGAATATATGCAGGATCAGAAGGTGGAGAATTTACTGAACCTGGCTTTGGACGCTACCCCGGAGGAAAGAGAAAAATCCATTCAGCTTAACGTGGGATATGATTCGGCTGCAAATACTTGGGAGCTTATTGTAAAGTATTCGGGAAATCTGAGGGAGGTCCTGGATGAAAGTGTAGAAATGGTGGAACTTTTGAACGGATTTGCCATTCTTACAGTACCGGAAGATCAGATAGATGATCTGACCCAGTTAGAACAGATAGAGTATGTAGAAAAGCCTAAAAATCTTTTTTTTGCAGTAAGCCAGGGAAGAAGCGCTTCCTGTATGAATGTGGTGCAGGGTGATTTTTCACCACTGGGAATATCTCTTACTGGGAAAGGAGTGCTGGTGGCCTGTGTAGATTCAGGTATAGATTATACCCATCCGGATTTCCGGAATCCGGACGGCAGCACCAGGATCCTGCGGCTGTGGGATCAGAGTCTTCCAGGAAGGCCGCCCAAGGGGTACCGGACAGGCACAGAATTTAACAGGGAAGATATTGACCGGATACTTCAGGGAGGAACAGAGGAAATTGTGCCAAGCCGTGATCTGAGCGGACACGGAACGGGGGTTATGGGAATTGCGGCAGGAAACGGAAGGGCTTCAAGAGGAGTGAATCGGGGAGTTGCTTATGAGAGCAGTATAATGGCAGTAAAATTAGGGAATCCCCGGCAGGGTGGTTTTCCACGGACTACAGAGCTCATTCAGGGAATTGATTATCTGATCCGCCAGTCTTTAGAATGGAATATGCCTCTGGCCCTGAATCTCAGTTTTGGAAATAATTATGGCTCTCACAGTGGAGAATCCCTTATAGAGGTTTATATAGACAGTGTTTCAGACCTGGGGAAAAATGTGATCTGTGTGGGAACGGGAAATGAGGGAGGAGAAGCTCTGCATACTTCCGGGCTTTTGCAGGAGGGGAAAGAAACCTATGTACAGCTGAATGTAGGGGAATATGAGACCGGAGTGAATGTGCAGCTGTGGAAGCAATACGTAGATCAAGCAGAGATTGCTCTGATACACCCAAATGGACAGAGAGTGGGACCATTTCAGGAAATACTGGGGCCTCAGAGATTCTCTATAGGAAATACAGAAATACTGATTTATTATGGAGAACCCAGCCCTTATAGTATTTCTCAGGAAATATATATAGAGTGGATTCCTAAGGACAGCTATGTGGACAGCGGTACCTGGAGGCTTTTGCTGATACCGGAAAGGATTGTGGAGGGAAACTTTGACCTGTGGCTTCCAGGCGGCGGTGTATTGAATGAAGATACCAGGTTTCCTTTTCCTACGGCAGATACTACTCTGACTATTCCTTCAACATCCAGAAAAATTGTTTCTGTGGGGGCTTATAACTCAAGGCTGCTGTCCAATGTGGAGTTTTCTGGAAGGGGATATACCAGAGTAAACAGGGAAATTAAACCGGATTTGGCAGCTCCGGGAGTAGATATCCTTACTACTGTGCCAGGAGGCGGATACGGGGCAAGAACAGGTACTTCCTTTGCAGCGCCTTTTGTTACGGGGAGTGCAGCTCTGATGATGGAATGGGGGATCATCAGAGGACAGGACCCTTATTTATATGGAGAAAAAGTAAAGGCCTATTTGAGAAGGGGAGCCAGACGGCTTCCTGGAGGAACTTATCCGAATCCAGAGACCGGCTTTGGGTTTCTGTGCCTGAGGGACAGTTTTCCAGTATAAACCTGGAAATATCCATTGCAAAGAAAAACTGCCGAGGGTATACTAATACAGCGATTCATAAATAGCGGACATATCTTTTGAGAAAAATCATAGAGAAAGATATAATTATTTATGATAAACAGATCATTTATAGAAGGAGAATAAAAATGCTGAAAACACTAAAGAAGCTTGGGGGATATTACAAGCCTTATAAGGGACTGTTTTTTTCGGATATGTTTTTTGCCATACTGGGAGCGGCCATTACGCTGGTGATCCCGCTTATTGTCCGGTATATTACCAGTAATATTGTAAACCTGCCTGTAGAGAGGGCTACCGGTATGATCGTAAAACTGGGGATTTTTATGGTCCTCCTGGTACTGGTAGAGGCGTTTTGCAATTTTTATATTGCTTATTACGGACATATTATGGGAGCCAGGATTGAGCGTGATATGCGTAATGAAATCTTCGGCCATTATCAGAAATTGTCTTTTGCTTTTTACGATAATCAGAAGGTGGGACATTTGCTTTCCAGGATCACGGCAGACTTGTTTGATATCAGTGAGCTTCTGCACCACGGACCGGAAGATCTGGTGATCTCCATTATTAAATTCCTGGGGGCTTTTATTATTCTTATGCTGGTAAACGTAAGACTGGCTTTGGCGGCTTTTCTTTTTGTCCCCTTTTTGATCCTCTATGCGGTTGTCTTTAACAGAAAGATGAAAACCGCTTTTAAGGAGAACCGGGCCAGGATCGCAGATATCAATACACAGATCGAGGACAGCCTTTCAGGAATCCGGGTGGTGAAGTCTTTTGCTAATGAGAAGCAGGAGATGGAAAAATTCCGGAGAGGAAACGAGAGATTTGTGGACTCTAAGAAGCTGAGCTATAAATATATGGGAGGCTATAACTCCGGAATGGGAGCATTTACTACCCTGATCACCATTTCTGTGCTGCTGGCAGGGGCATTTTTTCTTACCAGAGGAGAGATGCCGGTAGAGGATCTTGTGACGGCCCTTCTTTATATCAACAATCTTACCGATCCGGTGAAGAAGCTGATTACTTTTACCGAGCAGTTTCAGAACGGGTACAGCGGTTATTCCCGCTTCCTGGAGATTATGGCGGTGGCGCCGGATATCAAGGACCGGATAGATGCCAGAGAGCTTACGGAAGTAAAGGGGGAAATTGACTTTGAAAATGTATCTTTTGCTTATGAAGGAAATAAGGAAAAGGTATTAAGTCACGTAAATCTTCAGGTAAAAGCAGGAGAATATGTGGCTCTGGTAGGCAGTTCAGGGGCTGGAAAGACCACTCTTTGCAGCCTGATCCCAAGATTTTATGATGTGACAGAAGGAAGAGTACTTCTGGATGGTGAAGACATCCGGAATCTGAAGCTTCAGAGTCTGCGCAGCCATATCGGGATCGTACAGCAGGATGTATATCTTTTTGCGGGAACGGTTATGGAAAATATCCGTTATGGAAAACCGGAGGCTTCAGACGAAGAGGTTATCCGGGCGGCAAAAGCCGCCAATGCTCATGAATTTATCATGGAACTGGAGAATGGATATGATACAGACATTGGTCAAAGAGGGGTAAAACTTTCCGGAGGGCAGAAACAGAGGATTTCTATTGCAAGAGTCTTTCTGAAAAATCCGCCGGTCCTGATTTTTGACGAGGCTACTTCGGCTCTTGATAACGAAAGCGAGAAAATAGTCCAGAAGTCCCTGGAGGAACTGGCAAAGAACCGGACAACTTTTGTTATCGCACATCGTCTTTCCACTATACGAAAGGCTCAGCGGATCCTGGTCTTGACAGAGGAAGGCATCGCTGAGGAAGGGACCCATGAAGAGCTGATGAAAAAAGAGGGAATTTACAGCAGCCTGTATAAGCTGTCTTTTGCTTAAAAATTTCTGTAAAAGCTGATGTACGGAGGGCATGTCTGCAGACGGGTATCTGTGATAAAATGCAGATTTTGCAGAAATAACTACCAAAAATGCTAATATCTTGCGAGAAGGGTTTTCTCTGGGATATACTGTTTTTAGTGTCGGATTTTGACGAAAAAGTCAGTTCTGCATAAAGAACGGGGAGAAAAGAAAAAGATATGGTATTTTCAAGTTTACTATTTGTTTTCGTATTTTTAGTATTGAACCTGGTGATATATTTTTTGGTTGACAAAAAGTATAAAAATCAGGTTCTCCTTATTTTTTCACTTATTTTTTATGCCTGGGGAGGACCCCGGTTTCTGATCCTGCTGGTGGGGGAAACCTTTATCAGCTGGTTCTGCGGTGTCCGGATCCAGGAAGGGGAGAACCAGAGGATCCGGAAAATGTATATGATCCTGGAGTGCGTTCTCCTGCTGGGACTTCTGGGGATTTTCAAATATACGGTATTTCTTCTGGGCAACCTTCAGGCCCTTACCGGTTTCCCGGAAAATATTCCCAACATCGTGCTTCCTATCGGTATCTCTTTTTATACCTTTCAGCTTCTGTCCTATGTAATCGATGTATACAGAGGAGAGGTCCATGCCCAGCCGAAGTTCTGGAAACTGCTTTTATATTCCAGTCTCTTTCATCAATGCATTGCAGGGCCTATTGTCCGCTATGAAACAGTGGCGGAAGAAATTGATGTAAGAAAGGTGTCAGGAACAGATGTTTATGTGGGCGTCCGGCGTTTCTGTGTAGGACTTGCCAAGAAGGCAATCCTGGCTAATTCCTGCGCTTCTGCAGCAGATACTCTGCTCCAGCCTGGAGTAGAAGCTTTGTCTGCCCAGTCTGCTCTGGGACTGTGGCTGGGAATGCTGTTCTATATGCTGCAGATCTATCTGGATTTTTCTGCGTATTCGGATATGGCTATTGGAATGGGGCGCATGGTGGGATTCCATTATCTGGAAAACTTCAACTATCCCTATATGGCCGGATCAGTGCAGGATTTCTGGAGAAGGTGGCATATCTCTCTTAGTACCTTTTTCAGAGATTATGTCTATATTCCCCTGGGAGGAAGCCGCTGTGATAAATGGAAGATTGTAAGAAACATGTCTGTGGTATGGTTCCTTACCGGCATGTGGCATGGAGCAAGCTGGAATTATATTTTCTGGGGAATCTATTACCTGATCTTTCTTCTCCTTGAACGTTTTGTTATCCAGAACAGGATACCAAAAGGCTGGAACCATGTTTACACTCTGCTGGTGGTATTTTTTGGATGGGTGATCTTCCGGTTTGAAGATTTGGGAGAACTGGGAACTGTGCTTCTGGGACTTTTCGGAATCGGTACATCAGGATTTGCGGGACTGGAAGTTTCTACGGTGTTTATGGGAAATCTTTTCTTCCTGATCTTTGCGGTGATAAGCGTTACATCCCTGGGAAAAAATGTCCGGCGGTTTCTTTTTGAGACGGGAAAGACCAATGAGGCAGTGTTCATGATTTTTAATGTTCTGGAATTGCTTACACCGCCGCTGCTGCTGATTTTGTCGGTCCTTTCACTGATCGGGGCCAGCTACAATCCGTTTTTATATTTCCAGTTTTAAAAAACCAGGCAAATGAGAAGATGAGGAAAGATATATGAAGAGAAAATATACAAAAAACCAGAAAAAAATCATCGTGAAGTTCAGAAATCTGAGTGTCAGGATTTTTGCTGGGCTTATGCTCTTAGGCGGAATTGTGGGTCTGCTGTTTTTCTTTCGACCAGGCACTTCCACAGTGGAAAAAAGAGAATTGACAAAATTTCCCAAGCTGACGCTGAGCTCTCTTTGGGACGGTTCCTTTTTTACAGAGGTTTCTTTGTGGTATTCGGATACTTATCCCATGAGAGATAGATTGATAGCTGCAGATCAGACCTTGAAATCTGCTTACGGGGTCACTACTTCCACCATGATGGTAGGCGGTCACCAGCAGGGGGATGAGATTCCTACAGAGACGGCCAAGGCAGATACGGCAGATGAGACAGAGAGGGAAGAAATCCTCCGGGAAGAAAATACAGGTGAAGATACAGGCGCAGAAGAAGAGAAAGAGCCGGTAAGTGCTCCGGACAGCAAAGAGATGGAGGCTGAGATCCAGAATCAGATCCAACAGGGCTTATATGTGAAAAATGGAGCTGCCTACAGTGTTTATTACTACAGCCAGAGCGCTGCGGAAACTTATGCCCAGGCCTTGAATCAGGCGGCCAGGGAGCTGGAGGGCCAGGCCGATGTATATTCTATTCTGGTGCCCAATAATTCAGGAGCTATGCTCTCGGAAGAAGAGCTGGAAAGTCTGGGAGGTTCTGATCAGACTCAGGCGATTTCCTACTATCACAGTCTTTACGAAGGAGTAAAACCAGTGAAGACGATTGAGACACTAAGAGAGCATAATGACGAGTATCTGTATTTCCGTACAGACCATCACTGGACCCAGCTGGGAGCCTACTATGTATACCAGAATTTCTGTGAGGAAAAGGGAATCCAACCCCATGAACTGTCCGATTTTGATACTATGACATTTTCTCCTTTTCTTGGGACTTTTTATACGGAGCTGAAAAACCAGGATATGGCAGAAAACCCGGATACGGTGGAAGCTTATGTGCCTATGGGAACTAATGATATGACCTATTGGGATACAGACGGCACAGAGTATCAGTGGAACATTATCGAAGACGTGAGTACCTGGGACCAAAGCTCCGGATATTACTGTTATATCGGCGGCGACAAACCTTTGAGTATTATAGAAAATCCAGAGATCCGGGACGGTTCTTCCTGTCTGGTACTGAAAGAATCTTACGGCAACTGCTTCGTACCCTTCCTGGTGGATCACTATGAGACGGTTTATGTGGTAGACTTCCGGTATGCCAATGTAAATGTGGTGGACTATGTAAAAGAGAAGAATATCCAGGATCTGATCATTATGAACAATATTACCATTATAGGCAGTGACAAGGTAGCTTCTACTATAGCCGGGCTGCTGTAAAAAGGCTGGTTCTGGAAAGCAAATCCGTAAGATATATCTATGGATTGGTCAGAGTGCAGCCAATCTCCGGCAAACTGCTGAAATTAAAATATATACTTACACAAAAGCATATTTTTTGGTAGAATATCACAGAAAATAAAATATTGGATCAGATGAAAATGGTAGTGAGATTATAGAACTGTAATCGCAGCGAAAGTTATAATGGCCCGGCAGAGGTATCTGCCGCCGCTGCTTTTACAGAAATAGAACTCGCTGCCTTTTTTTGTTCCATAAAAAAGAGGAGGACTAAAAATGCCAAAAACAAAATTTCAGGAAGTTATTTTTACGATTTTAATGGTGATGGTAATGGTTTATGCCATGGTGGTATATAATATCGCCTTTGACAAGGGAGAAATGAGCAACCAGATCTTCCTTCTGGCCTTTCATGAGTTTCCCATCATGGTGGCCGCAGGCTTTATTCTGGAGCTGCTGGTGGTGGGAAGAATCGTTCCGGGGCTGGCTTTCCGCATTGTAACACCTGGTAAAGACAGGCCAATAGCTGTGATCCTGGTGATTTCTGCTCTCACCGTATGTTTCATGTGTCCTATTATGAGCTTTATCGCAACTGTCCTTTTCCAGGGAGTGAACAGTGACCTGATCGCCAACTGGCTGCAGATCTCTGTGCGGAATTTTCCCATGGCTTTGTGCTGGCAGATCTTTTACGCAGGACCTCTGGTAAGGTGGATTTTCAGAAAGATATTCAGACAAGGAAGGGAAAGTGCCACAGCACCGGCAGCCTGAGGCTAATACCTCAGATTGCAAAATTTGGGAAAACTTAAGAATATTTTATAGCCGGAAGATTTTCATCAGTGAAGATCTTCCGGTTTTTTCCTGCATAGAAGAGCCGGGCGGGTGATCAATTTGGAGAAAAGAAACAAAATCGAATATTTGTTCTTTTTTGCTGCCTGAGCTATATACTTTTACCTTTCTATTTGCTATAATGTGCGAAAAGACAATTCTGAATTAAAGCAACGGTATCCAATATCGTCGCTGTTTATGTAAAAGGCAGTATTCCTGTGGTCATCAGAATCAAACGTAATCATCGTTCCAGACGTGCATGCCCGATGGAACCTGCGGTTATTAGAAAAATAAGTCCTCTTGGAACTGGATGATACCAAGGGAAAAAAATGCTTTCAACAGGAGAGAGTTTATCATGGATCATTTTGAATTAGTATCAGAATACAAACCTACCGGTGACCAGCCCCAGGCCATTGAGCAGCTGGTCAAAGGCTTTAAGGAAGGCAACCAGTGTGAAACCCTTTTGGGCGTCACTGGTTCCGGAAAAACCTTCACGATGGCAAACGTCATCCAGCAATTAAATAAGCCAACCCTTATCATTGCCCACAATAAGACACTGGCGGCTCAGCTCTATGGTGAGTTCAAGGAATTCTTTCCCAACAACGCCGTAGAGTATTTTGTCTCCTATTACGACTACTACCAGCCGGAAGCTTATGTCCCTTCTTCGGATACTTACATTGCCAAGGATTCTGCAGTAAATGACGAGATCGACAAACTCCGTCTGTCTGCCACGGCAGCGCTGAGCGAGAGGAAAGATGTGATCATTGTTTCCAGCGTATCCTGCATCTATGGTATTGGAAGCCCTGATGATTACCAGAATATGATCATTTCTCTCCGCCCTGGCATGGAGAAGGACCGGGATGAGGTAATACGGGAGCTGATCGACATCCAGTATGACAGAAATGAGATGGACTTCCACAGGGGAACCTTCCGGGTACGGGGAGATGTGGTGGAGATATTCCCGGCAGATTATACCGATACAGCAGTGAGAGTGGAGTTCTTTGGAGATGAGATTGACCGGATCACAGAAGTTGATGTGCTTACTGGAGAAATCAAAAGATCCTTGAACCATATTGGAATCTTTCCTGCTTCTCACTATGTGGTTCCAATGGAAAAAATCCTTAAGGCAGCAGATGCCATAGAGGAAGAACTGAAAGAGCGGGTGGAGTATTTTAAGAGTGAAGATAAACTTCTGGAAGCCCAGAGAATTGCGGAACGGACCAATTTTGATATTGAAATGCTGAAGGAAACAGGGTTCTGTTCCGGGGTGGAAAACTATTCCAGGCATCTGGCTGGACTGGAGCCGGGGCAGCCGCCTTATACTCTGATTGATTATTTTGGTGAGGACTTCCTTATTATTGTAGACGAGTCCCATAAGACGGTTCCTCAGATCCGGGGAATGTTTGCAGGTGACCAGTCCAGGAAGCAGACTTTGGTGGATTATGGATTCCGTCTGCCTTCGGCAAAAGATAACCGGCCTTTAAACTTTGAGGAATTTGAAAGCAAAATAGATCAGATTCTGTTTGTATCTGCCACTCCGGGAGACTATGAGGAAGAGCACGAGCTCCTTCGGGCAGAGCAGATCATCCGCCCTACAGGACTTCTGGACCCTATGGTTGAGGTACGGCCAGTAGAGGGTCAGATCGATGATCTGATAGGAGAGGTTAATAAGGAAGTAGGGAAAGGAAACAAAATCCTGATCACTACTCTGACTAAGCGAATGGCTGAGGATCTTACAGACTATATGAAGGATCTGGGAATCCGGGTGAAATATCTTCACTCGGATATTGATACCCTGGAGAGAACCCAGATTATTCGGGACATGCGTCTGAATGTATTTGATGTGCTGGTAGGAATCAATCTGCTCAGGGAAGGTCTGGATATTCCGGAAATTACGTTGGTGGCAATCCTGGACGCAGATAAAGAGGGATTTTTAAGATCTGAAACTTCTCTGATACAGACTATCGGACGTGCGGCCAGAAATGCCGAAGGCCGGGTCATCATGTATGCGGATGTGATGACAGACTCTATGCGGATTGCAATTGATGAGACAATGCGCCGCAGGAGCCTGCAGCAAAAGTATAATGAAGAACATGGCATTACGCCTACCACAATTAAGAAAGCAGTCCGGGATCTGATCAGTATTTCGAAGGCCGTAGCTGAGACAGAAGACAAGATGATGAAAGATCCGGAGTCCATGAGCAGGAAGGAACTGGAGAAGCTGGTGAAGGACGTAGAAAAGCAGATGAGAGCTGCCGCTGCAGACCTGAATTTCGAGATGGCGGCAGAACTCAGAGACAAGATGATAGAATTAAAGAAAAATTTAGAAGAATTGGATGCCTAAAAATACGAAGAAAGCTCTTGACAAATATTTTCAGTGGTGCTATCTTAAGAGCATAGATGTTAGCACTCCACTACAACGAGTGCTAACAACTACAAAAGAAAGGAGCGTAAGATGGAATGGAAAACGAATTAGATGAAAGAAAACGGAAAATTCTGAAAGCCATTATCCAGACTTATTTGGAAACCGGAGAGCCGGTAGGTTCCAGAACCATTTCCAAATACACGGACTTGAATCTTAGCTCCGCAACCATCCGCAATGAAATGTCTGATCTGGAAGAGCTGGGATATATTATCCAGCCTTATACATCGGCAGGGAGGATTCCCTCTGATTTAGGCTATCGTCTTTATGTAGATGAGCTGATGAAAGAGAAGGACAAAGAAGTAGCAGAGATCAAAGATCTGATGATAGAGAAGACAGACAAGATGGAAAAGGTATTAAAGCAGGTGGTAAGGATCCTGGCTTCCAATACCAATTATGCTACCATGATCACAGGTCCCACCTATCATCGGAATAAACTGAAATTTATCCAGCTGTCCAGAGTGACAGAAACACAGCTTCTTGCAGTGGTGGTGGTGGAAGGAAATATTGTGAAAAACCACATTATTGAACTTCGGGAAACAATGGATGAAGAAACAGTGCTGAAATTAAATCTTCTTCTGAATACACAGCTGAATGGGCTTTCTATTGAGGAAATCAATCTGGCAATGATTTCCAGGATGAAGGAACAGGCGGGAATCCACAGCGAGGTGATCAGCAGCGTGATCGATGCAGTAGCCCAGGCTATTGCAGTAGATGATGAAGAGATGGAGATTTATACCAGCGGTGCAACAAACATTTTTAAGTATCCGGAACTTGCGGATTCTTCCAAAGCCAGTGAACTTATTTCTGCCTTTGAGGAGAAGGAAGCTTTGGCAGAGTTCGTAAAGGACACGATGGATAACGAAAAGGATAGTGAGAACACCGGCATTCAGGTTTATATCGGAAATGAGAGTCCGGTGAAGACCATGAAGGACTGCAGCGTAGTGACGGCCACCTATGATCTGGGCGGCGGCATGCAGGGAACCATCGGGATCATAGGTCCCAAGCGGATGGATTATGAAAATGTAATGGATAATCTGAAAACCTTAAAAAATCAATTGGATAATATATTTAAGAAAACGTAGAAAGGTGGTAAGAATTCGTGGCAGAAGAAAAGAAAGAATTCAATTCCATGGAAGATGAAAACGTTTCTCCGGACCAGACAGAAGATATCCTGAAAGAGGATGACGAAAAAGCAGCAGAGAAAATGGAAGAAGCGGAAAGTCAGGATCAGGCTGAAGAAATGGAAAGCCAGGAAGATGCGGAGGCCTCTTCTGAAGACAGCAAGAAGGAACCGGAAAAAAAGGGATTCTTCGGGAAAAAGAAAAAAGACAAAAAAGATGAAAAAATAGAAGAGCTTACCGATATGGTAAAGCGGCAGATGGCGGAATTTGACAACTTCAGGAAACGTACAGAGAAGGAAAAAGCTTCCATGTACGAAATCGGAGCCAGAGAAGTGATTGAAAAGATCCTTCCTATTGTGGATAACTTTGAAAGAGGTCTGGCTGCGGTTCCGGAAGAAGAAAAGGAAAGTCCTTTTGTAGACGGAATGAACAAGATTTACCGCCAGCTCCTTTCCTCATTTGAGGGGATGGGGGTTAAGGCCATTGAATCTGTAGGCCAGGAATTCAATCCGGATTATCATAATGCAGTAATGCATGTGGAAGATGAAGAGGCCGGAGAGAATGTAGTGGTGGAAGAGTTCCAGAAAGGTTATACCTATAAGGATACAGTGATCCGTCACAGCATGGTGAAGGTTGCCAATTAATACAGGAGCCGGAACCATAATTCATTTTATATCCAGGAGAGATCCTGTAGGATTTTATCTTATAAACAGCCAATAATAACTAACAATAGAAATGATTCAAGGAGGAGTTTATCATGAGCAAGATCATAGGTATTGACTTAGGTACTACAAACAGCTGTGTAGCCGTTATGGAAGGCGGACAGCCGACAGTTATCCCAAATGCAGAAGGTGCGAGAACAACACCTTCCGTTGTAGCTTTTACAAAATCAGGAGAAAGACTTGTAGGTGAGCCTGCAAAACGTCAGGCTGTTACTAACGCTGACAAGACTATTTCTTCTATTAAGAGACATATGGGTACAGATTACAGAGTAGCCATTGATGAGAAGAAATATTCTCCTCAGGAAATTTCCGCAATGATCCTTCAGAAAATGAAGGCAGATGCTGAGAATTATCTGGGTGAGAAAGTTACAGAAGCTGTTATTACAGTTCCGGCTTATTTCAATGATGCACAGCGTCAGGCTACCAAAGACGCAGGTAAGATCGCAGGCCTGGAAGTAAAACGTATCATCAACGAGCCTACTGCAGCAGCACTGGCTTATGGACTGGATAATGAAAAAGAGCAGAAGATCATGGTATACGACTTAGGCGGCGGTACCTTTGATGTTTCCATCATTGAGATCGGCGACGGCGTTATCGAAGTTCTGTCTACAGCAGGTAATAACCACCTGGGCGGCGATGATTTCGACCAGAAGGTTGCCGACTATATGATTTCTGAATTTAAGAAGAAAGAAGGGGTTGACCTTTCTACAGATAAGATGGCTATGCAGCGTATCAAAGAAGCAGCAGAAAAAGCGAAGAAAGAGCTGTCTTCTGCTACAACAACCAACATCAACCTGCCATTCATCAGCATGAATGCCAACGGACCTCTTCACTTTGATATGGATCTGACAAGAGCAAAATTCGATGAACTGACACACGACCTGGTAGAGAAGACTGCAGAGCCTGTAAAACGTGCTCTTTCTGACGCTGGACTGAGCGCTTCTGAACTGGGCCAGGTACTGTTAGTTGGTGGTTCTACCCGTGTTCCCGCTGTACAGGATAAGGTAAAACAGCTGACAGGAAAAGAGCCAAGCAAGACTCTGAACCCAGATGAATGTGTTGCTTTGGGTGCTGCTGTACAGGGCGGTAAGCTGGCAGGAGACGCAGGCGCAGGGGATATCCTTCTGCTGGACGTTACTCCGCTGTCACTGTCTATCGAGACCATGGGCGGTATCGCGACAAGACTGATCGAGAGAAATACAACAATTCCTACCAAGAAGAGCCAGATCTTCTCTACTGCAGCAGACAATCAGACTGCCGTAGATATCAACGTAGTACAGGGTGAGAGGCAGTTTGCAAGAGATAACAAATCCCTTGGACAGTTCCGTCTGGATGGAATCCCTCCAGCAAGAAGAGGTGTTCCTCAGATCGAAGTTACCTTTGATATCGATGCAAACGGTATTGTTAATGTTTCTGCAAAAGACCTGGGAACAGGAAAAGAGCAGCATATTACTATCACTGCAGGTTCTAATATGTCCGATGATGAGATTGATAAGGCTGTAAGAGAGGCTGCTGAATACGAAGCTCAGGATAAGAAACGTAAAGAAGCTGTAGATACAAAGAATGATGCAGACGCTATGGTATTCCAGACAGAGAAAGCCATGGAAGAAGCAGGTGATAAGATCGATGCAAACGACAAGACTGCTGTAGAAGCTGATCTGAATGCATTGAAAGAGACTCTGGCAAAATGTTCTAATACAGATGAGATCACAGATGCTCAGGTAGAAGAACTGAAAGCCGGGAAAGAGAAACTGATGCAGAGCGCCCAGAAACTTTTCGCAAAAATGTATGAGCAGGCACAGAGCGCCCAGCAGGCAGGACCAAATCCTGGAGCAAATGCAGGTTCTCAGGACAGCGGAAATGAAGCATACGGCGACGATGTAGTAGACGGAGACTATAGAGAAGTATAATCCGGGACATAAAAAGCAATAGAAAAGCATGGGGTGTTTTCGGGCATCCCATGCTTGTGTGTAGAAAGGGAAAAGACCAATGGCAGATAAAAGAGATTACTATGAAGTCCTGGGCGTGGACCGGGGTGCAGATGAGTCTGCAATAAAAAGTGCCTACCGTAAGCTTGCCAAGAAGTATCATCCGGATGTGAATCCAGGAGATAAAGAGGCTGAAAAAAAGTTTAAAGAGGCTACAGAGGCATACAGTGTATTAAGCGACCCCCAGAAAAGACGACAGTATGACCAGTTCGGCCATGCGGCCTTTGAACAGGGAGGCGGCGGAGCCGGAGGATTTGACGGATTCGGCGGCTTTGGAGGTTTCAGCGGCGGAGATATGGGCGACATTTTCGGCGATATTTTCGGGGACCTTTTTGGCGGCGGAAGACGGAGACCTAATAATGGCCCTATGAAAGGCGCCAATGTCCATGCTTCTGTAAGGATTACTTTTGAGGAAGCCGTATTCGGCTGCGAAAAAGAGCTGGATCTTACTTTGAAGGATACCTGCGAAACCTGTCATGGTACAGGGGCAAAACCAGGAACTTCACCAGAGACCTGTTCTAAATGTCATGGAACCGGTCAGGTGGTATATACCCAGCAGTCCATGTTTGGAACCATTCAGAATGTCCAGACTTGTCCGGACTGTCATGGAACCGGAAAAGTGATCAAAGACAAGTGTCCGGACTGCCGTGGAACAGGATATATTTCCAACCGCAAGAAGATCAAGGTAACCATACCGGCAGGTATCGACAACGGACAGAGTATCCGTATCCGGGAGAAAGGCGAGCCGGGAACCAACGGCGGACCGAGAGGCGATCTGATGGTGGAAGTAGTAGTTGCACGCCATCCAATTTTCCAGAGACAGGATATGAACATATTCTCTACAGCGCCGATCACCTTCGCACAGGCGGCTCTGGGCGGAGAAGTCCGGATCAGCACTGTAGACGGTGATGTGATGTATGACATAAAACCGGGAACTCAGACCGATACAAAGGTGCGTCTGAAAGGAAAAGGTGTGCCTTCTCTGAGAAATAAAAATGTAAGAGGAGACCACTATGTAACTCTGGTGGTACAGGTACCTGCCAAGCTGAACGAGGAAGCAAAGGAAGCGCTGCGCAAGTTTGACGAGGCCTGTGGAAACCGGCCGGCAAGCGGCGAAAAGAAGAAAAAATTTGGCGAAAAGCTGAAAGATATATTTGAAAATTAGTATATAGGGGCTGTCGTATGAGCAAAAGCGGGAATCTTCAGGGATTCCCCACATCAGGAAATACGGCGGCTCCGTTCTTTTTGTATTGCAATTTGATTTTTTTTCTTCTATAATAACATGATGTCAGGGTCTGCAGTTGCCCATGGCATACAGGAGGTCAAAGGAGCAGAATGGCCTGTTGTATACTGTGGGTAATAGGGCAGAAGAAAGGGAAGAGCAGGGGAAATGAGAGGATTGGTGGTACTGGAACAGATGGTGATGATCTTTATCCTGATCCTCACCGGGTTTGTGCTGTATAAAAAGAAAATGATCTCGGACAGTGCCTCCAAAGACCTGTCGGCGCTGGTGGTGAATGTCTGTTCGCCAGGGCTGATCATTGTCAGCATGTTCAATGATCTGTCTCAGATACCCAGAGAAAATGTGGTTTTTGTGGGAGTTATCGCCGTTATATTCTATATCTTCCTTATCCTTTTTGGATATTTTCTTGTATGGGTGCTGAAGGTGCCGGATTCTCTGAGAAATGCCTATGTGCTGATGACGGTTTTCGGAAATACAGGGTTTATTGGGATACCAGTTGCCCTGGCCATTATCGGACCGGAGTCTATGGTATATGTGATCGTCTTTAATTTCCTTTTTAACCTTACCATCTTTACTTTTGGAATTATGCTGCTGAAAAAAGATACAGAAGGAAAGAAGAGAACCTGGAAGGATTATCTGAGTCCGGGTTTGATCGCCTGTATCGCAGCATTTCTGATATACTGGTTCCAGCTTGGTCTGCCGGAGGAAATTGAAACGCTGGCCGGATACTACGGCAATGCATGCACACTTTTGTCCATGATCGTTATAGGGATTTCCCTGGCAGGTATGAAAGTCCGGGATATGATGCAGAACAAAAGGCTGCTGGCCTTTGTCATTATCCGGTTTATTGCCTTTCCAGTGATTTTGGCTCTTGCCCTCAGACCGGTACTGCCGGATCTGCTGATCCGGGCTACTGTGGTTCTTATGGCCGCTCTTCCTGTGGGAAATTTTCCGGCTATGCTCTGTGAACAGTACGGGAGGGATCCAAAACCTATTGCAGAAGGAATTGTGGTGACTACGATTTTATCAGTATTTACTATTACACTGACTTTTATGTTTGTGTAGATGAACAGCGGGGTAAATGTATATGAAATGGAAGAAATTTAAGATTAAGACGAAAACAGAGGCTGAAGATATCATTATCAGCAGCCTTTATGATATTGGACTGGAAGGCGCTCAGATTGAGGATAATGTGCCTCTTACTGCCCTGGAAAAGGAGCAGATGTTCGTGGATATCCTGCCCCAGATGGGAGAGGATGACGGCACTGCCTACCTCAGTTTTTTTGTAGAGGAAACAGAAGAAGGCGACCTGCTGGTCAATGACCGGAAGGTTACGGAAGAACAGGTGCTGGATATGGTAAACCAGGAGCTGGAGAGCCTCAGAGAATTTCTCGACATAGGAGAAGGCACCATAGCTGTGGACGAGACGGAAGATATTGACTGGATCAATAACTGGAAACAGTACTTTAAACAGTTTTATGTGGATGAGATCCTGATCATTCCCTCCTGGGAAGAGGTTAAAGAGGAGGATCAGAATCGGATGATCATTCATATCGATCCGGGCACTGCCTTTGGAACCGGCATGCATGAGACTACTCAGCTCTGTATCCGCCAGCTTAAAAAATATGTGACAGAGGATACCGTCCTTCTGGACGTGGGAACCGGCAGCGGAATCCTTTCCATTGTGGCCTTAAAACTGGGAGCAGCTCATGCGGTAGGAACAGATCTGGATCCATGTGCGGTACCGGCGGTAGAGGAAAATAAAGAAGCCAATCAGATCCCGGATGAGGATTTTGCGATGATGATTGGAAATATTATTGATGATAAGGAAATACAGGATGCAGTGGGATATGAAAAGTACGATATCGTAACTGCTAATATCCTGGCAGATGTTCTGGTGCCTCTGACACCTGTGATCGTACATCATCTGAAAAAAGGCGGAATCTATATTACTTCCGGTATCCTGGATGTGAAAGAGTCTGTAGTTGTAGAAGCAGTGGAAAAGGCCGGACTGGAAGTGCTGGAGGTTACCCGGCAGGGAGAGTGGGTATCTGTGACAGCCAGAAAGAATTAAGGTGGAAATATGTACCGTTTTTTTGCAGATCCTGCCAGGATAGGAGAAAAACAGATTTCTATAACAGGCAGTGATGTAAATCATATAAAAAATGTCCTCCGTATGCGTCAGGGAGAAGAGATCCTGATCAGCGACGGAGGAAAGAAAGAATATACCTGCTATATCGAGGAGCTTTGGGAAGAGGAGATCATTGCCCATATCATGTATGTGCAGGAAGCGGGGTATGAACTGCCTTCCAAACTCTATCTTTTTCAGGGGCTGCCAAAGGGAGATAAGATGGAGCTGATCATCCAGAAAGCCGTGGAGCTGGGGGTGCATCAGATCATTCCCGTAGCTTCAAAGCGGGCGGTGGTGAAGCTGGACAAGAAAAAGGAAGAAAAGAAACTGGTCAGATGGCAGGCGATAGCGGAGAGTGCGGCAAAGCAGTCAAAGAGAATGTATGTACCAAAGATCAAAGGGGTCATGAGTTTTCAGGAGGCTGTCCAGTACGGACAGACGCTGGATGTGGTGCTCCTGCCCTATGAGCTGGCAAAGGATATGGCACATACCCGACAGATCCTGGGACAGATCAGGGGTGGCCAGTCAGTAGGGATCTTTATTGGACCGGAGGGCGGCTTTGAAGAGGAAGAAGTAAATCTGGCAGTTTCCGGGGCAAAGGCCCAGGTGATCACACTGGGGAAGAGGATACTGCGGACTGAGACTGCAGGTCTTGCAGTGCTGTCTGTTTTAATGTTTGCATTGGAGGAATAGAGAGATGGAAGCATATCTGGATAATTCAGCCACTACCAGGTGCTATGAAGAAGTAAAGGATATGGTGGTAAAGACCATGATGGAAGACTATGGAAATCCATCGGCAATGCATTTGAAGGGCGTTGAGGCAGAAAAATATGTGAAAGAGGCAGCCAGGAAGATCGCAAAGACCCTGAAAGTCCAGGAGAAGGATATCTATTTTACCTCCGGAGGCACAGAGTCAGATAACTGGGCCCTGATCGGTACGGCCATGGCAAACCAGAGAAAAGGGAAACATATTATCACTACGGTATTTGAACACGCAGCGGTGTCCGCTCCTGCAGACTGGCTGGAGGAGCAGGGCTTTGAGATCACCAGGATCCCTGTAGATGAGAAAGGAAATCTGTCTCTGGAAGAATTGTCTGCCGCCATAAGAGAGGACACGATTCTGGTGTCCGCCATGTACGTAAATAATGAATTAGGCGCTCTTTTGCCTGTGGAAGAGATGGGCAGGATCATCAAGGAGAAAAATCAGGAGACAGTTTTTCATGTAGATGCTATCCAGGCTTACGGTAAGTACAGGATTTACCCGAAAAAAATGAAGATCGATCTTCTTTCAGTGAGCGGCCATAAGATCCATGGCCCCAAGGGCATAGGGTTTTTGTACATCGGCGAAAAGGTGAAGATCCATCCTATGATCCTGGGAGGAGGACAGCAGAAAGGTATGCGCTCTGGTACGGATAATGTGCCGGGAATCGCCGGACTGGGAGAAGCATCCAGGATCATATACGAACATCTGGACGAAAATACAGCCCATATGAGAGAATTGAAAGAGTACCTTGCAGGAGAGCTTACAAAGCTGGAAAAAGTAGAGATAAACGGCCCGGAACCTTCCAAGGGAGCACACCATATCTTAAATGCAAGTTTCCTGGGCGTTAGAAGCGAGGTGCTGCTCCATGCCCTGGAGGATAAGGGAATCTATGTTTCCGCCGGCAGCGCCTGTTCCAGCCATAAAAGGACAGGAAGCGCTTCCCTTGGAGCCATAGGACTCAGCCCGGAAAGGAAGGAATCCGCTATCCGCTTCAGTTTCAGTGAGTTTACTACAAAGGAAGAACTGGATTACACTCTGGAAACCCTGAGGACACTTCTTCCTATGCTGCAGAGATATGCACGAAAATAAAAGGAGAGAAATTGTATGTATAAGGCTTTTTTGATCAAATATGCGGAGATCGCTATTAAAGGAAAAAACCGTTACATCTTTGAAGACGCTTTAGTACAGCAGATCAAATACCAGCTTCGGAATGTGGAAGGGACGTTCAAAGTGGTGAAAGAGATGGGACGTATCTTTGTATATCCTCAGGATGACTTTGACTATGAGGAGGCTGTAGAGGCCATGAAGCGGGTCTTCGGCATATACGGCATCTGTCCCGCAGTAGTCCTGGAGGATCAGGGATTTGAACAGCTTTCCAAAGACGTGGCGGATTATGTGAAAAAAGTCTACGGAGAGAAAGCCCTGACTTTTAAAGTGAATACCAGAAGAAATAAGAAAAGCTATCCTATGCAGTCCATGGAGGTCAGCAGCGAGCTGGGCAGTGTGATCTTGGACGCCTGCCCCAATATGAAAGTAGATGTTCACAATCCTCAGGTAACTGTGAACGTAGAGATCCGGAATAAGATCTATCTCTATTCAGAAAATATACCAGGCCCGGGAGGAATGCCTCTGGGAACCAACGGAAGAGCCATGCTCCTGCTTTCAGGAGGAATTGACAGTCCGGCGGCAGGTTACATGATCGCAAAGAGAGGCGTGACCATTGATGCTGTTTATTTTCATGCGCCGCCGTATACCAGCGAGAGAGCAAAACAGAAAGTGATCGATCTGGCGAAACTGGTGTCCCGGTATGCGGGGCCTGTACGGCTTCATATCGTAAACTTTACGGATATACAGCTTTATATTTATGACAAATGCCCCCACGAGGAGCTGACCATTATCATGCGCCGGTATATGATGAAAATTGCAGAGGAGTTTGCAAGAAAAGATGAATGTATGGCGCTGGTAACAGGAGAGAGTATCGGACAGGTGGCCAGCCAGACCATTCACAGTCTTGCGGCTACCAATGAGGTCTGCACCATGCCGGTGTTCCGGCCTCTTATCGGCTTCGATAAACAGGAGATCGTAGATGTGGCTCTGAAGATCCAGACCTATGACACTTCAATCCTTCCCTATGAGGACTGCTGTACGATCTTTGTGGCAAAACATCCTGTGACAAAACCAAATATTCAGGTGATCAAAAAGTCAGAGGAACGGCTTCAGGAAAAAATTGATGATATGCTGAAAGAAGCGGTAGAGACTGCAGAAACAGTGATCTGTGAAGAATAGAGCAGAAGAGCTTTTTATTCTATAGGGCAGTCCGGAGGACCTTCCTATAGAATAAAAAAGCCGCCGCAAAAACGGCAGCCTTTTATATTATATCGTTCTGTAATTATACTAAGTATGGTTTTAATGTCTCTAAGATTTCGTCCAGAGCTGCATCTGCTGCATGGATATTTAAGTCGATAGCTTTAGATAAATCTAAAGAAAAGATACCCATAATGGACTTAGCGTCGATTACATATCTACCGGAAACTAAATCAAAATCATAGTCGAATTTTGTAATGTCATTTACAAAAGATTTAACTTTGTCGATAGAGTTCAGTGAAATTTTAACTGTTTTCATTGGAAAAATCCTCCCTTACCTCATTTTTAGTAATTGCATTTTACAAGGATTATGTTACCGTTATTGGCAGAAAAAGTCAATATGAAAAAGGGAAAAATAAAACACAAAGAATCTGGTGACAATTCGTCAAAACGCTTAATGTATGGAGATAATAAGAATGGAGAATATAAGAAAGAAAGTAGCTTTGCACAATTTAGGCTGTAAGGTAAATGCCTATGAAATAGAGGCTATGGAGCAGGAACTGAGGGAGGCAGGATATGAGATCGTGCCTTTTGCCCCCGGTGCAGATGTGTATATTATCAACACCTGTACGGTGACGAATATCGCAGACCGAAAGTCTAGACAGATGCTCCATAAGGCCAGAAAAATGAACCCTGAGGCGATTGTCATCGCTGCTGGATGCTACGTCCAGGCCCAGAAGGATGTCCCGGAGATCGACGAAGCCATAGACATCGTATTGGGAAATAACCGGAAGCAGGAGATTCTGAGTATTCTGGAAAACTACCAAAAGGGGCAGGGACAGGAGAAGATCCTGATGGATCTGGAGAAACCGGTAGAATATGAGAATCTGGCTCTTTCTTCTACGGGGGAGCATACCAGAGCCTATCTGAAGGTACAGGACGGATGCAATCAGTTCTGCAGCTACTGCATCATTCCCTATGTACGGGGACGTGTCCGCAGCCGTAAAAAAGAGGAGGTGCTGGCGGAGGTTGAGAAACTTGTAAAGAACGGTTACCAGGAATTTGTCCTTACAGGGATCCATCTCAGCTCCTACGGCATCGATATCGGAGAAAATCTTTTGGGGCTGATCCAGGCAGTCCATAACGTGGAGGGAGTAAAAAGGATCCGTCTGGGTTCCCTGGAACCCAGAATTGTCACAGAGGAATTTGGACGGACTCTGGGAAGTATGGAGAAGATCTGCCCTCATTTTCATCTTTCTCTCCAAAGCGGCTGCAATGAAACCTTAAAAAGAATGAACCGGAAATATACGTCCCAGGATTATATGGAAGGCTGCAGGATCCTGCGAAAATATTTTGAAAATCCTGCGCTTACTACAGACGTGATCGTGGGATTCCCCCAGGAGACAGAAGAAGAATTTGAAGAATCCAGAAAATTTGTGGAGCAGGTGGATTTTTACGAGACCCATATCTTCAAATATTCCAGAAGAAAAGGAACAAGGGCAGACCGCATGGAGGGACAGGTTCCTGAAACGGTGAAGAGTCAGAGAAGTCATGTGCTGATCGAAATGGGAAAGGCTCATGAGAAAAAGTATATGGAGAGCTTTTTGGGAAAAGAAGTGGAAATCCTCTTTGAAGAAACCGCCAGGATACAGGGAGAAACATACTGGATAGGGCACACCAGGGAGTATCTGAAGACGGCAGTAAAAAGCTGCGAAGATCTGGAAAACCGCATAGTAAAGGCAAAAGTTGAGGGATTTCTGGAAGAGGGCATTTTTATTTGCACAATATAATAGTTGAATTTCCGGGGAAGATATATTAGAATAGAGGTATAGTTGCAGTTGTATGTCCTTTTTTAGATCCCAGAGGGCTATAGCAGATTAGAACGAATTTTAGAGATAAGGGCGTGAATTGAGTATGGCAAATTTAGAGAATACACAATATTTTAATGTGAAATCAGACCCGGAAGTGAGAGTGAAAGAAGTTCTGGATTTGGTATATAATGCGATGTCAGAGAAAGGGTACAATCCGGTAAATCAGATTGTAGGCTATATTATGTCCGGAGATCCCACCTATATTACCAGCCATAAGGGAGCCAGAAGCACCATTATGAAAGTGGAGAGAGATGAGCTGGTAGAAGAGCTGCTGAAAGAGTATATCAAGAATAAATCCTGGAAGCATGATTAAGCTATGAGGATCATGGGATTGGATTATGGCTCTAAGACGATAGGGGTGGCGGTCAGCGACCCTATGGGTCTGACAGCCCAGGGTTTGGAGATTATCAGAAGAGAAGAGGAAAATAAGCTTCGGAAATCCCTGCGCAGGATCGAGGAACTGGTGAAGGAATATCAGGTGGAGGAGATTGTCCTTGGCTTTCCTAAAAATATGAACAACACCATTGGTGAGCGGGCGGAAAAGTCACTGCAGCTAAAAGAAACCCTGGAACGCAGACTGGGATTGCCTGTTATCATGTGGGACGAGAGACTTACTACCGTAGAAGCGGACCGCACATTGATCGAGGCAGGTGTGCGAAGAGAAAACAGAAAAAAATATGTGGATATGATAGCAGCTGTATTTATTCTGCAGGGCTATTTAGATGCAAAAGCAAACCCGGACACCGTTTGATTTCTGCGAGCAACGAGCCAGGCGGACGTGCTTGCACGTCCATTTGGCCGCTGCCGCAAGGGTTAAAACCCCGCTGTAGCGCAGCGGGGTTTTAATGTCAGCCTGAACTGTAGAAGGCAGGAGTGCCTCAGCGTAGGGTGAGACAAGCGAGTTTCCGGGTTCTGTGTATGCCTGAAAAAACAAAGAGAAAGGACGAAAGTATGGAAACAGTAGTATTTGACGGAGAGGACGGATCTGAATTAGAATTTGGGATCCTGGAACAGACCAGAGTGGGAGGCGTAGATTACCTTTTGGTCATTGATCCAGATGAGGCAGAAAACGAAAACGGAAGTGCGGCGTATATTTTAAAGGACATTTCAGAGGACGGCGACAAAGACGGCTGCTATGTATTCGTAGAGGACGACACCGAATACGATGCGGTTTACAAGGTCTTTGCAGCCATGTTAGAGGACATTGAATTTGAGTGATATCAGGAACGGAAATTATTGGAGGAATAACGTTGAAAAGAAATCATAATGGAAAATTAAAGATCATTCCTTTGGGCGGACTGGAACAGATAGGAATGAACATTACAGCTTTTGAGTATGAGGATAGTATCGTTGTGGTTGACTGTGGTCTTTCTTTCCCAGAGAACGATATGCTGGGAATCGATCTGGTCATTCCGGACGTGACCTATCTGAAAGAGAATATCGAGAAAGTAAAGGGCTTTGTGATCACCCATGGACATGAGGACCATATCGGTGCCCTGCCCTATGTTTTAAAAGAAATAAATGTACCCATTTATGCAACGAAACTGACGGTGGGACTTATTGACAATAAATTAAAAGAGCATAACTTATTAAGGACTACCAAGAGAAAAGTGATCAAACATGGACAGTCCATCAATCTGGGCTGCTTCAGAATTGAATTCATAAAGACGAATCACAGTATTCAGGACGCTTCTGCTCTGGCCATCTACTCTCCGGCGGGGACCGTCATCCATACAGGTGACTTCAAGGTGGATTATACCCCTGTGTTTGGAGACGCCATTGATCTGCAGAGATTTGCGGAGATAGGAAAGAAAGGCGTTCTGGCATTAATGTGTGACAGTACCAATGCAGAGAGAAAAGGCTTTACCATGTCTGAGAGGACTGTGGGAAAGACCTTTGACAATATTTTTTCTGAACACCGGAACACCAGGATCATTATTGCTACTTTTGCTTCTAATGTGGACAGGGTTCAGCAGATTATTAATTCCGCATACAAATATGGGAGGAAAGTAGCGGTAGAGGGCCGCAGCATGGTAAACGTTATCGGCACCGCATCGGAGCTTGGCTA
>UQSX01000038.1 GCA_900543715.1 uncultured Blautia sp. | reverse complement strand
TGCCGAGCCGATATTATTTTTGTCACATGTCATTAACACCCTTGTCAGCCCCAGTTCTCTGCATTCTTCCAATGCCAGCCGGATCATTTCCGTGGCATAGCCTTTTCTCCTTTCGCTGGGCCTTATCCCATCGCCGATATGTCCTCCGTACTTTAGCAGGTAATCATTGAGGTCATGGCGGATATTCACCGCCCCTACCATAAGATTTCTTTTTTCATCGAAACAAAAGAAAGTAGAATCCGGAACCAGCCCTTCCTGGGGTTCTTTATATTCCAGGTGTTCCAGATAATATGCAAAATCCTCATAATTATTTCTAAAAATTGCATTGGGTGATGTGTTGGCCTCCGGATGATTCTCGTTGTAATCAATCCATTCTTTGAGCATATCAATGATCTGATTCTTATATTCATAGCTTCCTTTAACCAGTTTTATTTCCATATGTTTTTCTCTCCTAATGTACTAGCTTATTACTTTGTATCTCAGAAATAAACTGTTGACCATTCCTCCCGGCTGTACGGTTAACTTCCATGTATTTATAGATAACCTCTGTTTCTGGCTTCCTGAATAAGCTTAGGCTGGATCAGGGGATATGTCCAGTTATCTGTCAGATCCTGGCACAGAATAATTTTCTCTATCTCACTATGTATCTTTTCAAAGGAAAAAATCTCTGCTGTAAAAAGCATTCCATAGGTCTCCTCTGTAATATTTTCCCCTGCTCTTGTTTTCCCTTTTACGGAATATACACAGATCGGACGGATGTGGAAATCTACCGCTCCTGTTTCCTCTTTCAGTTCACGTTTCGCCGTCTCCAGGATCGTTTCTCCAGCTTCTCTGTGACCTCCCGGTACTTCCAGAGTATCTCTGTCTTTGTGTTTGCAGAAGATCCATTTTTCTTCTGTTTTGGCTATGATCACTGCAAATTTCAGCAGAGAATCCTCCACCGTATCATAAAACTTTACTTCCACCATATCGTTCATTTTCCTTTACTATAGCCTTCATTTTCTTCGGTTTTCCAGACAGACTATTGAGAAATTCGGTAGTGTCCCACCAGATCTTCTCTCTTCTCCAGGATATCCTGCTCATATTTTTTCTGCCAGGAGCTATTATGGTGGATCACATAGGGAACGCCATTTTCATTTCTCCGGTCAGAGACAATGCCGATATGATCCTGGAATATTACAATATCCCCGCCCTGCCACTCTTCTATTTCAGAAAGATCTGTAGTAAGGCTTATTGCCTTGTGTTCCAAGTATACTTTCAGGTTTCTCACCCGTCTGAAATCAATATTTTTATCCGGCTTTTCTATATTGTAACTCTCCTGATCTGCCCTGATATCCTCATCTACCAGGGTCATCAGGTCATACCCGGCACCTTTCAGCGCAAATGCCACCAAATCTGTACATACCCCATAGCCGTCATCTGGATAGCCTGTCTGATAATATTTGCTTTTATATTTAGGCTTAGCAGCAATGTAGTCCAATGCACTCTGGAGGATATCCGCCTGGTCGTCTATGCCGTCCCCATCTTTGTCTGTCATGCTGTGGACCTGTGGGATAACCTGGCTGTATCTATCTGGAAGACGTTCCGAAGAAGTATTTTGATACCGGAAACTCATATAAAGAAAAATGCCCAGAACAACAGCTGCACATATCACTATAATAATTATAATTTTCTTTTTCACAGTTCTTTGATCTCTCTTTGCAGATTTGCCAGAAATACCCCTGCATGGGCCCCGTCCATCTGTGTGTGGTGAAATTGAAAGGAAAGAGGCAGCTCATATCGGAACCATTTCTTTTTATATCTGCCCCAGATCATAAAAGGATTGTTAAAAATGCCGCTGTTCATCCCTACTGCCCCGTCAATTTCCGTATCTATGATTGCTGATGTGCCGATCACCATACAGTCTTCTGACAGATCTCTGTCCTGACACTTTTTGGCTGTCCGGGTTGTATATTCCAGGTACTGCTTATTATATTCCTCTAAATCCGGCTGATAATAAATATCGCAGGAATTAATCTCTCCCTTTTTGTTTTTTACAATGGTATTCACTGCAATCCGGTCATATTGGAGCAGTTTGTCTCCCACAGGAAGTGTATAAAACTCCTCCACTCCTGCTGCTGCCTTTCCAATACAGTAATCCAGCAGCATATTAAACTTCATTTTTCTCTTTTTACTTACTTTAACAAGATTCGTCACATCCAGAGTTTTGAAAAACGTCACCATTGGATTAGGAGCTTTCATCCAAAGCTCATAGGCCACGGCACGGTTTGTTTCTTTTGGATCCACTTCTTTTACCATTGTACCCCTCACTAAAAATAAGACTTGTCAAGAAACACCAATAATCTCCATAAATTTATCTGTTTCCGGTTTTTATGTACTCTATCAGTGTTTCCACATCCTCAAAATCGTCATAGTCGCCATTTATACCATCACGATGGTAAACAATTCCATTGGCCTCATTTCTTTCCAGACAATCTAAAAGATATTCTTCACCATATCTTTTCATAAATAAAGTAAAAGCGTAGGGTTTTATTTTACCTAATAATCCTTTTCTGCATTCTTCATCGCATTCATAACAATGCCGGATTTCTTTTGCAATGGAACATTTTCTGTTTTCGCACCACTCTTTGTCCGGACATTGACCTGAATCACAGCCGGAACAGGCTGCGTTTTCAGAACATAAACAACAGGCCAGTCCGCAGCGTGCAATCCCTAACTCCCGTTTCATAACAATTCCTCCAAGCTTCCGTTTTCTTTTCATGTCTTATATACTGTCAATCATATTTTTCAATGTTTATTGTACCAATTGCCGACAGATTTGGCTCGCCGGTAACCAGATCCTGAGGCGCTGGTATCAGCATCATAAAGCCTTCTTTTCCATATCGTTGTGCATAGCCCTGGGCATATTCTTTTTCTACAGAAATATGCAGCACTTGTCCGATAACCATAGCCGTAATTCCTGCGCCGCTTAGATCCTTTGTCTCTTTCAAGGTACATTCTATATTGATAAAAGCCTCTTGAATAGCCGGTGCATGGATCGTTTTTCCATTGGAAAGTGTAAAGCCTCCCACAGCAAATTCATCGGTTTCCATGTCGTTGTGATGAATGGTATCTACCAGTTTATCGTAATAGCTTATAGGCAGAAAATTTATACAAAAACATTTTTCCCTTTGAATATTAGCGTAGGTATGGGTATGTTGATACAGATTCCCCATTACGGCAAAAAAGGCAGTTTTATCTCCATGAAAACAACTCCATGCATGAAAGCAAACATTTGGCTCGCCGTTTTCTTTCCATGTAGTAATTGCAAATAAAACTGTCGGTATTCCAGCCGTCACCTCAAAATGTGAAAACAAGTCAAATTCTTCCGGATAGGAAGGTTTAAAATATTTTGGAAAGTCTTTTCCGATTTCTATTTTCAATCAATCACCTCCTGGATTGTATATGTCAAATCAGCTTAAACACCATTTTGCAATATCTTCAATCAATTTTGCAGGTAGTTCTCTATCATAAGGAAAATATATTGCATTTTTCTTAGTAACAACTTCTTCTAACTCCAGTGCAAACTTTTCAATAGCTTTAATCCCTACATAAAAGCTGACGTGCTTTTTACAAGCAGAAAAGGAAATGGATTTTCCTTCTTTCTCATAATACGGCATACTCCATAATATACGTTCATTTACACACGGAACACTTTTTTGTAATATGATCATCATTTCTGTTAAATGAGAACGTGTCTCTATGGGCTGCGAATTTATATATTCTAATACTGTTTCCGGTGCTTTCCCGCAGTAATGACCTTGATTTGTTCTTTTAAATTTCCTCCCGCATTTTGGGCATATCCACATATTCTGTTTCCTCCGCAAATTCCAAACTGTCGGCCTGTTTTTTTCTTCATTATAACATTGGTTTATTTCCCTGTCATTTTATTTCTCGCTCATGCAAAAAGAGAGCGGAACATCAGCTGCCTAAATGGATATTCTCCGCCCGGGCACATCTGTCCGAAACAAGATAAAGGGGAATCGCTGCAAGCTGTGCGATCACCGATACAGTTACCATGGCAGGAATGCTCAGATCATAAAGCACGCCCATGATCCAGCTTCCCAGGAACCAGAAGATGCCAAAGGAACATTCAAAAATACCATATCCCGTAGCCCGGCAGTCTTTCGGAACCATAGAAGTGACCACAGCTTTCAGGATAGATTCCTGAGCGCCCATCCCGATTCCCCAGAGGGCCACACCCAACAGGAGCATGGGAATGGAGTGAATAGAAAATACAAAAACAGCAAACACACTGGAAAGCAGCGTAGAAATCATCAACGCCTTTACGCCAATCTTATCATAAAGATGTCCGAATACAAGAGCGGCTGCTGCATCCACCAGCATCGCACCGGCATAAAGCAAAGGAAGGGTTCCCTCTGTTACCAGCGAAGATGTCTCTGCCAGACTGGCCGCCAGGCCGGTATAAACCCTGGAAACATGCATAATGATCATGGAATAGTCGATAAATCCAAAAGCGAAGCAGCTGATCCCTGCAATATAAAGTATGAAGCTTTTTCTCATGCGGAAAGGAACGTGTTCTTTCGGTTCAGGCTCAAATTGTTCGGGATTCGGGAATCTGTGCCGGGTAACAAGGAGCAGAACCAGCGTAATAGCACCGGGAATAGCAAGCACCCCAAAGCAGAAAGCATAGGTCTGAAAGACATCTCCCTCTGTCCGAAAGAGCATTACCAGGTATAACAGCACCGGTCCTAAAAAAGCGCCGATCTGATCTAACAGTTCCTGCAGGCCGAAGCTCTTTCCGACACCTTCCTGAGATGCCGCAAAGGACATGATCGTATCTTTTGCCGGCTTCTTGATGGCTTTGCCCATCCGCTGAATGAGCAGCAGCAGACATGCCCAGACCCATCCATGCTCTCCTACCAGAGCCAATGCCGGCACTGCCAACACATCCAGTACATAGCCAAAGATTGTAATCGGCCAATACTGCCGGGTTCTATCCGTAAGTTTTCCGAACACATAACGCATGGAGTATCCGATCAACTCTCCCAGACCGGAGAAAAAACCAATCGCACCAGCGGAAGCGCCCATGACAGCCAAATACGCTCCCCGGATACTGGAAGCGCCCTCATGAGTCATGTCAGAGAACAGGCTGACGACTCCAAACAGAATGAGAAATACCATTGCCTGTGACAAATGTTTTTTCTTTTGACTGGCTTTCATATCACTCACACTCCCTTATGCGTGCTGTCATCTCAGGAAAATCGGCTTTGCTTTCTTCTTTGCATCGGTGATAAAGAATATCCAGCAGATGCGCAAACTCCTTCTGCTGCTCCTTTGAAAGTGGTTCAACAAGCCATTCATAAAATAAAGACTCAATGTGCGCCTTAGAGTTTTTTAGGCTCTGAGCCTGCTCCGTAGGAAAAATAAGCTGGCTGCGCCCATCTGCCGGATTATTTTCTCTCCGAAGGTAACCCTTTGCCTCCAGATTTGCAGTCTGCTTTGCCACAGCTCCCTTATCCGCCCCTAAGATTTTACTTATTTCCGCCTGCGTGATGCCGGGTCTTTTTCGTACAACATGAATGAGATCGAACTCCGCAGTGCCGACCCCTTCTGCTTTCATCATCCGGGAAGTAAACTTTCCCACCTCCCTGGCTATTTTTGTAATCTGACGCTGTGTGATATCCACATTGATTCCCCCTTAAAAAAGATGTACTATCAACTAATTAGATGATAGTACATCTTTTTTTACCTGTCAAGATGATCATGTTCTGCAAGCTGTTAATCTTTTTTCCTTGTCAAAAATATCCCGGCAATTGCCCCTATAAGGATAATCGGTGCTAATCTGACAAACAGCCATTCAGCTGCGTGATAAATCACTCCTGCAACAGCTAATTCAGGATCACTATAATCCCAGCCCAAGTATGGACTATTTAATGCTATTAAGACTGCAAATATTATCACTATACCACACGCAATGAAGATAAATAGCCACTGAAGCATCTTTCGTCTTGCTGCCGCCTTTTTTGCAAGCTGCAAATTTATAATCTCCAGTTTTTCAGAAATTGCTTTTAAATCATCCCTTTTCGGCTCAGCAATCGTTTCTCCGAGCAAAGTGCTTACGGGCGTTTCAAGGACTTCCGATATAGAGATTAACATATTCGAATCAGGGACTGACAGTCCCTGCTCCCATTTGGATATTGTCTGTCGCACTACATGCAGCTTAATAGCAAGTTCTTCCTGTGATAGACCCTTTGATTTTCTGATTGCTTTAATGTTTTCATTTAGCATGAAATCCAACCTCCCTTCTTTCAATTGTTGTCACAATTGTATGAAAACCTGCCCGTTGCCGCAAGCAACGCATAATAACATTCCCACTTCCCTGCTGCAATTATTTATGATATATCGCTCTATAACATATCCGAATGCGGTTTTGATAAATCATGCAATTCTTTCTTTTTTTCTCCACAGGCATCCATCTCTGAATTTAATACTTTTGGAATAATCATCCCTCCGCCTGCATTCTTCTATAAATAAGATTTTTTTCTCTTCATATCCGTTATCAGTTCCGGGTTATCCTTCTTCATCTTCTCTACCAGAAGGGAAATATTACTGCTGTCTTCTCTAATCGCATCCAGCTCTGACTCTGTTATTCCCACAAACATTTCTTTGTAGTAACCTTTTTCGCATCAACATGCTGCATAAGATAATTGGAATTCGAAGTTTAAAACTCATATCTTGTTCCATGTGAAAGTAACAGTCCGTCCGTTAATTCCACACATAAAATTATAGTGTTTTCATCATCAAAATCATTATGCCCATTATCAATCCATTGGGCAAAAACAATTTTCAGTTTCTCAGCAATTGTACGATTTTCTTCTTTTCCAAAATACCCTAAATTCTTACCCTTTCCGTGTGCGGTAAACCATTCACCTGCTATCGCAACATTTGGGTTCTTTTCTATTTGTTTTATTTTATTAGAAAGTGCATATGTAATGATATAAAATGAACCATCCTCATAATAAGCATTTACCTTCCGTACATACGGCACTTCGTGTTCCACCGTCGCTAATGCAATCACTGTGTCTTTTCCAAAACGTTCAATCATAATTTTTTCAGCTTCTGAGCATAATTTTCTCATAAAGTTATCTTCTCCTCAAAATAGTAAGATGTCAAGCTATAAAGCCGCCCTTACTTATGATACGGCTCTCCCGCCATAATACGGTACCCTCTGTATATCTGTTCCAGCAGTATGACCCGCATAAGCTGATGGGGAAAGGTCATCTTGGAAAAGCTGAGCCCGTAGTCGGAGCGCTTCAGCACCTCCTGTCCCAGGCCGATGGAACCGCCGATGATAAAGATAATATGGCTCTTTCCCTGAATTCCCAGATTTTCTATCTTCTTGGAAAATTCTACAGAATCCAGCATCTTTCCGCCGATTTCCAGTGTGATGACGTAGGCGTCCTCTTTCAGATACTTTAAAATCCGTTCCCCTTCCTTCTGGCGTATCTGGTTCTCCACTGTCTCGCTGGCATTCTCCGGCGTCTTTTCATCTGCCACCTGAATGATTTCCAGCTTGCAGTATTTACTCAGACGTTTTGAATATTCATCTACAGCGTCCCGGAGATATTTTTCTTTGATTTTTCCCACAGTTACAATGGTAATCTTCATGATTTCCGTTCCTTCCTAAAACTTAATATAGAGATATCCTTCTGTCTGTTTCTGGAGCAGTTCTGAAATTCCCCAAAGAACAGTCTCTGCGCCCTCTGGCAGTTCCTGTTCTTCTATTCCGTATTCTGCCATAGATTTTTTGCAGACCAGGATACGGCCTCCTTTTCCTGTCAGCTCTTTTATCTTCTCTCCGATTTCTTCTCTGTCCCTGCAGCCGCAGACTGCCTGATCCTCTGCCAGGATCTGAATCTTTCCTGGCTGGCCTTCCTGTTCCCATGCACAGAACAGCTCTGCTCCGGCTTTCAGTGCTCTTATGAGTCCCTTTTTTGTATCTGCATGGAGCAGGACCTTTTTCTCTTCTTTCCCCGAAACTCCCGACGAATCTTCTGTTTTCAGCACCTCATATTCTACTTCATCCAGGGAAATCGGCACTCCGGTCTTGCTGGTCACGTTGACGCCTCCGTACCAGGTGCTCTCTACTGTAAAAATATCTCCTTCCTGGTACTCCATAGACCAGTCGTTCATTTTATTAGTAATTCTAATTTTGTCATTTACTTCCACTTTCATAGGAAACTCTCTCCCTTCTCAGTTCTTTTAGTCTTTCTTTCTCCTCTTTTGAAACCCGATAGGACTCCCGGATTTTCTGGATCGCCTTATTGTGGGTAAAGTCATCCAGAAGATTTTTCCTGAGAAAGACCTCCGTCTTCTCTGGAAATTTCACATAGCAGACGGAAACTGCCCAGGCTGCCGCCATTTTCACATAATACCCTTCATGGCGTACCTTCCCCAGGATTTCTAAAACCTGATCTATATACTCCTCATTGATAAAAAAATCCAGCATTGAAACCAGGGCAAAGCGTATTTTATACTCCT
Organism: uncultured Blautia sp.; assembly: GCA_900543715.1. Taxonomy (GTDB): domain Bacteria; phylum Bacillota; class Clostridia; order Lachnospirales; family Lachnospiraceae; genus Blautia; species Blautia merdigallinarum. The sequence goes on along the minus strand of UQSX01000038.1, from coordinate 17,086 downwards.
GTACACTGTCTGCATATACTTTTAAAAAGGCAAACCATTCTTCCTGTCCTTTTTTCATGAATTTATAAGTGGCGCAGCAGCAGTCACAGATAGCCCAGTTGTTGATATAAGGCACAAAAGCCTCCAGCTCCCGGCGCTGCTCTTCTTTACTTAATCTGGCATATCCGATCATCATTCCTCTGACCATCAGCTCTTCATACATCTCTGTATCCGCCTCTTTTGCAAAGCGCCAATAGTCTTCTCTGGCTGCTTTTTTACTGATCCTGCGGAGCTGAGGTACACGAACCCCCAGAAAATTTCCCATCCCCGGAACTAAGGATTTATGGAACTCCCGGTAGTCTGGATCTGTATTCTTCTTCAATTCCTCCCTGACCCACTGGGTAACAGAAGAAGGCATCTTATTTCTGCTCTCTGACATACTTTATCTCCTTTATAGGCCACGATGCGTTATCTGAAAATCTTTCTTATATTCTAAGTTATTCCTTCGATATATGCAATTCATATTTATAACTTTCTTTTATACATTTTGATGCATATTTATAAATTGTCAAAGTTGTTCTGTTTTCTCCTACAATATCCTCAGGCAGCAAGATACCTGTCGCAGAAAATGCTCACATGTTTCATTACGGCGTGTGCTCTTTGTTCCAATTCAGTCGGCGTAGAGAGCTTTTCTATAGGGCAGTCCGAAAGAGTATCCTATAAGATAAAAAAGGGAACTGCTGCGTCAACATCAATCTCTTAATGTTGTACATACAGCAGTTCCCTTATCTTACAGATTTAAATCTGTTCAATTTTATTTTCGGTTTTTGATAAATTCGTCAATACCCTTTGCAGCAGCTTTTCCGGCGCCCATAGCCAGGATAACTGTAGCAGCTCCTGTTACGGCGTCGCCGCCTGCGAATACGCCTTCTTTAGAGGTCTGGCCGTTTTCCTCATCGGCAATGATACATTTTCTTCTGTTAATATCCAGGCCGATCGTTGTAGAGGAAATCAGTGGGTTTGGTGAAGTTCCCAGGGACATGATCACAGTGTCTGCTTCCATGGTAAATTCAGAACCTTCGATAACTACCGGGCGTCTCCTTCCAGAAGCATCCGGCTCTCCCAGTTCCATGCGCACACACTTGATTGCTTTCACCCAGCCGTTTTCATCTGGAATGATCTCTACAGGATTTGTAAGAAGGTCAAAGATCACGCCCTCTTCTTTTGCATGGTGAACTTCCTCTCTTCTGGCCGGAAGTTCTTCTTCACTTCTTCTGTATACGATATGTACCTCTGCACCCAGACGGAGAGCTGTTCTGGCAGCGTCCATAGCAACGTTTCCGCCGCCTACTACCACAACTTTCTTTCCTGTCTTGATCGGTGTATCGTAATCCTCACGGAAAGCTTTCATCAGATTGCTTCTTGTAAGGTATTCGTTTGCAGAGAAGACTCCATTGGATACTTCCCCCGGAATTCCCATAAACATAGGAAGACCTGCTCCTGAGCCGATAAATACCGCTTCAAAGCCGCCCTTTTCCAGCAGTTCATCGATGGTAGTAGACTTACCAATGATCACGTTGGTCTCTATCTTAACTCCAAGAGATTTTACGTTTTCCACTTCTTCTTTTACTACTTTATCTTTTGGAAGACGGAACTCCGGAATACCGTATACCAGAACTCCTCCCGGCTGATGAAGAGCTTCAAAAATAGTTACATCATATCCCAGTTTCGCAAGGTCACCTGCACAGGTAAGTCCGGAAGGACCGGAACCGATCACAGCTATTTTATGGCCATTTTTCTCAGCAGGAGCTTCCGGCTTGATACCGTTTTCTTTTGCCCAGTCAGCTACAAAACGTTCCAGCTTTCCAATAGACACCGCCTCACCTTTTACGCCTCTGATGCAGACGCCTTCACACTGGGTTTCCTGAGGACATACACGTCCGCATACAGCAGGAAGAGCGCTGGACTGGCTGATCACTTTGTACGCTTCTTCAAAATTGCCTTCCTTCACTTCATGAACAAAAGCAGGGATATTAATCGAAACAGGACATCCCTTGATACATTTGGCATTTTTACAGTTCAGGCAGCGAGCTGCCTCTTCCATAGCTTCTTCTTTATTATATCCGAGACAAACCTCTTCAAAATTTGTGGCTCTTACCTTTGGATCCTGTTCTCTGACAGGTACTTTTTCTAATACGTTACCCATTATTCGTCACCTCCGCAGTTTCCGCATCCGCCGTGATGAGTATCTCCCTCACGTTCTTTCAGCAATGCTCTTCCTTCCTCAGTCTTATACATCTGCTGTCTCTTCATGGCAAGATCCCAATCAATCTTATGTCCGTCAAACTCTGGTCCGTCTACGCAGGCAAATTTCACTTCTCCGCCTACGATCACACGGCAGGCGCCGCACATTCCTGTACCATCTACCATGATGGGATTCATGGATACGATAGTCGGAATATTGTATTTCTGAGTAGTCAGACAGCAGAATTTCATCATGATCATAGGACCGATGGATATACATTTTGTATAAGTCTTGCCTTCTGCCATAAGGTCATCGATAACTTTGGTAACCATACCGCTGCGGCCATAGGAACCGTCATCTGTGGTAATATATAAATTTCCTGCTACAGCTTCCATTTCCTTTTCCAGAATGATCAGGTCTTTTGTCTTGGCTCCTACGATAACATCTGCTTCAATTCCCTGTTCATGCAGCCATTTCACCTGAGGATAAACAGGCGCAGTACCTACACCGCCGGCAACAAACAAAAGTTTTTCTTTCTTTAATTCCTCTATATCTTCATTTACAAGCTCAGATGGACATCCCAGAGGACCAACAAAATCCTCGAAAGCATCTCCTGCCTTAAGTTTTGTAAATTTCTCTGTGGAGGCTCCCACCGGCTGGAATACAATCGTGATCGTACCTGCCTCTCTGTCATAATCACAAATGGTTAAAGGAATCCTTTCACCCTTGTCATCTAATTTAACAATGACAAACTGGCCCGGCATACAATGCTTTGCAACCATAGGCGCTTCTACATCCATGAGATAAACAACCTCATTAAGCTGTTGTGCTTTTAGAATCTTATACATAGTCTCCTCCTCATATTCTTACAAAATATCGGCGTATCTGCTGACCTTCCAGCAAAAATCTGCTTTCTTTTGACTTTTGTCGATATATTGTTATGATTGCTACATGTTAGTATAAGACAAACCGCATAAAAATTCAATCCACTTTCTCGTTAAAGCAGTGAATTTTGTGCAATCTGCCTTTATAATAGGCGGTTTTTCCCCTAATATCCGTAATATACATATACTTCACTGGCTACAGGACTCTTTTTCCCCCGGCTGTCTACGGCAATAGCGGAAAAAGTATGTTCTCCCTGAGGCATAGCTACAGGTCCGGTATATTCCGTACTGTCTACTGTCGGCGTTTCATCAAAAGCATAATACACCGTACAGCCCTCAGGAACAGTTACGATAATATTTTCCTGATACTCATATCTGCCGGATACCGGCGCGATTTTGGGACGATCCGGGGCGTTAAAGCTGATAACGTATTCTTCCTCTCCTATATCGCTTGGAATTGATTTTTCGTTATAGGCGATATACTTAAAAGTAAATGTTCCCTCTTCTGTCAGTTCTACAGGCTCTTCATACTTTTCACTGTCCTGATCCGGATCAGAATCATCCAGGGTATAATAAACAGTTGTCCCTGAAGGGATATTGGAAATTTCTATCGTCACTTCTTCGCTGTAGGAGCCCCCCTCCTGAGAAATCTCCGGAAGAGAGCAAACATAGTTCTGATAGGTTTCTCTCATATTGCCGTTGGCCTGGTTCATAAGATCGCGGATAGCCGTATACTCACCCTGTTGTTCATAAAGTCTTAAAAGTTCTCCATAGGCCGTTGTGTTTTCCGGATTCTCCTCGATCACAGAAAGGAGGATCGATTGAGCGGCTGACGCATTGTTATCACGCACATAGATCCTGGCTTCCAGAATTTCGGCTTCCGGATTGTCTGGTTCCAATTCCTGGGCTCTGGCTGCATATTGGAGAGCGCTGTCATAGTCTCCTTCCTTGTAAGCTGCTTCTGCCCGGCTTATCTGATAGTCAAAAGAGTTTATCTGTGTCTGATAGACAAATGCAAAAGCAGCGATGCCCAGGATTATAATTCCTCCTGCTATGCCGGCAATCATCTGCTGCTTATGCTTTTTCTTTTTCCTCTCTAGTTCCGCTTTTCTCTCTTCTTTCTCTCTTTCCTTTCTGGCCTCCATTTCCCTGCGTTTCTTTTCCTGCTCTTCAAGCTCTCTCTGCTTAATAAGGGTTTCCAGCGTATTATACTCCGGCACCCACTGAACTTCCTTTCCACATACAGGGCAAAACAGGGTTCCTTCTTCCAAATCTGTACCACAGTTTCCACACTTCATCTATATCAAATCCTCATTTTTTATAAATAATCATCTATATATTGTTCAAATTGTTCCATGGACATCAGAACCTTTCTGGGCTTTGTACCCTCTTCCTCACCGACCACTCCGGCCTCGCAGAGCTGATCCATGATCCGGGCAGCCCGGTTAAATCCAATCTTAAAGGCTCTCTGCAGCATTCCTATAGAAGCTTTGTCCTTTTCAATGATAAATTTTCCGGCATCTGTAAAATAAGCGTCCCTCTCGGAGCCTCCCTGGGGATTTTGTCCCCCGGTTTCCTTTGCCACCTCGATTTTCTGCTGTATTTCTTTGTCATACTCCATTTCCGGATGCTGTGAGGACAGAAAGTTTACAATTGCTGCAACTTCCTGATCTGACACAAATGCCCCCTGGACTCTGGCCGGCTTCTGATAGCCCTGAGGATAAAAGAGCATATCCCCTTTTCCCAAAAGTTTTTCTGCTCCGTTCATATCCAGAATAGTTCTGGAATCCACACCGGAAGACACAGAAAAAGCAATCCTGGATGGCATATTGGCTTTGATCAGTCCTGTAATAACATTTACAGAAGGCCGCTGGGTGGCAATGATCAGATGGATGCCCGCCGCTCTTGCAAGCTGGGCAAGACGGCAGATAGCGTCCTCCACTTCTCCAGGGGCCACCATCATCAGATCCGCCAGCTCATCCACAATGATCACGATCTGAGGCAGCTTCTTAGGCTTATCTTCGTCTGCAATATCATCTAAAGCCTCAATCTTAGCGTTATATCCTTTCAAATCCCTTACATTGTACTGGGCAAATTTGTCATATCGCTCCATCATCTCTGCCACAGCCCAGTTCAGGGCTCCGGCAGCTTTTTTAGGATCTGTCACTACCGGGATAAAAAGGTGGGGAATTCCGTTATATGCGCTTAATTCCACCACTTTAGGGTCTATCATGATTAATTTTACCTCATCTGGGGCTGCTTTGTAAAGAAGGCTGACGATAATCGTATTGATACATACAGATTTTCCGGAACCTGTTGCCCCTGCTATAAGAAGGTGAGGCATTTTTGCAATATCAGCAATCACCGGGCGGCCGCCGATATCCTTTCCTGCTGCAAAAGCCAGCTTGGAAGGACAGTTTTTAAAGGCTTCTGACTGAATAAGATCCCGGAGCATGACCGTACTGTTATTTTCATTAGGTACCTCAATCCCCACCGCTGCTTTCCCCGGAATAGGGGCCTCGATGCGAATATCTGTTGCGGCCAGGTTCAGCTTAATATCATCTGTAAGACTGACGATCTTGCTGACCTTTACCCCTTGTTCCGGCTGCATTTCATATCTAGTCACTGTAGGACCGCAGCTCACGTCGGTAATGGTCACGTTTACTCCGAAATTATGTAAGGTTTCCTGAAGCTTTCTGGCAGTCTCCCTCAGATGAGTATTCGAATCTCCCCCGGTATTTTTCCCTTTTTTCAAAAGAGAAAGAGGTGGAATTTTGTACTCTTTTTTCATTGCCGCCGCTTTATTTTCAATCTGTGATTTTACTTCATCCACACTCTGACGGATTTCTTCCGGTGAAGATTTCGGATTTTTTCTGGACTTTTCTTCTTTTTCCTCTTTCTGCGCTTCTTTTGGCTCATCCTCCGCTACGGCGATTTCCTCCAGATCCTGGACCAGGCGGTCGCCTCTGTGGATAGGAAAAGCTTTTTCGGGTACAAAGGGCATCTCTTCTTCCGTTTCTTCCCAGGTCTGTCTTTTCGTACTCGTTTTCTCAGAAATTGCAGCAGCTTCTGAAGCCCGAAAATCTCTTCTTTTCCTTTTTCTTCCCGACTGTTCTGAGACTTCTTCGCTGTCCTGGGCTGTTCTCTCTCTGCGGTGTCTCCGCTTTTCTTCCAATTCGTCCTGTTTTTCTTTCTCCTCCCGGCGCAGTCTCACTGCTTCTTTTCTCTCTTCCTGTCTTCTTGCCGCTCCTTCATAGATAGTTTGGCTGAACTTCCGTATCATATCAAAGATGGATTTCTGAGTAATAAGCACCAGTGAGATCATCAGGGCGGACACAATGATCGCATAGGTTCCTGCCGCGCCAAAGGCAATTACGCACAGGCGGCACAAGATTCCTCCCAGGACGCCGCCTCCGGTCTTATATTCTGCAGAAATGCGAAAATAAGCTCCCAGATTATCTTCTGACACCGCACCTTCTGTAAGCATCTGCATAAACATGCAGGCAGTAATAAAAAGCAGGATAAAACCAGCCATTTTCCTATAGGCTCTGGGATTTTTACTGTTAGAGATCACAAAAGCCGTACCTAAAAACAGAAAAAAGGGAAGGGGATAACAGACCAGTCCTACCAGTCCGAAGAAAAAGCTGCTGAACGCGTTCCCCACAGCTCCCCCTATACCAAAGTTGCTGAGCAAAAGAACTACTGACAAAGCAAGCACGATCCAGAGAAAGATCTCTGTCTCCATGCTTCTGTCAGGGGCTTCTCTTTTTCTTGTTCCTGTCTTTTTTCCTGTTGATTTTCTTTTTTTCCCTCCTGTAGCGCCCTTTTTCGCTGCCATTCTTATTCTCCCCTTATTTTTTAGTCAACAACCCCGCTGCGAAAGCAACGGGGTATAAAATGGTTACACAAGTAAAAAGTTTCCTGCAACTGCTGCCGCACCAATAAGGAAGCAGTAGACAGAAAATCCGTAAAGTTTCTTGTTCATCAGGACTTTCAGCATTTTTCCAATGAAGAAATAAGCTGCAATTCCTGACACAGCGGCGCCTGCCGCATATCCTCCCCACATCTGCCATCCTGCAGATGTTCCTCCAAGGCGAAGGCATTCTAAGATAACACTCTCAATAAGCACAGGGATAGACAGCAGAAAGGTATATTTCACCGCAAACTTTCTCTGAAATCCATAACCCATACAGACCGCCAGAGTGATTCCCAGACGGGAAACTCCTGGAAACACCGTAAGGCCCTGGAGAAGTCCGATAACTAAAGCAGTGGAATAGCTGATATCCCTGGGAATCTTTTTCCCTCTGGGGAAGAAATCAGCTACCAATAGCACGATTCCTGTAATGAAAAGCCCCATCCCGGGAGCCAGAAAATTCCCTCCAGCCAAATCTGCCATATTCCAGAGAAGAGCTGTCTCCACCATAGCAGGGAGCGTTGCCGTCACCAGGAGCAAAAACAGTTTTCTATAGTTATTAGAAATGATTTTCTTATACCTTCTCGCATCTTTCTCGTGTCTGTTATGAGAATAGATCCTGATATTTTCGTATATGTCGTAGGCACTTCTGCAAAATTCTATAAAAATTTTCTTTATCTCTTTCCGTAAAGCCGCCAGCACAGCTGCAAGAGTAGCCACATGGACAAGGATCATAAAAGGAAGGCATTCCTCACCGCTTATCTTCAACAGGTTCTCTATGATTGCCATATGGCCGGAACTGCTCACGGGAATAAATTCTGTGATTCCATGGATCAGTCCCAGAAGCAATGCTTCGATTGTCGTCATTGTTCTAACCTCTTCATTTGTATTTTCATATTATCAACAGTTTATTTTAGCATATGTTTTTTCTTTTTTCAATCAATTCATAGAGCTTCTCCATTGCTTCCTGAATTCCTCCTGTCTCGTCGATCAGTCCCTCTTTAACTGCCTCTTCTCCTTCCAGCATAGTTCCCACATCTTTTACCAGCTGAGAGGTATCCAGCATAAGCTCCTCGATCCGCTCTCTTTTCATATGTGAGTGTCCTGCGATAAATCTGGTGATCCGGTCCTGGATTTTTTCCATATTGCGGTAGGTCTGCATAACCCCGATAAACATGCCGCTGCTCCGCACTGGGTGGATGACCATGGTAGCGCTGGGGACAATAAAAGAATAGTCCGCCGATACTGCCATGGGAACTCCAATGGAATGTCCGCCTCCCAGTACCAGGGAGACTGTAGGCTTGCTGAGGGAAGCGATCATCTCTGCGATGGCCAGCCCTGCTTCCACATCTCCTCCCACAGTATTTAATAGAATCAGAAGACCATCGGTCTCCCGGCTGTCCTCGATCACTGCAAGCTTTGGAAGAATATGTTCATATTTCGTAGTTTTGCTGTTATTTGGAAGACATTCATGTCCCTCTACCTCTCCGATGATGGTCAGAAGCTGAATATGATATTTCTTCTCGTTTTCTTCCAGCATAGCCTCTCCCAGATCCTGGATCTGCTGGTTCTGTTCCCGGACAGCTTCCAGTTTTTCTTCTTTCTCTTCAGACATAAAAATACCTCCAGTTTGATTTACTGGAGGTATTATGTGTATCCTAACTAAATTTATTCTCCGTCCCAGTTGTTCCACACATCCGTAACGTCATCGTCATCCTCAAGGAGATCCAGTGTTTTCTGCAGATTTTTGATATCCTGCTCGTCTGTAAGTGTTACATAGTTCTGAGGGATCATCGCTACCTGCGCTTCCGCCATAGGAATTCCGGCTGCTTCAAGAGCTTCTCTCACCTTGCTGAACTCATCAGGATCCGTAAGGATCTCGTAGCTGTCTTCTTCTTCCTGAAAATCCTCAGCCCCTGCATCCAAAGCTGTCATCATCAGGTCATCAGCATCCATCTCACACTCTTCCTTATCAATGATGATCTGTCCCTTTTTATCAAACATAAAAGATACAGAGCCAGGTGTCCCGATATTTCCGCTTCCTTTTGTAAATGCACTTCTTACATTGCCTGCTGTACGATTTTTGTTGTCTGTAAGTGTTTCTACAATAATAGCCACTCCGCTTGGCCCATATCCTTCATATGTGAGTTTTTCAAAGTTATCAGCATTGGCGTCTCCCGCAGCTTTCTTGATTCCTCTTTCAATCGTGTCGTTGGGCATGTTATTTGCTTTTGCTTTTGCGATCACATCTCTCAGTTTACTGTTGTTTGCAGGATCCGGTCCGCCCTCTTTTACAGCAACAACGATCTCTCTTCCGATAACCGTAAAGATTTTCCCTTTCTTTGCGTCGTTTTTCTCCTTTTTATGCTTTATGTTTGCGAATTTTGAATGTCCTGACATGTTTCTTCTCCTTTTTCTTCTTCGGGCAGCTTCTCTACCCTGACTTTTTGTATTGTATTATTCTCCACTGCAAGAATGGTAAATAAATAACCTTTTGTCCTGATCTCCTTGTCCTCTGCCATATTCGGCACATGTCCCAGCATAGAGGTCAGATATCCGTTCAAAGTATCGAATTCCTCTGTTTCATCAAAATCCGATCCCAGCACTTCATCTACCTGCTCTAAAGGGGTAAATCCTTCCATGATCAGAGAGTCGTCTGTCTGCACATGAATAAACTGTTCTTCTTCATCGTACTCATCCAAAATATTTCCTACGATCTCTTCCAGTATATCTTCCATAGTGACCAGTCCGGAAGTCTGTCCATACTCATCCACTACTATGGTCATATGTATCTTCTTTGCCTGCATGGCTTTGAAAAGTTCGTTTATGTTTCTGGTTTCGGGAATATAGGAAGCTTCCCGCACTAAATTTGGAATACGCTTTATGGGCAGCTCCTTGCATTCCGGATCTGACATCTGCCGCATAGCGTCCTTCAGATGAAGGATTCCCACAATATGATCAATGTCTTCCCTGTACACCGGATATCTGGAATTGCTGTTGTCCAGCATAAACTCCAGGGCAGTCTGCAAAGCTGTGTTTTCCTCAATAGCATTGATATTCTTTCTGTGCGTCATGATATCCTGAGCCTCTGTCTCGGAAAACTCAATAATGTTCTGTATCATTTCCGCTTCGTTTTCTTCTATAACGCCCTTTTCATGAGCATCATCTACCATGGAAATGATTTCTTCCTCTGTCACCTGGTCTTCATGCTGGTGGGGATCCACGCCAAAAAGACGGACCACACCGTTGGAAAGTTTCAGAATAATAAAGGTCAGCGGTCTGAACAGCCCTGCAAAAAAACGAACGATCCCCGCTGTCCGGTACACCCAACTCTCCGGATTGCTGCTGAATATCTTTTTTGCGGAAACCACTCCTAAAGATACCAGGAGGATCAATGCAAAAACAACCACTAAGATAATGGAAACTGTCATGACCACCTGAGAGGGGATCTCTATTCCTATAAATCTGACTGCCTGAAGACAGCCTTCATATACATATGGACTGATGCCTCTGATCCCTATGTATCCGGTAAGGATACTTAAAAGAGTAGCCGTAGTCAGGATCGTATTCACGATAGGGACCGGATGATTCATAGCTTTCAGGAGCCAGGCAGACTTTTTATCGCCTTCTTCTTTGGCCTTCTTCTCGATCTCACTTTCACTGACTTTCTGCACTGCAGAGCCGAATCCATATAAAACTCCGTTAATGATAATAAACAAGACAAAAAATATGAGAGCCCATAAAGGGCCGCTGCTGTCGTCCATAAATCTTTTCTATTCCTTCTTTCTTCCTCTGTTTTTACGCACATCTTCAATTAAGATACCATTTTCTCTTACATTCGTCAAGATTTCCCGCCAAAAAGAGCCCGCCAGGGTCAGGCTATGTAGGAAGCTCAAGGCTGATACAGAGGGCGTGATTAACCTTCTGGAGTATTTCCGCATCCAAATGGCATACCTTATCCTTCAGTCTCCTTTTGTCAATAGTCCGAAGCTGCTCAAGGAGAATTACCGAGTCTTTCACGATCGCATAAGAAGACGCATCGATCTCTATATGCGTAGGCAGCTTGGCTTTATTCATCCTGGAAGTAATGGCCGCACAGATCACTGTGGGACTGTGTTTGTTTCCCACGTCGTTCTGAATGATCAGAACCGGCCGGATACCGCCCTGCTCACTGCCCACTACCGGGCGCAGGTCCGCATAAAAAATGTCACCTCGTTTGATAACCACAGATTTCACACTCCGATTTTTAATAGGGGAAAGCAGCAGCGGCTTTCTCCTTTTTGCTATGATTCTGCCCAGTTTTTTTGTGTGTATTCATGTATTATCCAAGGTATTTCTATTCTGTCACCTGCCCGCCTTTAAAGTAGATCCTGGGTACCCTTTTACTGATGCAGCAGGCGAATTCATAATTAAATCTTCCAGATAACTCTCCCAGTTCTTCCATGGTGATCCGTTCATCCCCGCTTTTTCCAAGAAGCACGACCTCATCCAGCTCTCTGGCCTGGGGGATATCTGTTACATCTGCCATAAACTGATCCATACAGACTCTTCCCAGGATAGGCGCTCTTTTTCCATGGATCAGAACACTGCCTTTATTAGAAAGTCCCCTGGCATAACCGTCTGCATAGCCCACAGGGATAGTGGCTACCCGGGTCTCTCTCTGGGTGGTGAAGGTGCCTCCGTAGCTGATCTGTACTCCGGCCTCCACTGTTTTTATGTACGCAATATGACTCTTTAACTCCATTAAAGGTTTCAGGGGAACCGGTTCTCTCTCTACCTCCTCTGAAGGATAAAGCCCGTAAAGGATCACGCCGGCCCGCACTGCATTCAGATTCGCCTCAGGCATACGGATGATCCCGGCACTGTTGGAACAGTGACACAGGGGAATCTCCAGTCCTCTGGCCTCCAAAGCCTTCTGAAATTCCTGAAACTTTTCAAGCTGCCTGTAAGCAGGCTCTATTTTTTCCTCATCAGCCCTTGCAAAATGGGTAAACAGTCCCTCGATCTTTACTCCCGGAAGTCTGGAAATTTCCAGGATTTCAGGCACAGCTGTTTCCAGATCGCGATAGCCGATGCGGCTCATTCCTGTGTCGATTTTAATATGCACTTTTACCACAGTGTTGTTTTTTACAGCCGCCTGGGAAAGCTTCTTCGCCATAGAAAGCTTAAACACTGCAGGCCGGAAGTCTCCCCTGACGATCCGTTCATAATTTTCTTCATAAGTATACCCCAGGATCAGCAGAGGCTTCTGGATCCCTCCAAGGCGCAGCTCCTCTGCTTCCTCTACTGTGGCCACAGCAATCCCCCAGACTCTGGGATCTTTTGCCGCTTCCCTGGCCAGGGGCAGCGCCCCATGTCCATATCCGTCTGCCTTCAGCACAGCAATGATTTTCGTATCTTCCTTCAGATTCTTTTTTATGCTTTCCAAGTTAAAAGCAAATGCATCCAGATCAATGTCCGCCTGGATTCTACTTGGTAGTTCCATCTGTTTATCCTCTCTTTAAAGTTTATCTAAAACAGCAGCCGCAGCCTGAGCGATATCTTTTGCCAGCATGCCGGCACGCCCCTTCTTTTCTGCTGCCAGGTCCCCCGCCGCTCCATGAAGATATGCAGCTAAACATGCGCCTGTTAAAACAGGTATGCCCTGAGCCAGTACTCCCAGAAGGATCCCGGTAAGCACATCCCCGCTGCCTGCAGTAGCCATGCCGTCATTTCCTGTAAGATTGATCATGACCTGCTCCTCATTTTGGGCGATCACGGTTCTGGAGTCCTTGCATATGAGCACTGTATTCAGCTCTCGGGCCCATCTGCCTGTGATCTCCACAGGATCTTCCTTCCACCTGGCCGGGGAAATTCCCGTAAGTCTGGAAAACTCCCCCAGGTGGGGCGTAAGGACGGTCCCTCCGGGGTGATTTTTCAAAAGTCCTTCTTTTCCTTTCAGAAGATTTATGCCGTCTGCATCAATGACCAAAGGTTTGGTCCCTCCAGAAAGGAGGATCTCCAGGATTCTCTCTGCAAGAGGACCTGTGCCGATTCCCGGTCCTATTCCGTATACATCCGCCCAATCCATCCCTTCTTTTATCATGGTCTCTATATCCGTATTTTCATCGTATACTTGAAGCATTGCTTCCGGAAAATTGGAAAACATTTCCCGGTTTTCCCTGGCCGTACAGATCTTGATCATCCCCGCTCCGGTTTTCATAGCAGCGTATCCGCTTAAATAGGCGGCCCCAAAAATTTCCCTGCTTCCGGCCACCAGAAAAATCTTTCCGAAAGTTCCTTTGTTGCCTTCCGGCTTTCTTCTCAGAATTTTCAGATCCTCTCCGGTACATGCAAAAATCTCCGGCTTCAAAACCGTTTTTTTGTCTCTGTAAATTCCCACATCTGCAAGAACAAGCTTCCCTGTATATGCAGCTCCAGGATAAAAGCAGAGGCCTGCCTTTTTGTACCCGAAGGTAACTGTCAGGTCGGCCTTCACCGCCGCGCCAAGTACGGCGCCGGTATCTGCGCTGATTCCTGAGGGGATGTCCACTGACACCACTTTACCTGAAAACTCATTGATCTGGCAGACGGCTTCCTTATATTTTCCTGATACCTCCCTGGACAGTCCTACGCCCATGATGGCATCTACTATAGTAGTATATTCATTGAGACGAAAAGTATTGACAAAGGAAATTCCATATTTTTTCCCAATTTCTATCTGTTTTTTCATTTCTTCTGTAAAATGACCGGGATTTCCCAAAATACAGACATCCGTCTGATAGCCTGCCAGAAAAAGCAGACGGGCAATAACTACTCCGTCCGCGCCGTTATTTCCCCCTCCACATAGAACCAAAGTCTTTTGAAGAGGAAGATTTTCCCGCTTCATCTCTTCAAATACTGCAAGTCCCGCCCGTTCCATGAGGACCAGGGAGGGAACTCCCATTTCATGGATAGTATAATTATCCAAAGCCTTCATCTGGCTTCCTGTCACCAGAAGCTCCATTTCGTCACCGCCTTTCTATCCGTTTATACAGAAAAACTGCCGCAAAATTTCTTTTACAGCAGCCCTTTCCACTATTTTTTCTCTTTGTGTTCTGATACATAGCGGTTCAAATTATAGGAAAGACGCATGAGACTTTCCGACAAGTGTACATTCTCAACAATTACGTCTTCTGGTACGTCCAGATCCAGATGTGCAAAGTTCCAGATAGCCTTGATCCCCTGCTGCACCAGCAGATCTGCTGTTTCCGCCGCATTATTCTTTGGAAGGGTCAGAGCTGCGATCTGCACATCATGGGTTTTCAGGAACTCTGGAAGCTCGTCCATCATCCGGATTTCATTTCCCCGGATGGAAATTCCTTTCAGCACCGGATTCACATCAAAAATCCCTACGACTTTAAATCCTCTTTTTTCAAATTTCACATAATTAGCCAGAGCCTGTCCAAGATTTCCGGCACCGATAATGATCATATGATGCGTCTTGTCCAGACCCAGTATTTTTCCGATTTCCGCATACAGATACGGGACATTATAGCCATATCCCTGCTGTCCGAAACCACCGAAATTGTTCAGATCCTGGCGGATTTGAGAGGCGGTTACCCGCATTTTTTCACTTAGCTCATTAGAAGAGATCCGCTCCACACCCTCCTCCAAAAGCTCTCCAAGATATCTGTAATAGCGGGGTAGTCTTCTTATTACTGCTTTTGATATTCCTTTACCGTCCACGACAAACCCTCCTATATAAGCAAATTTCTAAGTAATATTATATATAATCGTTAAAATAAAGTCAATTATTATTCCTTTTATCTGTTGTCAAATTTGGATTTTCCGCTATAATAGTAGGGACAGACTTTTATGAGAAACCTTAAAGGAGACAACAAAATGATACTTGCATGTCAGAATATTGAAAAATCCTTTGACGGCGAACTTCTGCTGCAGGACGTAAACTTTCACATAGAGGAGCGGGAAAAAGCGGCACTCATCGGTATCAACGGTGCGGGCAAGACTACTCTGCTCAGGATCATTATGGGTGAGCTGCCCGCTGACAGCGGGCAGGTAATCCTGTCCAAGGGAAAAACCATCGGCTATCTGGCCCAGCATCAGGAAATTGACACCAATCTTTCCATCTACGGTTCACTGCTGGAAATGAAGCAGCATATCCTGGACATGGAACAGACCATGCGGTCCCTGGAACAGGAGATGAAGCATGCCTCCGGGGAAGAACTTTCCAAGATCATGGAATCCTATTCCCGCCTTACCCAGAAATTTGAACAAGAAAACGGCTATGCATACAAAAGTGAGATCACAGGGGTTCTGAAAGGTCTTGGCTTTGAAGAGAAGGACTTTGATAAAATGGTCTCCACTTTGTCCGGAGGTCAGAAAACCCGGGTAGCTCTGGGCCGTCTTCTTCTCTCCAGTCCGGATATCATCCTTCTGGATGAGCCTACCAACCATCTGGACATGGAATCCATTGCCTGGCTGGAAACTTATCTGCTGAATTATCCGGGAGCTGTGTTCATTGTATCCCATGACCGGTACTTCCTGGATAAGGTAGTCACTAAGATTATTGAGCTGGATAATACAAAGTCTACGGTTTTTACCGGAAATTATTCTGCATACAGTGAAAAGAAAGCACAGCTCCGGAAGGCCGCCTATCAGGCCTATTTAAATCAGCAGCAGGAGATCAAACACCAGGAGGAGGTCATCGCCAAGCTTCGGCAGTTCAACCGGGAAAAATCTATCCGCAGAGCGGAAAGCCGGGAAAAAATGCTGGAAAAAATGGATGTTCTTGAAAAACCTACAGAGGCAGACGCAGCTATACGGATTTCCTTAAAGCCCAGGATCACCAGCGGAAATGATGTGCTGATGGTGGAGCATCTTTCCAAATCCTTCCCCTCTCTCCCACTGTTTCAAGACCTGAACTTTACCATTAAACGAGGGGAAAAAGTGGCTATTATCGGAAATAATGGTACTGGAAAGACTACCATTCTAAAGATTTTAAACCGCCTTCTTCCTGCCGATGAGGGCAGCTTCCGTCTGGGCAGCAAAGTACATATCGGCTACTATGACCAGGAGCACCATGTACTTCATATGGAAAAGACGGTATTTGAAGAAATCTCCGATGAGTATCCAAAGCTGACCAACACAGAAATCCGGAATCTTCTGGCCGCTTTTCTTTTCACAGGGGACGATGTATTCAAGCCTATCTCTGCTTTAAGCGGCGGGGAACGGGGACGAGTCTCTCTGGCAAAGCTTATGCTGTCAGAGGCCAACTTCCTGATCCTGGACGAGCCTACCAACCATCTGGATATCATCTCCAAGGAGATCCTGGAGGACGCTTTAAAAAGCTATGAAGGAACCGTCCTCTATGTGTCCCATGACCGTTATTTTATTAACCGGACAGCCACAAGGATCCTGGAGCTGACCAACCAGAAGCTGGTAAATTATATCGGAAATTACGATTATTATCTGGAGAAAAAAGAAGAGCTGACTTCGGTCTACGCCCCTCAGCTTCAGGAAGAGAAGCCTCTTGAAAAGGTATCTTCTACCAAGCAGGACTGGCAGCAGAAAAAAGAGGAGCAGGCCCGTATACGAAAGCGTGAAAATGAGCTTAAGAAAACGGAAAAGGCTATTGAAGAGCTGGAAACCCGGGACAAAGAAATCGATGAAGAGCTTGCAAAGCCTGAAGTAGCCACAGACCCCTCTAAGTGTATTCCTCTTTCCGCAGAGAAGGCGGAAATTGCTGAAAAACTGGAGGAGCTTTATGAAAAATGGGAGGAACTTGCCCAATAGGCAGGTTTCTCCCATTTTTTTATCTTTCAGAGATTCCTGAAATTTCTATTTCTACTTTTCCAGTTCTTTGCGGATCTCCTGGATAAATTCCTGGCTGTTTAATACTACAGGGTTCTCCAGACTGGTGATCAAGGCAAGATCTTTTGTCATCTTTCCGCTCTCAATGACACCTACGGTAGCCTTCTCCAGCTTGTCAGCGAAATCACAAAGATCCTGATTTTCATCCATCTCCCCTCTCTTTCTCAGAGCTCCTGACCAGGCAAAAATGGTGGCCACAGAGTTAGTGGAAGT
>UQSX01000037.1 GCA_900543715.1 uncultured Blautia sp. | reverse complement strand
TCTCTCATCCCACTCTTCTTTTTTGGAGACCTTGACTCTCGGGTTTCCTACGCCGGTTCCGCCATAAATTTTTGCATCACTGTTAAAAATCTCTTTATATTTTCCGGGATAGGGAACTCCCATCTGATATTTTTCATAGGGGAGCGCAGAGAAATTACAAACAACTACCAATGTGCTGTCCTTTTTCTTGCCTTTTCGGATAAAGGTAAGCATATTTTTCTCTGTCTCCATAACGTTGATCCACTCAAATCCTGCTGGATCGTAGTCTTCTTCATAAAGAGCCGGCTGTTCCTTATACAATTTCAGCAGAGCTTTCATATAATCCTGCATCTGCCTATGGTCTTTCTCCTCCAGAAGATTCCAGTCCAGCTCTCTTTGTTCAGACCATTCTCTTTCCTGAGCAAATTCCTGTCCCATAAACAACAGTTTTTTGCCCGGATGGACGATCATATAGCCAAGAGCTGCCCGAAGATTTGCCATCTTCTTCTCCTTTTCCCCAGGCATCTTATTGAGGAGAGAACACTTTCCATGAACCACTTCGTCATGAGACAGACTTAAAAGGAATTTTTCACTGTATGCGTAGATCATGCTGAAGGTCAGCTCATCATGAGCTCCGCTTCTGTATATAGGATCTTTCTTCATATAGTCAATAAAGTCGTTCATCCATCCCATATTCCACTTATAGTCAAACCCCAGGCCATCATCCTCTACATCTCCGGTAATCTTCGGCCACGCTGTGGACTCCTCTGCAATCAGGAGTACCTCCGGATGTTTTTTCTTAAAAATAGAATTCAGATGCTTCAGAAATTCTATCGCTTCCAGATTTTCATTTCCGCCGTAGATATTGGCTACCCATTCTCCGTCATTCTTCCCGTAATCCAGGTAGAGCATAGAGGCCACGGCGTCCATACGGATTCCGTCTGCGTGATACTTTTCTGCCCAGAACAAAGCGTTGGAGATCAGGAAGTTTTTCACCTGAGGGCGTCCGTAATTATAGATCAGAGTGCCCCAGTGGGGATGCATTCCCTGTCTTGGATCCAAATGCTCGTACAGGCAGGTTCCGTCAAAATTAGAAAGTCCGAAGGTATCTTTTGGAAAATGAGCGGGAACCCAGTCCAGGATCACTCCGATCCCCTGCTGGTGCATATAGTCCATAAAATACATAAAGTCTTCGCAGCTTCCATAACGGCTGGTAGGCGCATAATATCCTGTCACCTGATATCCCCAGGATTCATCCAGAGGGTGTTCCATAATAGGCATCAGCTCCACATGAGTATATCCCATTTCTTTGATATAATCCGCCAGAAGAGGTGCGATCTCTCTGTAATTGTAGAAAAGTTTTCCTTCCTCCTCCGGTTTTCTCCAGGAACCGAGGTGCATCTCATACACAGCCAGAGGCTTCTTCTCATCATGTAGCTGTTTCCTGGCTTTCATCCAGTCTCCGTCGTTCCACTGATAACCTTTCAGATCTGTGACAACAGAGGCTGTCTTTGGCCGAAGCTCTGACTCATTTCCATAAGGGTCTGACTTTAAGTAAACCAAAGAACCTTTTGCCTTGATCTCGTATTTGTACAGCGCTCCCGCTTTGACTCCCGGAATAAACAATTCATAAATTCCGGAAACACTGAGCCGGTTCATCTGATGTCTTCTGCCGTCCCAATGGTTAAAATCTCCCACAACACTGACACGCATAGCATTAGGCGCCCATACAGCGAAATAAACGCCGGATACACCCTGGATCGTCATAGGATGAGCTCCTAATTTTTCATAAATGTTATAACAGATCCCTGCACAGAACTGCTGCTCCTCCTCTACAGAAATCTGTTTATCAAAGGCGTAGGGATCATAAAACTTCTCTGCAACACCCTCATCATATACCGCTTCGTATTTATATTTTGGAATCTTGTCTCCGGGAATCAGAACAGCGAAATATCCTGCTTCATCCTGCTGCTCCATCTCGTACTCTTCTTTTCCCTTTGTGAGGACCACTTTTACCTGGCGGGCGTCAGGCAGAAAACACTGGATCAGGATCCCTTCCGGTGTGACTCTTGGTCCCAAAAGCTTCTTTGGTTCACTTTCTTCAGAATATACAACGGCCTCAATCTCGGGCCAATCCATCATCTCATATAATTTATCAGACATAACGCTCCTCCTTTGCTTTATTTTATCATCAAATTTTTATGTTGTAAAGTTTCAAACTGTCGCGGTAAAGGACATATCTGTAAAATGTATAAATTTAATTTTTTTTCACACAAAATCATTGTGCATTTTCTACATATAAAGTATAATTAGAATAACTTCGCATAGAAAAAATTTCTTAACAGCGATTTTACAATCACAAACAAGGAGGTACCAATGCATGCTTGACCAAAGCTACTACGAAAAAGCTGATGAGATCATTGACTACTATGGACGCAAAGCAAGCTCTCTGATCCCCATTATGCAGGATATACAGGGAGAATACCGTTATCTTCCCGGAGAGCTTCTTACTTATGTAGCAAAGGAGATCGGCGTGACAGAGGCCAAGGCCTACAGTGTTGCAACCTTTTATGAAAACTTTTCTTTTGAGCCAAAAGGAAAATATATCATCAAGGTCTGCGACGGAACTGCCTGTCATGTGCGTAAATCTATTCCTATTCTGGAGGCCCTTCAAAAAGAACTGGGACTGAGCAGAAAAAAACATACCACAGACGACATGCTTTTCACCGTAGAAACTGTATCCTGTCTGGGTGCCTGTGGACTGGCTCCCACTCTGACGGTAAATAATGAAGTCCATCCTTCCATGACTCCTGAAAAAGCTCTGGAATTGATCACAGAACTGCGAGGTGACAATGTATGATAATTGAAAACAGAGAAGCCCTCTTAAAAGAGCGGGAACTTGCCCAGAAAGAAATCGATTCCTTTGACTGCCGTATTCTGGTATGTGCAGGAACCGGCTGTGTTGCCTCCGGTTCGGAAAAAATTTATGAAAAAATGAAAGAATTATGTCAGGATATGCCTGGAGTATCCGTAGAGTTTCAGAAGGATGTTCCCCATATCGGCGCTATAAAAACCGGATGTCAGGGTATCTGCGAATTAGGCCCCCTGGTACGTATCGAGCCTTTGCATTATCAGTATGTAAAGGTCAGTGAAGAAGACTGCCTGGAAATCTTCCAGCGCACAGTGCTGAATCATGAGCCTGTAGAGCACCTTTTCTATAAAAAAGGCGGACAGTCTTACGCTTCCCCTGACGAGATTCCGTTTATCGCAAAGCAGACCAGGATCGTTCTGGAAAACTGCGGAAAGTTCGATGCAGAATCTCTTGATGAATACATAGCTTCCGGCGGATACGATGCTCTGACAAAAGCCCTTTTTGAAATGACTCCGGACGATGTTCTTGATGAAGTGGATAAATCCAAATTAAGAGGCCGAGGAGGCGGCGGTTTCCCTGCAGGAAGAAAATGGAAGCAGGTGGCGGCTCATAAAGAGGAACCTGTTCATTATGTAGTCTGTAACGGCGACGAAGGAGACCCTGGCGCATTTATGGACGGAAGCGTTATGGAAGGGGATCCCTACCGTCTTATCGAAGGAATGACTATAGCCGCTTATGCCACTGCGTCCCATGACGGCTATATCTATGTACGTGCAGAATATCCTCTGTCTGTGGCCCGTCTGCGCAAGGCTATCCGCCAGGCCGAGGAAAAAGGGCTTTTAGGAGACAATATCCTGGGAAGCGGTTTCTCTTTCCATATGCATATCAACCGCGGCGCCGGCGCTTTTGTATGCGGCGAAGGCTCTGCTCTGACAGCTTCCATTGAAGGTGACAGAGGTATGCCCCGTGTAAAACCTCCCAGAACCGTTGACCATGGTCTCTGGGCAAAACCTACCGTTTTAAACAATGTTGAAACCTTTGCCAACGTACCCGGCATTATCTTAAAAGGTGCCGACTGGTTCCGCACCATCGGAACAGAAGGCAGCCCGGGAACCAAGACCTTCTCCATCACCGGAGCCATCGAAAATACCGGTCTTATCGAAGTACCCATGGGTACCACTCTCCGGGAGATCATCTACGATATCGGCGGCGGCATCAAAGGCGGCGGAGATTTTAAGGCTATCCAGATCGGCGGTCCTTCCGGCGGATGTCTTACCAAAGACCATCTGGACGTAGGCCTTGATTTTGACAATGTTAAGAAATACAATGCCATTATGGGGTCCGGCGGTCTGGTTGTTATGGATGAAAATACCTGTATGGTAGAGGTGGCCCGCTTTTTCATGAGCTTTACCCAGAGGGAATCCTGCGGCAAATGTGTTCCCTGCCGTGAAGGAACCAAACGTATGCTGGAAATCCTGGAACGGATCGTAAACGGGGAAGGAAAGCTGGAAGATCTGGACACCCTGGAAGAACTGGCTTCCATGGTTAAAAATATGGCTCTGTGCGGTCTTGGAAAGAGCGCTCCTCTTCCTGTTATCAGCACATTAAAAACCTTCCGTAAGGAATATGAAGAACATATACTGGAGCACAAATGTGCGGCTAAAAGCTGTACGGCTATGCGCAAGTACATCATCAATCCGGAATTCTGCAAGGGCTGCGGCAAATGTGCCAAGAACTGCCCTGTAGGAGCTATTTCCGGTGTACGCAAACAAGCTTACCACATCAATCCGGATGTATGTATCAAATGTGACGCCTGCCGTGATAACTGTGCATTTGATGCGGTATATGTTGAATATTAGGAGGGATAATTTATGGGATTTATGACAATAGACGGCAGAAAAGTTGAATTTACAGACGAGAAAAATGTCCTTTCTGTCATTCGGAATGCCGGTATCAATCTGCCTACTTTGTGTTATCATTCAGAAGTATCTACTTTCGGTGCCTGTCGCTTATGTACCGTAGAAGACGACAGAGGGAGGACTTTTGCCTCCTGCTCTGAGGTGCCAAGAGACGGCATGGTGATCTACACCAACTCCGGCAGGATCAAAAAATATAGAAAACTTATCGTGGAGCTGCTCCTTTCCGCACACTGCCGGGACTGCACCACCTGTGTAAAAAGCGGCGAATGTGTGCTCCAGGATCTGGCTCACAGAATGAACATCACCACGGTCCGGTTCCAGAATACCCGGGAGATCCGTCCTCTGGACACCAGCTCTCCTGCGCTGGTACGCGATCCTAATAAATGTATTCTCTGCGGAGACTGTGTACGTGCCTGCAGCGAGATTCAGGGACTTGGCGTTTTAGGTTTTGCTTTCCGAGGCACTGACGCCATGGTTATGCCTGCCTTTAACAAGACTCTGTCTGAGACCGAATGTGTAAGCTGCGGCCAGTGCCGGGTTTACTGTCCTACAGGGGCTATCAGCGTAAAGACTCACATGGATGAAGTATGGGATGCCATTGCAGATCCTGATACCAGGGTCGTGGCACAGGTAGCTCCTGCTGTCCGTGTAGCTGTGGGAGACGCCTTTGGGCTGGACAAAGGCCACAGCGTTATGGGCAAGCTGGTAGCTGTGCTTCACCGTATGGGATTTGACGAGGTATATGATACAGCCTTTGCCGCTGACCTGACTATCATGGAAGAATCCAAAGAATTTCTGGAACGTCTGGGACAGGGCGATAAGCTTCCTCTCTTTACCTCCTGCTGTCCGGCATGGGTAAAATTCCTCTGCGACCAGTATCCGGAATACAAAGACAACCTTTCTACCTGCCGCTCTCCTCAGGGAATGTTCTCAGCAGTTATGAAAGAATATTACAGAGGCTATGAAAAGAATCAGGGCAAAAAGACCTTCGTGGTTTCCATCATGCCCTGTACTGCAAAGAAGATGGAGATCCTCCGCCCCAACAACTTTACCAAGGGTGAACAGGATACTGACGTGGTGATCACCACCACTGAAGTGATCCGCATGATCCGCAATTCCGGCATTGAGTTCGCTACTCTTGTTCCGGAAGCCTGTGACATGCCTTTCGGTTTCGGCTCCGGCGCCGGTGTGATCTTCGGCGTAACAGGCGGTGTTACCGAAGCTATGCTCCGCCGCTTTGCAGACAAACATGACAAGGCTACTATGGACTCCGTAGCAGAGGCAGGAGCCAGAGGAGATGAGGGAATCAAAGAATTTTCCGTTACTTACCAGGGTATTCCTCTCAATGTCTGCGTAGCCAGCGGTCTGGCCAATGCCCGGACAGTTATGGAAAATATCAAGAGCGGAAAGAAACATTACCATATCGTAGAGATCATGGCCTGCAGAAGAGGCTGTATCATGGGAGGCGGACAGCCCCCAAGAGCCGGCAACCGTACCAAATCAGCAAGAAGAGACGGTCTGTATCAGGCAGATAATATTACCAGCATCCGGAAGGCAGACGAGAATCCTTTGATTCTCTCCCTGTACGACGGACTGTTAAAAGGCAAAGTACATGAACTTCTTCATGTAGACGGCTATTAAAAAATGCTTAAAAACAGGAGCAGGACTTCCGGTTTTCAAAATCGGAAAGCCCTGCTCCTGTTTTTCCTGCTTCTATGGTAAATCCACATCTATATCCTGTGGATAAAAAGACCGCTTCTCAGCTTAGGTTCAAACCAGGTAGATTTTGGAGGCATCAGCCTTCCCTCATCTGCCACCTTTATCAGTTCTTCCATGTGAGTAGGATAAAGTGTAAAGGCCGCCCCCTCTGTCTGGTCCGCCTCTCTCTCCAGCTCCTGAAGGCTTTTGACGCCTCCTTCAAACTGAAGTCTGGGATCTTCCTTGGGATTTTTGATCCCCAGGACCGGGTCCAGAAGATAATCCTGAAGAATGGATACATCCAGGCCTTTTACAGGATCGGCGGATCTGCATTCTTCCTTGATGCGGAGCAGATACCAGGATTTCCCTACGTACAGTCCAAAAGTACCTTTTTCTTCAGGCTTTACCGGAGAAGCGCCCCTTTTCTCTACAAAAAAGTATTTTCCCGTCTCATTCAGAAATACCTCCGGCGACTTTCCGCCCAGATCTCTCACCACACGGTTATACTCAATAATCTGCAGTTCGTCCCAGGGAAAAAGTACACTGAGAAAATAGTTGAACGGCTCTTTTCCTGTATACATAGGATCTTGTTCTCTCCGCTTCTTAGCAATCTTTACTGCTGCTGCCGCTCTGTGATGACCGTCGGCAATGTAAATGCTGCCCATTCTGCTAAAAAGCTGCTGGATTTTTTCTATAACACTTCCCTGATATATGACCCAGACTCTGTGACGCACTCCGTCTTCTGCCAGGAAATTATAGGATGGATAACCGCGCTTCCGAATATCCACCAGTCTGCGAAGCTCCGGATCCGGACGATGCGCCAGATAGATAGGTCCTGTCTGGGCCTGACATGCTTCAATATGCCGAATACGGTCTGCTTCTTTCTCAGGTCTTGTATTCTCATGACACTTGACCACATGGTTCAGGTAATCATCTACGGATACACAGGCAGCGATTCCTGTCTGTACATGATGTCCGTTATCCAGTTCATAGATATAATAACAGGCCTCCATGTCCTGGCACATATCACCTTTATCCAGAAGCTTCCAGAGATATTCTCCCGCTTTTTTGTAGACCTGGGGACTGTACATATCTGTCTCCTCCGGAAAATCTACCTCCGGACGATCAACTCTCAGAAAAGACAGCGGATTCTTCTCTACCTCTCGTTTTGCTTCTTCCCTGGTAAAAACATCATAGGGAAGAGCTGCGATCTTAGCCGCTCTCACCGCCTGAGGACGGATAGCGGGAAATGGTTTTACAACTGCCATAAAAACCTCCTAACGCCTGGCCTTTTTCGACTTTTCAAGGAGCCTGACCGTCTTCAGGATTTTCTTACGGTTTCTCCTTATAGAGCCTGCAATAGTTTTCGCATTTTTCATCTGTTTCAGCCTTTTTAGAAAAGATGTTGTTTTTTTTATTTTTACCCCATTATTTTACAATACGGACTCTGTATACACCCTTGATGCTCTTTAAGGTATCGGCCACCTCTTTCGAGATAGGAGAAGATACGTCTATCATGGTATAAGCATAGTCTCCCTTACTCTTATTTGTCATGTTGGAGATATTTACCCCTGCGTCTCCCAGTGTTTTTGTAAACTGGCTGATCATGTTTGGAATATTCTTATGGTTGATCGTCACCCGTCCTACATCTACGCAAGCCCCTGCATCACAGTTGGGATAGTTTACAGAATTTTTTATATTTCCATTTTCCAGGTAATCCATGATCTCCTGGACTGCCATGACTGCACAATTATCCTCAGATTCCTCTGTGGAAGCTCCAAGATGAGGAGTCACCAGAGTGTTTGGCGTACTGGCTACCAGAGGGTTGGCAAAATCTGTCACATATTTCTTTACTTTTCCCTCCCGCAGAGCTTCTGCAAGAGCTTCCTCATCTACCAGCAGATCTCTGGCAAAGTTCAAAAGTACTACCCCCTCCTTCATCTGAGCAATCTCATCTCTGCCGATCATATTTCTGGTGCTGTCCATAAGGGGCACATGAATGGTAATATAATCACAGTCACGATAGATCATATTCACATCATTAATATGATGAATGCTCCTTGACAGGCTCCAGGCCGCATCTACAGAAATGAAGGGGTCATATCCGTAAACTTCCATTCCCAAATGTACCGCTGCGTTGGCTACCCGGACGCCGATGGCCCCAAGTCCGATGATCCCCAGCTTCTTTCCACTGATCTCACAGCCGGCGAACTTCTTTTTCTGTTTCTCCGCTTTCTTTGCAATATCGTCAGAAGCCTCCTGCTGCTCCAGCCACTCAATGCCGCCCACAATATCTCTGGAAGCTAAAAGCATACCTGCAATAACCATTTCCTTTACGCCGTTGGCATTTGCACCGGGAGTATTGAAAACCACTACACCCCTTTTTGCCATCTCCTCCAGAGGAATATTGTTCACCCCTGCCCCGGCTCTGGCTACAGCTACGGTCTTATCAGAAAGCTCCAGGCTGTGCATATCCGCACTTCTTACCAGAACAGCATCTGCCTGGACAAGTTCCTCTGTATTCTCGTATTTTCCCGGAAATTTCTCCAGGCCCACCGGTGAGATGGGATTTAAGCAATGATACTGAAACATAATCAACCATTCTCCTTTTCAAAGTTCTTCATGAAATTTACAAGGGCTTCTACGCCTTCCACAGGCATTGCATTGTAAATGCTGGCTCTCATACCGCCTACGCTGCGGTGTCCTTTCAGATTTTCCAGCCCTGCCTCCTGGGCTTCCTTTACAAATTTAGCATCTAATTCTTTATTTCTGGTGATAAACGGCACATTCATAAGAGATCTGTCTTCCGGTACCACCGTCCCCTTAAACAAGCTGCTGGAATCCAGAAAATCATAGAGGATCTTTGCTTTTTTCTCATTGCGCTCCTTCATTGCGGATAGACCGCCCATCTTCTTCAGCCATTTAAATACCTTGCCGCACATATAAATGCAGTAACAGTTGGGAGTATTGTACATGGAGGCTGCATCAGCGTGGGTCTTAAAAGTCAGCATGGTAGGAGTCCCTGGAAGCACATCCTCCGTGATCAGGTCTTCCCGGATAATAGAGATCACCATGCCTGCGGGACCGATGTTCTTCTGTACGCCTCCGTAGAGAATGCCATACTTGCTTACATCTACCGGTTCGGACAGGAAACAGGAAGACACGTCTGCCACCAGGGTCTTCCCCTTAGTGTTTGGAAGCTTTTTAAACTTTGTTCCGTAAATGGTATTGTTTTCACATATATATACATAATCCGCATCAGGACTGACAGGAAGATCAGAGCAGTCCGGTATATAGGAATATATCTTATCTTCAGAAGATGCGATCTTGTTTGCCTTTCCGTATTTCTGGGCTTCCTGCCATGCTTTTTTTGCCCACTGGCCTGTAACGATATAGTCTGCCACCCGGTTCTTCATAAGATTCATGGGGATCATGGCAAATTGCTGGCTGGCTCCTCCCTGAAGAAACAGTACCTTGTAATTGTCCGGAATTTCAAGCAGGTCTCTCAAATCAGACTCAGCTTCCTGGATAATGTTTTCAAACATTTTGGATCGGTGGCTCATCTCCATAACGGACATTCCGCACCCTCTGTAATCCAGCATCTCCTCTGCTGCTTCTTTTAACACTTCCTCCGGCAATACTGCCGGACCTGCTGAAAAGTTGTAAACTCTGCTCACGACTCTTTCCTCCTCTTAAATTTTTCTATAAAGAATGAGGTGCCGCAGCCTTTTAGGACTTGCTTCTGCGCCACCTCATATTTATATGCTGACCTTATTCTAATCCTTTGACATATTTTTGTCAATAAAAACATTTGTCCTTTTCAGAAAGACATTATCTGCCAGTCTTCAAATCTTCTGCGTCAAAAGCGTCCTCGATATTGGCACCTGGAGATACCATAGGAAATACCTTGTCATCGCTGTCGATAACACAGTCAATAAGAACAGTAGTGTTCAGATCAATAGCCTTGCGGATAGCTTCTGGAAGGTCCTCTTTCCTGGTAACTCTCATACCCACGGCTCCCATGGCCTCCGCCAGCTTCACATAGTCTACTTTATCCTGAAGTATAGTATTGGAATACCGTTTTTCATAATAGAGGGTCTGCCATTGACGCACCATACCCAGCACCTGGTTATTGACGATCACTTCTACCAGAGCCAAATTGTTTCTGGTAGCCGTTGCCAGTTCATTCATATTCATACGGAAGCACCCGTCTCCGGCCACGTTAATGACTACTTTATCCGGATTTCCCATCTTGGCTCCGATAGCCGCCCCCAGACCGTAACCCATGGTTCCTAGGCCGCCGGAAGAAAGGAAGGTCCTGGGGCTCTTGAATTTATAATACTGAGCCGCCCACATCTGGTTCTGTCCTACCTCTGTGGTAATAATAGCGTTGCCATTTGTCTGTCTGTACAGTTCTTCGATCACTGCCGGGCCTGTAAGTCCCTGGGGATTATAGGTAAGAGGGTATTTTGCCTTCAGCTCTTCAATCTCTTTTATCCATTCTTCATGCTTTGCCTGCTCTATCAGAGGCAGAAGCTTTTTCAGAACTTCCCTGGCGTCGCCAATAATCCTGCAGTCCACCAGAACGTTTTTATTGATTTCCGCTCCATCCACGTCAATATGGATAATCTTGGCATTCTTGGCAAAATTCTTGGCATTGCCGATCACACGGTCGGAAAAACGGGCGCCCACTGCAATCAGAAGATCACACCTGGTAACTCCCAGATTAGAGGTTTTGGTCCCATGCATGCCCAGCATACCTGTATAGTATGGATCTTCCCCCGGAAAAACTCCTTTTCCCATGAGAGAATCTGCCACCGGGGACTGGATCTTATAAGCAAGACTGCGGACTTCTTCCCAGGCGCCTGCTGCCACAGCTCCGCCACCCACAAAGATATAAGGCTTTTTAGCTTTGTTGATCATGTCTGCTGCTGTCTGAAGATCCTCCTGGGTGATCTCTTTTACAGAAGGCTGGACTGCCTTAGGCTGGACAGGAGAAAATTCTGTCTTATTTGCAGTCACGTCCTTGGTAATATCCACCAGAACAGGTCCTGGTCTTCCTGTCTTTGCGATCCTAAAAGCTCTGCGGATGGTTTTTGCCAGATCGGCCACATCCTTTACGATAAAACTGTGCTTAGTGATCGGCATGACCACTCCCGCAATGTCCACCTCCTGGAAGCTGTCTTTTCCAAGAAGGGGCAGGCCTACATTGCAGGTTATGGCCACGAGAGGAATGGAATCCATATGAGCAGTAGCGATTCCGGTAACCAGATTGGTGGCTCCCGGACCACTGGTAGCCATACAGACGCCCACCTTTCCCGTAGAGCGGGCATAGCCGTCCGCCGCATGGGCAGCTCCCTGTTCGTGGGATGTCAGGACATGATGGACTTCGTCCTGATGTTTGTATAATTCATCATATATGTTCAGAATGGTGCCTCCCGGATAACCGAAGACCGTATCCACTCCCTGTTCTTTGAGACATTCAATTACAATTTCCGCTCCTGTAAGCTGCATAGAAATCTCCTCCCCTTTTTCTATCTTTTTGGTACCTCCAGTACAGCTCCTCTGTTTCCGCTGGTAACCATAGCCGCATACCGGGCCAGATAACCAGTGGTCACCTTCGGCTCTCTAGGCTGCCATTTTTCTTTTCTCTTAGCCAGTTCTTCTTCTGAAACTGCCAGTTCCAGCTTGTTCTCCGGTATATTGATCCGGATCAGATCTCCTTCTTCTACCAGAGCGATAGGACCTCCTACTGCTGCCTCCGGAGAGATATGTCCGATAGAAGCTCCTCTGGAAGCTCCTGAAAATCTTCCATCGGTAATAAGCGCCACAGAAGATCCCAGTCCCATTCCGGCAATGGCAGAGGTTGGGTTCAGCATTTCTCTCATGCCCGGACCTCCCTTTGGTCCTTCATAACGGATGACCACTACATCTCCCGGCACGATCTTGCCCCCTTTGATAGCGGCAATGGCGTCTTCCTCACAGTCAAAGACTCTGGCAGGTCCTTCGTGTACCATCATTTCCTCGCACACGGCGCTCTTCTTTACCACGCCTCCGTCAGGAGCCAGATTTCCTGTAAGTACGGCCAGTCCTCCTGTCTGTGTATAAGGATTGTCAACAGGGCGGATAACCTCCGGATTTCTGTTTACACAGCCCTGGATATTTTCTCCCACCGTCTTTCCTGTTACTGTGATGCAGTCCAGGTTCAGCAGGTCTTTCTTGGCCAGCTCGTTCATCACCGCATAAACACCTCCGGCCTCATTGAGGTCTTCAATATAAGTGGGCCCTGCCGGTGCCAGGTGGCAGAGGTTCGGAGTCTTCTCGCTGATCTCATTTGCAAAAGTAATGTCAAAATCCCATCCGATCTCATGAGCGATGGCCGGCAGATGCAGCATACTGTTGGTAGAACATCCCAGTGCCATATCCACAGTCAGGGCATTTAAGATCGCGTCCTTTGTCATAATATCTCTTGGACGGATATTTTTTCTGTACATTTCCATAACCTGCATACCTGCATGTTTTGCCAGCTTAATTCTTTCAGAATAAACTGCCGGAATGGTCCCGTTTCCTTTCAGTCCCATTCCCAGTACCTCTGTCAGGCAGTTCATACTGTTTGCAGTATACATTCCGGAGCAGGAGCCGCAGGTAGGGCATACTTTATTTTCAAATTCTTCTACTTCTTCCTCGGTCATGGTTCCTGCGCTGTAGGAGCCTACTGCTTCAAACATGGAAGAAAGGCTTCTTTTCTGCCCATGGACTCTTCCTGCCAGCATGGGACCGCCGCTTACAAATACTGTAGGAACATTGATCCTGGCAGCAGCCATTAAAAGTCCCGGCACATTCTTGTCACAGTTCGGTACCATTACCAGAGCGTCAAACTGATGGGCCATGGCCATAGCCTCTGTGGAATCTGCGATCAGGTCTCTGGTAACCAGAGAATATTTCATACCGATATGGCCCATGGCAATACCATCACATACCGCAATCGCCGGGAACACAATAGGGGTTCCTCCTGCCATAGCCACTCCCAGCTTCACGGCTTCTACGATCTTATCCAGGTTCATATGTCCCGGTACGATCTCATTATATGAGCTGACAATTCCCACCAAAGGCTTGGATAATTCCTCTTTTGTCAGTCCCAGTGCATTAAATAAAGAACGATGGGGTGCCTGCTGCATCCCTGTTTTTACGGCGTCACTTCTCATAATCTCTATTCCTTTCTATGTATATTATATGTGTTCTGCGATCAGATCTCCCATTTCTTTTGTACCAACCTCTTTCATGCCGTCTGACATGATATCCACAGTACGGTAGCCTTCTTTCAGCACCTGCTGCACTGCTGCCTCCACTGCATCAGCCTCTTTGTCCAGATCCAGGGAGAAACGGAGCATCATGGCAGCAGAGAGAATGGTGGCAATGGGGTTTGCAATCCCTTTTCCTGCAATGTCCGGAGCAGAGCCGTGACTGGGTTCATACAGACCGAACTTGGTCTCATTTAAGCTGGCGGAAGAAAGCATTCCGATAGAACCTGTGACCATGCTGGCCTCATCAGATAAGATATCTCCGAACATGTTCTCTGTAAGGATCACGTCAAACTGTCCCGGATCATGTACAAGCTGCATAGCACAGTTGTCCACCAGCATATGTTCCAGAGTAATGTCCGGATAATCTGCAGCCACTTCTTCCACAACCTTTCTCCAGAGTCTGGAGGAGTCCAGTACATTTGCCTTATCCACGCTGGTGACTTTCTTTCTTCTCTTTCCGGCGATCTCAAAAGCTTTCACTGCGATCCTGCGGATCTCCTTCTCATCATAGGTCAGGGTGTCAATGGCCTTTCTCACACCGTTTTCCTCTACGGTCTTTCTCTCTCCAAAATAAAGGCCTCCTGTCAGTTCCCGGACAATGATCATGTCAAATCCATCTCCGATGACCTCTTCCTTTAACGGGCAGGCATCTTTTAATTCATCATATAAGTAGGCCGGTCTCAGATTTGCAAACAGGTTCAGAGCCTTCCGGATGGCCAGCAGGCCGGCTTCCGGCCTCTTCGACGGCTCCAGCTTATACCAGGGAGAAGTCTTGGCGTCTCCGCCAATAGATCCCATCAGCACTGCATCGGAGCTTTTTGCAGTATCAATGGCCTCCTGGGTAAGGGGCACTCCACAGGTGTCAATAGAAGCGCCTCCCAAAAGCACTTTTTCGTAGCTAAATTTATGTCCGTATTTTTCACAGACCTTATCTAATATCTTTTTAGCCTCCCCCACGATTTCCGGGCCGATTCCGTCTCCGGGAATCAGGGCAATCTTATATTCCATAGTTGATGATCTCCTTTCCTGTCCTCAGCTTCTGATTCAGTCATTTTTCACAGTGTAATTAGTAATATGATAATCCTTTTCTATCCACAATTCAAGTCATAATACGATAACCTGCTATGACTTTTATTTATATCTTCCATTCTTTCGGAAAGCGGTCCTGAACTTTCTGTCCCGGTATCTTTAGATTTTTTTATAAGTCTTTAGAAATCCTTTATTTTCCAGACACAGGGCTGTCACAATTACCCCCTATACTCATAAGTGTTCAGAAAGAAGACAGCGGCTGCTCAGTCTGAAGCTGTTGTGGCCGCCGGGCTTCGCCTAAAAATTCTCCTGTCTCACCGGCAGGTTCATATACAACATTTTTTCTCCTTTCTTTCCCAAATGCGGGGTTTTCCCCCTTTGGGAATTTTTTTATTCTATATGCAAAAAACAGGAACAGGTATCCCTTTTCTTGCTCAGCCTGCGCTCCTTTGAGTCTTATGTCTCAAGGGATGCTCGGCAGATTCACAGAAAATGGATACCTGTTCCTACATTGATGGCAATCCTATACAGGAGTATTTTCAAGAACGACTGGAAAAAATCTCACAGGTCCGGGCGCAGGCAGCGGGGGTCCCTGCGCAGCCGCCCAGGGCACTTTCCCGCAGTTCAAAGGGAAGGCTTCTGCCTACATGATACATAGCTTCTGCCATCTGGTCAAAAGGGATCACCTGGGTAATTCCTGCCAGAGCCTGCTGGGCGCAGATCATGGCATTGGCTGCACCTACGGAATTCCGGTTCTGGCAGGGAGCCTCTACCAGCCCCGCAATGGGATCGCAGACCAGCCCTAAAAGATTGGCCAGGGCTCCGGAAGCAGCGTTTAAGCACATGTCCGGAGTTCCTCCCATAACTTCTACTGCGGCTGCGGCAGCCATGGCCGAGGCTGATCCCACCTCTGCCTGACACCCGGCCTCTGCACCTGCCACTGAAGCGTTTTTCATCAGCAGATAACCTACGGCTCCTGCAGTATACAGCCCTTTGAGGATTTCCTCATCAGGCAGATCATACTCTTCCTGAAGAGCCAGGAGTACGCCGGGAACCACCCCGGAAGAACCTGCTGTTGGAGCGGCCACGATCACTCCCATAGAGGCGTTCACTTCCAGCACTGCCATCGCATAGGTAATGGCTCTGGACATCAGATCTCCGCAGACACTTCTCCCCTTTTCATGATATTCCTTCAGTTTCCTGGCTTCTCCGCCGATCAGGCCGCCTATGGAGGGAAGGGGATTCTTTAAAGGCTTTCTGGCTGACTCCTTCATGATCTCCAAAACTTTTCTCATTTTTTCTTCCACTTTCTCCTCTGAAATCCTGGAAAACTCTGCTTCTCTTCGTTTCATGATCAGGGAAATCGGCGCCCTGTTTTTTTCACACAGCTCCAGCAATTCTGTTCCATGATTAAATTCCATTTTTCTCTCCTCCTAAAGCTGCACCAGCATAATGTCAGAAACCAGAGGGTTTTCTTTAATCTTCCCCGGTATGTCTTCTGGAATCTTTTCATCAGATTCCACCACCGTATAGGCAGCCGCTCCCTTTTCCTCCCGGAACAGCCGCATAAAGGCAATGTTTACGCCGGCCTGGCTTAAAACCTTTGTAATATGGGCCACGACCCCCGGCTTGTCTGTCTGGCTGACGATCAGGGTACTGTATTCCCCTGTAAAATCCACGGAGATGTTGTTCAGCTTCACGATCTTTACCTTGCCTCCTCCCAGGGATTCCCCCCGGACGAAAAGCCGCTCTCCCTTTTCTCCTTCTATCCTCATATCGGCTGTGTTGGGATGGATCCCGTCGGTTTCTTCTGAAATCGTAAATGTATATTCGATTCCCTCTTTTTCTGCCAGAGTAAGAGAGTCTCTGATCCTCAGATCATCGGTCTCAAATCCCAGCATACCTCCCATAAGGGCCCGGTCCGTGCCATGCCCACGATAAGTCTTTGCAAAAGACCCATAGAGGGTAAAATCTACCTTCTTGATCTTTCCCGGAAACAGCTTTCTGGCCAGAAGAGCCATGGAAGCCGCTCCTGCTGTGTGGGAGCTGGAAGGCCCTACCATATTGGGACCGATCACTTCAAACAGACTGATAAACGCCATAATCCTCTACCTCCTGATAATATAAAACAAAGTTTCCGGCAGAAAGAAAAAGTGCTGTATGGATCATTCCTACAGCACCTGTTTTCTTCTTATTTTTTCCGTCTTTTATTCTGCTATACCATCGCTGGCTTTTTCTACTTCAGCGATCGCTGATTTTCTCATTGGAATTCTGCAGTTTCTGTTGTTTCCGAATTCAACGATCACGTCTTCCTCCGTAATATTGATAAGGACTCCATAGAAGCCGCTGGTAGTTACGACCGTATCCCCTACTTCCATAGCAGCCAGCATATTCTTAACTCTCTGCTGCTCTTTTTTCTGCGGTCTCATGATCATGAAATACATTAACAGAAAAAATACCGCAAGAGGCAATACCAGACTCAGCATTGCACCGGCACCGCTGGCTGTTGACGTTGATAATAACATGTTGCTTCCTCCTAAAACTAAATACTAAACTTTCTCTGCCCACAAATAGACACTATGGCTATCATACACAATTTTTCCTTTTTCTTCAAGTCTTTTCTAAGATTTTTCGCCATCTTATGAGCAAATCGGTCCGGCGGCCATACTCTCCAGCTTCTGTTTTTTGTATTCCTCATATCTTCCATCATCTAATGCCTGTCGGATTTCTTCCATCATGGTATTGTAGAAATACAGATTGTGAAGAACGCACAGCCGCATTCCCAGCATTTCCTTTGCCTTCAGCAGGTGGCGGATATACGCCCGGCTGTAGTGACGGCATGCAGGACACTGGCATCCCTCCTCAATAGGTCTGGGATCCAGCTCATACTTGGCATTGAAAAGGTTGATTTTTCCAAAGTTTGTGTACACATGGCCGTGGCGTCCGTTGCGGCTGGGATAAACACAGTCAAAGAAATCCACCCCTCTGGATACAGCCTCCAGGATATTGGCCGGTGTTCCCACTCCCATAAGATAGGTAGGCTTGTTCACAGGAAGATGAGGCACTACACTATCCAGGATCCGGTACATTTCCTCATGGGTTTCACCCACAGCCAGACCGCCTACCGCGTATCCGTCCAGATCCAGCTGGGAGATCTCCTGGGCATGGGCAATACGGATATCATCATAAACGGCTCCCTGATTGATCCCAAAAAGAAGCTGGTGAGGATTCACCGTATCCTCCAGGGAATTCAGACGGGCCATTTCATCCTTGCACCGTTTCAGCCACCGTGTAGTACGGGCTACAGAATTTTCCACATACTTCCGGTCCGCCTTGCTGGGCGGGCACTCGTCAAAAGCCATGGCAATGGTAGAACCCAGATTAGACTGAATCTGCATACTTTCCTCGGGCCCCATAAAGATCTTTCTTCCGTCTACATGAGAATGGAAATAAACCCCCTCCTCTTTAATCTGGCGCAGCTTTGCCAGCGAAAAAACCTGGAATCCGCCGGAATCCGTAAGGATAGGCCGGTCCCAGTTCATAAACTTGTGCAGACCTCCAAGCTGCTTCACCACCTTGTCCCCTGGTCTGACATGGAGGTGGTATGTGTTGGAAAGTTCCACCTGTGTCTTGATCTCATGGAGATCCATTGTAGACACAGCGCCTTTGATAGCGGCGGCTGTTCCCACATTCATAAATACCGGAGTCTCAATGGTCCCATGTACCGTTTCCATCCGGGCTCTTTTGGCCCTTCCTTCTTGTTTCAATACTGTATACATAAAATATAACCTCTTACTTTAAAATAATTCTTACATGTTTTCTGGCATTTTTTTAAGGATTGCCAGCTGATTTAGAGAATCTGACCAAAAATAGTCCTGTTTCTCCCTGTTACCCGACCTATTCTATCATAGAGCTGTTTTAAACGCAATGGCTGACAAATATTTGTAATTGTTTTTTTTAATAGATTGTCGTATAATGTACTGTGATTTTTCACAGATATATAAAATAAGAAGAAACCTAAAACCAAAGCCAAAGCCCGCGAATTATCGTGTGCTGCGGACTTTTATAGTAAAACACAAGTAAAGAGGAGGTCTTCTGACTATGTCAGCAGATAATACAATGAACCAAACCCTGTACCCCTTAGGTATCGATATTGGCTCCACCACTGTAAAGATCGCAGTGTTAAGTCCTCAGCATGAGCTTCTGTTTTCTGACTATGAGCGTCATTTTGCTGATATTCAGAATACTCTGGCAAAGCTGCTGGATAAAGCCTATAAAGCTTTGGGAGAGATTCAGGTAGCTCCTGTGATCACCGGTTCCGGAGGTCTGACTCTGGCCAACCATCTGGAAGTACCCTTTGTCCAGGAGGTTATTGCCGTGTCCACCTCTCTCCAGGAACTGGCTCCAAAGACAGATGTGGCCATTGAGCTCGGAGGCGAGGACGCCAAGATCATCTATTTTGAAGGAGGCAACGTAGAACAGCGTATGAACGGTATCTGCGCCGGCGGCACAGGTTCCTTCATCGACCAGATGGCGTCGCTTCTGCAGACAGACGCTCCCGGTCTTAATGAATACGCAAAACACTATAAGGCCCTTTATCCCATTGCCGCCAGATGCGGAGTTTTCGCGAAAACTGATATCCAGCCTCTGATCAACGACGGCGCTACCAAGGAAGATCTGGCTGCCTCTATTTTCCAGGCTGTGGTAAACCAGACTATCAGCGGCCTGGCCTGCGGCAAGCCTATCCGGGGACATGTAGCCTTCTTAGGCGGCCCTCTCCACTTTCTTTCTGAATTAAAAGTTGCCTTCATCCGCACCTTAAAGCTGGACCAGGAACACACCATCGTTCCGGAGAACTCTCATCTGTTTGCCGCTATCGGCTCTGCCCTTAATGTAAAGCCGGAAGCTCAGGGAGTATCCGTAACCTCCATGAGAGACCGTTTGAAAGCTTCGATCAAGATGGATTTTGAGGTAAACCGTATGGATCCTCTTTTTGCCACAAAAGAGGATTACGAAGAATTTAACCAGCGGCAGAGTCAGTACAATGTAAAAACCGGAGATCTTTCTACATATAAGGGAAACTGCTATCTGGGAATTGACGCCGGCTCTACCACTACCAAAGCTGCTTTGGTGGGAGAGGATGGCTCCCTTCTGTATTCCTTCTATAGCAATAATAACGGCAGCCCCCTGGCCACTTCCATCACCGCAGTCCAGGAAATCTATTCCCAGCTGCCTAAGGGCGCCAAAATTGCCTACTCCTGCTCCACCGGATACGGAGAAGCCCTTATAAAAGCGGCTCTTATGCTGGATGAGGGAGAGGTGGAGACAGTATCTCACCAATATGCCGCCTCCTTCTTCGATCCGGAGGTAGACTGTATTCTGGATATCGGCGGCCAGGACATGAAATGTATTAAGATCAAGGATCAGACCGTAGACAGCGTACAGCTCAATGAGGCCTGCTCCTCCGGCTGCGGTTCTTTTATCGAGACTTTTGCCAAATCTCTGAATTACAGTGTTCAGGACTTTGCCAAAGCCGCCCTTTTTGCAGAGCACCCCATTGACCTTGGAACCCGCTGTACAGTATTTATGAACTCCAAGGTAAAGCAGGCCCAGAAGGAAGGGGCTTCTGTAGCGGATATCTCCGCAGGACTGGCCTACTCTGTTATTAAAAATGCTCTCTATAAGGTTATTAAAGTGTCTGATGCCTCAGAACTTGGAAAGCATATTGTCGTCCAGGGAGGTACTTTCTACAATGATGCGGTCCTCCGCAGTTTTGAAAAAATTGCAGACTGCCACGCGATCCGTCCGGATATTGCCGGTATCATGGGAGCCTTCGGTGCAGCCCTCATCGCCAGAGAACGATACCAGCAGGGGAAAGAAACCACTATGCTCCCCATTGAAAAAATCAACACTCTGGAATACAAAACTACTATGGCCAACTGCAAGGGATGTACCAACAACTGCCGTCTGACCATCAATAGATTCTCCGGCGGCCGCCAGTATATTTCCGGCAACCGGTGTGAACGCGGAATCGGCAAAGAAAAAAATAAAGACCATGTTCCCAACTTATTTGAATATAAGTATAAAAAACTTTTCTCCTACACTCCTCTCTCAGAGGACAAAGCAGTAAGGGGAAAGGTTGGAATCCCAAGGGTTCTGAATATGTTTGAGAACTATCCTTTCTGGTATACCTTCTTTACAGACTTGAAATATCAGGTAGTGCTTTCTCCGACTTCCACCAGAAAGATTTATGAGCTGGGCATTGAGTCCATTCCCAGTGAATCTGAATGTTACCCGGCCAAGCTGGCCCACGGACATATCACCTGGCTGCTGAAACAGGGTGTAAAATACATTTTCTATCCTTGTATCCCTTATGAGCGCCAGGAGTTCTCAGATGCAGTCAACCACTACAACTGTCCCATCGTTACCTCCTATGCGGAGAATATCAAGAACAATGTGGATGAGTTAAATGACCCCGGCATCCGGTTCCACAATCCTTTCCTGGCGCTTACCAGCGAGGAAACCGTTACCCAGCGGCTGGTTGAAGAATTCCCGGATATCCCGGAGGAGGAAATCCGCCATGCGGCCAGAGAAGCCTGGCTGGAAATGGACCGGTGCAGAAAAGACATTATGCGGAAAGGTGAGGAAACTCTCAAGTATCTGGATGAAACCGGAAGACGGGGAATCGTCCTGGCAGGACGTCCCTACCATATCGATCCGGAAATCCACCATGGTATTCCTGACCTGATCAATTCCTATGGACTGGCGGTGTTTACGGAAGATTCCATCTCCCATCTGGCTCCCATTGAACGGCCTCTCCGTGTCAATGACCAGTGGATGTACCATACAAGACTGTACGCCGCAGCCAACTTTGTAAAGGAAAGAGACAATCTGGATCTTATCCAGTTAAATTCCTTTGGCTGCGGTCTGGACGCCGTGACTACTGACCAGGTAAGTGAAATCCTTACCGGCAGCGGCAAGATCTATACATGCTTAAAGATTGATGAGGTAAACAACCTGGGAGCTGCACGTATCCGTGTCCGTTCTCTGATCGCCGCCATCCGGGTAAAAGAACAGCAGCATACAGAGAGGACCATTGTTCCTTCTTCCATTAAGAAAGTGCCTTTTACAGAGGAAATGAGGAAGAACTACACCATTCTCTGCCCTCAGATGTCGCCTATCCACTTCTCCATTCTGGAGGCAGCCTTTAACGCCTGCGGATACAATCTGGAGGTGCTGCCCAATGACAACAAAGAAGCCGTAGACGTAGGTTTAAAATATGTAAATAACGATGCCTGCTATCCTTCTCTCATGGTAGTAGGCCAGATCATGCAGGCTCTGCTGTCAGGAAAATACGACTTACATAAAGTTGCCATTATCATGTCCCAGACCGGAGGAGGCTGTCGTGCTTCCAATTATATCGGATTTATCCGGAGGGCTCTTAAGAAGGCGGACATGGGCTTTATTCCTGTGATCTCCATTAATTTAAGCGGACTGGAAGAAAATCCTGGATTCAAGATCACGCCGAAACTGGCAGTACGACTTTCCTATGGAGCTGTCTTCGGAGATATCCTTATGAAGTGTATCTACCGCATGCGTCCTTATGAGAAAGTAAAAGGCTCTGCCAACGCCCTGCATAAAAAATGGGAAAAGAGATGTAAGTCCTTCCTGTCTGGAAGACATGCCTCTTTTGCTCAGTTCAACCGGATATGCCGCCAGATGATCCGGGAATTTGACGCTCTGCCTATCACAGATGAAAAAAAGCCAAAAGTTGGAATCGTAGGAGAGATCCTGGTAAAATTCCTTCCTGCTGCCAATAATCATCTGGCAGAGCTTCTGGAAAAAGAAGGTGCCGAGCCTGTATGCCCGGATCTTATCGACTTTATGTGCTACTGCTTCTACAATCTGAACTTTAAGTCCAATTATCTGGGCTTTAAAAAGACCCTGGCCAAGGAAGGAAATCTTGGAATTGCCGCTATCGAATTTATCCGAAGCGCTGCCAACAAAGAATTTTCCAAGAGCAAACATTTCACTCCTTCTGCCAAGATTTCAGATCTTGCCAAAATGGCAGAGCCTATCGTATCTCTGGGCAACCAGACCGGAGAGGGATGGTTCCTGACCGGAGAGATGATGGAACTGATCCACGGCGGTACGCCAAATATCGTATGTATCCAGCCTTTCGGCTGTCTGCCTAACCATATTGTAGGTAAAGGCGTTATCAAAGCCATACGAAAGGATTACCCGGAAGCCAATATCGTAGCTGTGGACTATGACCCTGGAGCAAGCGAGGTAAATCAGTTAAACCGTATCAAATTAATGCTTTCTACAGCCTTTAAAAAGCTCTGATAAAATACCGGAGGGCCCCTCTTAAGCCAATAAAAGCAGCTTAAGAGGGGCCCTCCTTACGTTTCTATCCTTTCAAAATATGAAGTTTCATTCCGATTTCTGCCAGTTTTCTTCCTCCAGGAAGTCCTGCCAGATTATCCTCCTTGGGATGAGAGATAAGCAGATAAATCAGGAAATAAATACATGCAGCAATTCCTATAGCAGGTATAAGGGCGATCAGATTTCCTCCCGGAAGATTTCTTGTAAGGAAATACAACCCCCTGTATACCAGAAATGCGGCAGCTCCCATAGGCAGAGATGCCAGGAAAGGCATAAGATAAGCTTCTTTCCATGGATTCCTGTAATCCAGCTCCTTTCGCATAGACATATGGTTCAGAATACACATAACCAAAGCATAGACGATCATCGCAATTGGTATGCTGTAAATTCCCAGATCAGTTGCGAACATCAGCGCTGCCATAAGCACCACGTCCGCCACCAGCGCCACTGCCGCATGGATCATAGGCAGATGGGCTTTTCCGATTCCCTGAAGGACGCCGTTGGAAATGTTAGACATTCCATTCATGATCACCGTAACCGCGCCGATCATCATCAGATATCCCGCCACTTTGTCTGTTGCCGGAAACAGAAGTCTGGTAATAGGGCCTGCCAGCACAAATAATCCCACAGAACATGGAATCGAAATAAACATGCTCAGCCATGTTGCCTTGTTGATTTTCTCTTTTGCCTCTCTGATATCTCCTATGGCATATGCTCCCGAAACTTCAGGAAGCATAGAGGTAGGCGCAGTGCTGGCCAGCGTCAAGGGAATGTTGATCAGCGTCATGAAATATCCGCACTCTGCATACAAACTTTCAATAAGACTGCTGTCCAGGCCCTGCATACCTGAAATCTGAGAATAAATTCTGCTGTTCAGATAAGTGTTTACATTATACAGGAATGAACTGAGGATAATTGGGGATACGATCAGGATAATATTCTTCATCACGGAAGAATAACTCTCATTTACAGATACCGTATCCCTCATGATCTTCTTCCGAATGATCTTTCGGTTGACCCAGTATACCGCCAGCATGAAAGTCAGAGCCGTGGCTACTCCTGCTCCGGTTCCCATGGTTGCACCTGCGGCGCTCCAGCTTCTGAGCACATCGGTCTGGGCATCCGCAAAATAATTCACCATGACGTTTGCCATAACCAGAGCCACTACAGCCACTGCGATCTGTTCAAAAATCTGAGACAAAGAGGTAGGCAGCATATTTCTGTATGCCTGGAAATATCCCCGGAAAACGCCCAGGATCCCAGAAAGAAAAATTGTCGGTGAAAGGAACTGAAGAGCCAGTCTCGCATTTGCCATACTTTCCGGTATAAGAATCGGCGCTCCCACAACGCAGAATATAGCCACAACGCCTCCTACGATCACCGCATAGAGAAGCGCCCCCTTAAAGATCCTCTGGGCATCTCTATATCGTTTAAAGGCAATCCTCTCCGCCATGATCTTAGATACTGCCTGAGGAATACTGTAAGAAGAAATCATCAGCAGGATCAGATATACATTCTGAGCAAAACTGAAACACCCAAAACTTTCATTTCCCAAAGTCGCAGATAAAGGACTTTTATAGATCAGCCCGATAATCTTGGATATCAGCGCTGCCACCATGAGGAAAGAGGCATTCTTTAATAAAGTATTGTCATTTTTCTTTTCCATGTATCTTAATTCCCCTGTCTGTTTTCTATCTGCCAGTCAATGGGCTCCAGTCCATGCTCCCTGAGGAAAGCATTGGCTTTGCTGAAATGTCTGCAGCCAAAAAATCCCCGGAAAGCCGACAAGGGGCTGGGATGAGGCGCTTCCAGTATCAAATGTCTTGGATTATCCAGCATGACCTTTTTCATCTGAGCCGGTCTTCCCCACAGCATAAAGACCATGGGGCGGTCCTGTTCATTCAGTACCCGGATGGCAGCATCGGTAAACTCTTCCCAGCCGATTCCTCTGTGAGAATTTGCCTGATGGGCCCGGACAGTAAGGACTGTATTCAGAAGGAGCACACCCTGCTGCGCCCATTTTATCAGATATCCGTTGTCCGGAATATAGCAGCCGCAGTCGTCGTGGAGTTCCTGATAGATATTGACCAGAGACGGCGGTATCTCTACATCAGGCTTCACCGAGAAGCAAAGTCCGTGGGCCTGTCCGTCATTGTGATAAGGATCCTGTCCTAAGATCACCACTTTCACCTGATCCAGAGGTGTCAGATGAAAAGCGTTAAATATATCATCCGGGGCTGGAAAAATCTTTCTTCTCTGATATTCCTCCCCTACCTTTGTAAATAGTTCCTTATAATAAGGCTTCTTAAACTCTGGCTTTAAAGCCTCCAACCATTGTCCCTGTAAAGGCGGCATTTTCATTTCCTCCCAAAAAAAGCCGGCAATAAGGCCGGCTTTTTCAGAATGACATTATATAATTTACAGCCAGGCCCATAATCCGCTTATATTTTTTCCATTTTTTTAGTTTAACAGAATACTACCGAAAATGCAAATTTTCCGGCAGATTTTGCATATAAGTTCTGCCATGGATGGCCGAAAAACTTCAGCTTGGAAAAATGGAAATTTCTGCAGGCCCGGCGCTTTGCAGCTCAAACCAGAACTCCACG
>UQSX01000036.1 GCA_900543715.1 uncultured Blautia sp. | reverse complement strand
TGTTTTCAAGGTCTCGCCATCCAGCTGATACAGTATCTCCCCTGTTTTCTCTCCTGCTTTCACCGGCGCCCTCAGTTCTTCCTCCAGCCTGCAGGTCACCTCCAGCTTTTCGTCCTTCCGAAGGAGCAGTCCCTCTTCCTGGGAAATGTCTTCCAGAGTAAGCTTCACCTGTGCGGAAGTGCCGAGAATCTGAGTCCGGCCCCCTTCCACCGGCAGATACTGGGGCATCTGGGGCAGCGTTTCCTCTGCAAAGCTCTGCCAGTTATAGTTTTCCAGTCCATATTCCATAAGCTTTCTGGTATCTGACCATTTATAATTTTTATTATTAGGCCACCCACAGCCCAGCAGTGCCACGATCAGCGTCTTCCCGTCCCGTTCCAGAGCGCCTACATAGCAGTAGCCCGCATCACTGGTAAATCCAGTCTTTCCTGTCAGGGCTCCCTCCATCATATTCAGAAAAGCATTATGGTTGGTGCAGGAAATAGTTTTGGCCCCGGCAGTGTCTGTAAAGGTATAGGCAGGAGTACGGGTGATCTCCAGAAACTCTTCTCTGGCAGAGGATTCCTTGATGCAGTACCTAAGGATCCGGGCCAGGTCTTCGGCAGTGGTAGAATGGATCTTGACTCCTTCTTCTGTTTCCTCCTGGGCGTCCAGACCATTCGGGGTAATAAACCAGGTATCTGTACAGCCGATCTTGCGGGCTTTCTCATTCATCTTATCTGCAAATCCCTCTGTACTCCCGGCGATATGTTCTGCCAATATCACTGCCGCATCATTATAACTCTCCAGCATCAAAGCATAGAGAAGGTCCCTGACACGATAGGTCTCTCCTTCTCTGGCTCCCATATGTACCTCCGGCATAGAGGCGGCGTAGGAAGAAGTCTTGGCCGTTTCTTCCAGTTTTCCTGATTCCAGCACCAGAATACAGGTCATGACCTTGGTGGTGCTGGCCATAGGTCTCTGCTCTTTTTCATTCTTCCCGAAAAGTATCCTTCCTGAGTCTCCGTCCATCAGTACGGCAGACAGAGCATAGAGATTTTCCGGTTCCTGGACTTTCCCCTCTGCCCAGACCTGCCGGGGCAGCAAAAAAACTTCCAGACATACCAGAATTCCTATGATCCATAATTTCCCGGATTTTTTCATACCTGACTCTCCTTCTTGTTTCCTTATCCAGAGATGAACCCGCTCTGACAGGGGCCCTTATTATAGAAGGTATGAACCTGCACAAAAAAAGATGCCACAAACAGCTTTCGGCGCTGTCTGCAGCATCTCCTGATCTCTTTATACATCAAGCTGAAGCTGGATCTCTTCCTCTGCTTCCGCCTTAAAATCTTCCATCTGCACCGGATCGATCTCCGGCAGATCATCCAGTCCCTGTACTCCGAAATTCCGCAGGAATTCTTCCGTGGTCCCAAACAAAATGGGCCTTCCGGGAGCATCCAGACGTCCTACCTCCCGCACCAGTCCAAACTCAACCAGTTTATTCACTGCATGGTCTGATTTTACTCCCCGGATTTTCTCAATTTCCAGTTTTGTTACCGGCT
Source organism: uncultured Blautia sp. (assembly GCA_900543715.1). Classification (GTDB taxonomy): domain Bacteria; phylum Bacillota; class Clostridia; order Lachnospirales; family Lachnospiraceae; genus Blautia; species Blautia merdigallinarum. The sequence continues at coordinate 24,518 of UQSX01000036.1, read as the reverse complement.
GTTTATAAGCGATAATGGACAAGGTCTCCAGCATAACATCGGAAAGGACCGCCTTCTTAGGCTGAAGCGCCATTGCCACCAGATAATCATAATATTCCTCTTTGGTACACATCTGAAAGGAATCTTCCAGCTCTATGATCTTAATGCCTCTGTCCTCTGCCTGGTATTTCAGCATCATATTCCGGATGATCTTTCTGGTCGTATCCGTATCATGACCGATAGTCTTGGCCAGATCCTTTACAGATACCGCCTCTCCCATGGCAAAGAGTATGGCCTCTATGGCCCCTTCGATCTTCTTCAGTTCCATTTATTCTATCCCTTTCATACAGCTTTCAATGTAAATCTCTCCGAAAATCTCTTCCTGGCTGATACGGATTTTTCCCATCTTCATCAGCTCCAGAATGGAAAGAAAGGTAACGATCACCTGGACCTTGCTGGACTGTCTGGAAAGAAGATCCCGAAAACCGAAATTTTTATGGTTTCTGGCGTACTCCTCCACTTCTTCCATTTTGTCAGGCAGGCTGACCTCTTCTTTTTCAATTTTTCCGAACTTGCTTCGGATGGGATCTACCTTGTCTTCCTGTCTGCGGATCACACTCTGGAAGATGTCGTTTAGTTTTGCCAGGGTAAGACCTTCCAGAAGCTCTCCGGTATCTACCGGTTCCCTGTAAGAAAGGACCTCTGCAGGCACTGTAGGCGCTTTGTATACATTCTTTGCCGCCGCTGCCATACGGTCACGGAGCTCATAAGACATGTATTTATACATCTTATATTCCAGAAGCTGACGGACCAGTTCCTCTCTGGGATCTTCTTCCTCGCCTTCTTCATTTACCTCTTTTGGCAGGAGCATCCGGCATTTAATGGAGATCAGGGTAGCCGCCATCACCATAAATTCACTCATGATGTTCAGGTCTTCTCGCTGCATCTGGTGAATGTATTCCATATACTGATCCGTTATCTGGGCAATCGGAATATCATAGATATTTACTTTATTTTTCTCGATCAAATGGAGAAGCAGATCCAGAGGACCTTCAAACACCTGCAGCTTCACCGGAATTCCAGTTCCCATATTTCCTTACCTCTTTTTTTCGCTATGAGCCATTCTACACTATTTTTCAGGAAAAGTCCACCCTCTCCAGTTCCTTCATGCGTTTTGCCTCCTCCTGTGTGCAGGAGACATTTCCATACCTGGCTTTTTCATAAAGACTGTGGAATTCCTCTCTTTCCTTCCCTTTTTGAAGGCCCGCCTCATCCTCCAGCTCCTGGGGTGTGGCGGCCGCAAAAGGCTTCCCTTTTCTTATGATCTTTTGCCTGTAGGCTTTCCGTATCCTGGCTTCAGGTGTTCTGCCCTGCCAAAATCCACGGCCAGATCCACGGCTTTTTTTCAGCCTTTCTTTTTCCTCTCTTTTGGAAGGCTTCAGGCTTTCCAGGATATCTCCGTTTTCTCCTGCCTGGCTGTTATATTTTTTATACAGCCAGTAAAGAAATGCACAGATCCCTCCTGCTACTGCCAGGATCACCGCTATGGTAAAAACTTTTTCCAGAATCTCCCACAGAGCCGTCAGGAAAGGAGAAGGCTCCTCTCCTCCTCCAAAAAAACCAGGCTGGATGCCCGGTTCCCCCTCCGGCAGTTCCTCTGTTTCCGGACTCTTTCTTTCTCCCGACAGCAGCATGGCCAGAAACCGTCTCAATAACTCCAGCGCTGCCAAAACGCCTCTGTCAATCCCCAGAAAAGGCAGCACCGCCATACAGCCAACTGTAAGTACCGTGAGAAGCACCAGCATTAACCGGCTCCCATAGGCGATCCTCTGTTTCGGAAACCGGTGCAGATTTTCATAATCCCCGCAGTAATCCAGGAAATGCTCCCGGTTCCTGCTCCACAAGATCAGCAGCCAATAGATGCCTGCAAGAACTGCAAATAGATTTCCCACAGCCTTTGTCCCATAGGCCAGAGAAAGGATATAGCCCAGAGCAAAAGCCAGAAGGCAGGCGTAAGAAGGCCGAAAAAAAGCTTCTCTGTTCCCGCTGATCCTCTGGACAAAAAACAGAATCAGAAAGAAAACAGCTCCTAAAAGAAGGCAGACTCTCTCCCAGCCCTTTCCTCCCAAAAACCAGAGCAGCCCCAGAACCAAAAGAGATGCCGCGAGATAACTCCAGATCTTTTTTCCTCTGAGCGATACTTCGCGAAAGATTACAGCAGGAACAGCCAGCAAAAGCAGCCTAGTCCCGGATCGGCAGGTAAGAGCTCCTCCTGCTTCCAGAAAGAGCAGAAGGATCCCTGCTGTAAAAATCCACAGATGCAGATAGCCGTATACTTTTAAGATTTTGTCCTCCCTCATCTTTTTACCTCCCAGCGAAGGACTTCCATATCCTGTCTTCTCTTTATTTTCAGCTCCATTTCCGGATACAGGGTGGCGAGATAAACGCTTCCCCGGTTTTTCTCTCCCAGCTCTGCCATAACCTCTGCCAATTCCCTATATTGATTTTTGGTAATCAATATGCAGAAACTTTCCTTTGCCAAAAGCAGCTCCCTTTTTTCTTCCATGCAGTCGGAAAATTTCCTGCTTTGTGCTCCCAGATCGATCCTGGCAAGGCACTGGAAAAATTTTGCAGCCTGTCCCCGGCCAGACTGCCCGGGCAGAAAAATTTCCCCCTTCTCTTTGCAGTCTTTTCCATTGGTGATCAGACCCACCTCGATCCCTCTGGACAGAAAGCTTTCTGCCGCTGCTGCAGCCAGCCGGATTCCCTCCTCGTGGATCTCCTCATATTTCCACACGGTCTCATCTTCCACATCCAGGAGTATGTATATATTTCCCGATACTGCAGAATTATGCTGGTTCACCATGAGATTTCCCGTTCTGGCACTGGCCTTCCAGTTGATCTTGTTTATAGGATCTTCCACAGTATACTCCCGGATCCCTCGAAACTGAAACGGGTCTTCCAAAAGTCTTTTTCTGGACTCATGCACTCCTGAAATCTGCCAAAAAAGCTGCTCCCAGTTTTCTCCGGAAATTTTTTTCGGATAGACATAAAGATAAGTGCTGCAGGGAATCGTGTGGTACATCTCCCCGGCCAGAAGGATTCCCCGGGTCACAAGATCCACCTTTTTGATTTCATAATATCCCCGTCTTACTGCCAAAAAATGCACTTGACGGGTGATCCTCTGTCTCCCCATAACAGAATAAATATCCCTTTTATAGCTCTGATCCGACACACTGGTATTTTCTTCCTGACCAAAGGAAAGATTTCTGCTCACGGCAAATCCGGCCTGAAGAGCAGGGAGAAATAAGTTCTTATCGTTTTCTATAATTTCTGTCAGAATCCCTTCTTCCCCCTGAAATACAGGTTTCCTCTGGAACCGGATCTCTGCTTTCAGCCGTTTCCTCCAGTTTTTTTCATAATATTTTTCTGCCAGGAGCTGTGCCAGTATCCCTCCTGCCAGTATGAGCAAAAAAATCATCTTATTTTCCCCATTCTTCTGTAGGTACAGCTACCTCTTCCAATATCCTGGCCACCAATTCTTCTCCTCTCAGGAATCCCGCCCCCAGGATCAGCCGGTGAGAAAGTACCGGCACCGCCAGTTTCTTGATATCCTCCGGAACCACATAATCTCTTCCCTGAAGATAAGCCCATGCCCGCACAGCCTGGTAAAGAGCAATGGTCCCTCTGGGGCTTACCCCTCCCAGGATTTCTCCGGTATTTCTGGTCCTCTCGCAGATATCTGTAAGATATCCTTTCAGTTCTGGATGTACATAGACTTTTTTGTATTCCTCCTGATCCTCTCTCAGTTCTTCCACGGAAGTCACTGGTTCCAGACTGTCCAGCGGATCTTCTTTTTCAAAACGGTCCAGGATCTGAAGTTCCTCCTCTCTGGCAGGCATTCCCAGGGACAGGCGCATGAGAAAACGGTCCATCTGGGCCTCAGGAAGCGGAAAAGTCCCTGCATTTTCAATGGGGTTCTGGGTGGCAATAACAAAAAAGGGAGCCTCCAGTTTTCTGGTCTGTCCTTCTGTGGTCACCTGCTTTTCTTCCATACATTCCAGAAGACTGGACTGAGTCCGGGGCGCCGCCCGGTTAATCTCATCAGCTAAAAGAACATGGCAGAACACAGGTCCCGGCTTAAAACAGAACTCGCCTGCTTTCTGATTATAATAATTCAGCCCTGTCACATCAGAAGGCAGCAGATCCGGGGTAAACTGAATACGGGAAAATCTCCCTGACACCGATCTTGCCAAAGCCTTTGCCAGTTTCGTCTTTCCCGTTCCCGGCACATCCTCCAGAAGCACATGTCCCTGAACCACCATTGCGGCAAGTATCAGGTCAATGACCTCCCGTTTTCCTACTATCACCTTCTCTATATTATCTCCAATTGCTTTTAAACTCTCTCTGCTCATTTTGTCTTTCCTTTCTCCTGTCCTTCCTTTGGCATGCAGGAAACAGCCACCAGTTCTCTGGGGTTAAATATCCGAAGGGGTATGGTATGTTCTCCCAGGCCAGCCCCTACGATCAGATGCCGGCCTTCCTGTGTAAATTTTCCCCGGCAGAATCTGGGAAACAGCCGCCAGTCCGGGCTGATCACTCCTCCCAGAAAGGGCAGCCGGACCATGCCTCCATGATAATGGCCGGAAAAGATCATATCTCCGCCCCATTCCAGATAAGTCTTCCCATACTTTGGCGTATGGGCCAGAAGGATCTGAAAGCAGTCTTTTTTCGGCTTTCCCAGAAGTCTGGTAAGTTCTCTCTTCTCCAATGTCTTCTGCTTTCTTTTCTGATAGTATTCATAGGGCAGCTCCAGACCGGTGACAGCTATTTTCTGGTCTTTTATCTGTATCATTTCCGTCCGGTTTTCTAAAAATTTTACGCCCATTCTCTGGATCCTTTTCTCATAGCCCATATAAGCGTTTCCATAGGTCTGGGGATAAAGCTTCATCCTTTGTTCGTGATTGCCGGGGGCATAAAAAACAGGTGCGATCTTCAGAGCCTGTTTTAAAAAACCCTCCGGCTCTTTAAAAGAAGCTCCCGGTTTGCCCAGGACCAGGTCTCCTGCGATCACCAGAAAATCCGGTCCAAGGTCCCTGATCTTTTCCAGAAGCTGACCGTTCTTTTCTCCAAAGACCACATTGTGCAGGTCACTGATCATGACCACAGTAAAGGGACGTTTAATTTTATCTGACTCTATCCGGTATTCCACCGTAACAAATTTCTTCACTTTTTTACCTCTCAAATTTTCTTATATCTTACCGCATTTCTCTGTAAAAAGAAAGAGAGAACCAAAAGGCATCCTGCCCCCTGCTCTCTCTTCTTTGAATCCTTATTCTAAGTTCCCGTACCTGCTCTGTTTCTTCATGATCCAGAAATACATGAGCAGCAGCAGACCTCCTGCCAGTATCCAGGCTGCCGGGCTGGCCATACAAGCCCCCACATAACTTCTCTGCCCTGCTGCCCAGAGAGCTACGGCTCCTCTTCCTACAAGTTCTGCAACGCCTGCCAGCATAGGCAGAAACCCGTATCCCATTCCCTGGATCCCATTGCGGTAAACATTCACCACAGTCAGAGGGATCAGGAACAGTCCCACGCATTTCAGATAAATATCTACCTGGCCGATAATGACCTCCACGTCCTGGGAAACAAAAAGGTATGTCAGATATTTTCCCACCGTCATCATGGGCACCGCCAGGATAACGCCGTAAATGCTGCCCATAACCGTGGCGCTTCTAAATCCTTGGCGGATTCTCTTTATATCTCCGGCTCCTATATTCTGGGCGCAGTAAGTCGCCATGGTCGTCCCTAAAGCCACATATGCCTGAGTTCCTATGGACTCGATCTTATTGGCCGCTGTAAACGCTGCCACAGACAAAGAGCCCAGCAGATTCAGAGAAGACTGTACCATCATGGTCCCCACTGCGGTAATGGAATACTGGAGTGCCATGGGAAATCCCACTGCCATCTCCATCTTTATCAGATAGCCCCTGGGCCGGAAATCTTCCTTCTTCATTTTCAGCAGGGGCACTTTTTTAATAATGTAAACCAGGCATCCTACACCGGATACGCCCTGGGAAATTACAGTTGCATAGGCGGCGCCTGCTACGCCCATATGAAAAACAATGATCAAAAATAAGTCAAGTCCTATATTCAGCACTGCGGACAATATGAGAAAATACAATGGCGTCTTGCTGTCTCCCAAAGCCCTGAGGATTCCGGAAAGAAGATTATAAAGTACAGTGGCGGCAATTCCTCCGCAGATGATCATGATATACGCATAGGCGTCTGCGAAAATATCCTCCGGCGTATTCATAAAATGAAGGAGCCAGTTCATTCCCAGCATACTTCCCGCCGTCATCACTACGGTAATGATCAGAGATAATATGCAGGCTGTACCTACAGATTTTCTCATATTTTCCATATCTCCCGCTCCGAAGCGCTGGGCGGTCAGTACAGAAAATCCTGCGGTCAGTCCCTGGAGGAACCCGATGATCAGAAAAACAATGGTACCTACACTTCCAACAGCAGCCAAGGCCCCCGTTCCCACAAATTTCCCTACAATGACCGTATCTGCCATATTATAAAACTGCTGAAAAATATTTCCGATAAAAATCGGTATGGTAAAATTCAAAATGATCTTAGACGGGTTTCCTGCCGTCATATCTGTCTGTATTTCTTTCCTGGCCATACTATAACTACTCCTGTATTTCTATCTCAAAACAGGTGCTGATACCACCTGTATTTTTTACAGCCTGGTCATTATAGTATAAAAAGCAAAGGCTTGCAAGAGATATTTTTATAAAAAAATTTCCCAAACTTTTTTCAGACACTCTGTATAACCAGCCTCTCTGCAGTCCTGGCTGAAAATCAGGTCTACACTGCCGATTTTCTCTCCGTCCAGATAATATTCCGCGCTCCCTGCCTTATCTCCCCGGGCTACCGGCGCCTGCACCGATTCGGGAAGCACAATTTTCTTTTCCACATTTTCAAGAGAGGCTCCTGTGGTGTCCAGATACCGGAATTCTTCTTTATACTCACAGGAAACCTGTTCCTCCACCCCGCCCTCTACCGATATCTGGGGCAGTGTCTCCGGTTCACTGTCTGTATACAATTCGCAGCTTCCAAAGCCCAGATTCAGCATGGCGGCTGCGTCAGCAAAACGCACCTTATAATCCGGAGCAGTCATGACTACGCTGATCAAAGTGATCCCATTCCTCTGGGCCACAGCGCTGACACAGTATTTGGCTGCACTGGTACTTCCGGTCTTCAGTCCCACACAGCCGTCGTAGCTGCGGATCAGCTTATTCGTATTGGTCAGTCCAAATTCGGAAGTTCCTTTGTCCGTTTCATGGGTAATGTTTTCCATCCACACAGAAGAATATTCCAGGACTTTGGGATATTTGGTCACCAGCTCCCTGGACATAACAGCCACATCATGGGCGCTGGTATAATGATCATCTGATTCTGTCAGCCCGCAGCAATCCTCAAAATGGGTATTATCCATACCAAGTCCTGCCGCCCGTTCATTCATCCTTTTGACAAATTCTCCCTCGCTGCCTGCAATGTACTCTGCCATGGCCACACTGGCATCATTTCCGGAGGCTATAACAATACATTTGATCATGGTCTCCACTGTCTGCTTTTCTCCTTCTTCCAGAAAGACCTGAGAGCCTCCCATAGATTTTGCATAGGCGCTGGTGACCACCTGGTCCTCCATATGTATGGTTCCCTTCTCCAATTCGTCAAAAATCAGAAGAAGTGTCATGATCTTTGTGATACTGGCAGGTTTCACCTGAGTGTCCATATCTTTTTCGTAAATGATCGTTCCCGTAGATGCTTCCATTAATACTCCGTGGGGAGATGTGATCAGCTCCTCCCCCTCTGCCTTTACGGGTACCGTTCCGCCTGCAAATATGGCAGAGATCATAAGAATCCCTGCCATGATAATTCCCGCCGCTTTGCCTGTCATACAATGCGCTCCAAAAATCCTCTTAAATTATTGTAAGCAAAACCGCGGTAAAATATGCAATTTTTTTTACAGCATTGGAGCAAAAAGCCTGAGAATACTCTGGCCTGCCCTGCGCACCACATTTTGTCTTAGGCACCAGTCCAGAGGAATCTCTTCGCTGTTCTCGAAAGTTCTGAGCATGTCTTCCTTTACCTGTCCTACCGCCTGGCACTTGTACATCCACACGCCGCATTCAAAATGCAGGTAAAGGCTTCGGTAATCCAAATTGATGGTTCCCACTGCCGCAAACTCGTCATCACAGACAAAATTCTTTGCATGGATAAATCCCGGCGTATATTCGTAAATCCTTACCCCTGCGCTGATCAGCTGTTCATAGTAGGACTGGGTCAACAAAAATACCATCTTCTTATCCGGTATTCCAGGAGTGATGATCCGCACATCTACCCCTTTCTTGGAAGCCAGGCAGAGGGCGGTCATCATCTCATTATCTATGATCAGGTAAGGCGTGGAAATATATACATATTTCTTAGCCTGATTGATCATATTCAGATACACGTTTTCCCCCACTACTTCTCCATCCAAAGGTGAATCTCCGTAAGGCTGCACAAAACCGTCATTTTCAAATTCCTCTGTATGATAAATATATGGCCCATAAGCCGGAAACTGAACCTGGGTCCTGGTGATCACTGACCACATCTGGAGGAACATCACTGTAAGGTTCCATACTCCCTGTCCATAGAGCCGCACTCCTGTATCCTTCCAGTGGCCAAACCTCTCCAGCTCATTGATATACTCATCTGCCAGGTTCAGGCCCCCGGTATAGCCGGTGTGTCCATCAATGACCAAGATTTTTCTGTGGTCCCGGTTATTCAGCACAATATTCAGAATCGGTCTTACCGGATTAAAGGCCGCGCATTTTATCCCCTTTGCCTGAAGCTTTTTATAATATTTATGAGGAAGAGTATTCACACAGCCCATGTCATCATATATGAGCCGGACATCTACTCCCTGTTTTGCTTTTGCTTCCAGGACATCCAGGATCGCTCCCCACATCCTGCCTTCCCGGATGATAAAATATTCCAGAAAAATATAATGCTCTGCCTTTTTCATGTCTTCCAGCATATCGATAAACATGTCATCTCCCACTGAGTAGTATTTCGTGAAAGTATTCTCATGAACAGGAAACCCTGCGAAATCACGGATATAGGCAGACTGTATGGAAGCCCCCAGGTCTGTGTTCTCCAGATCTTCCCTGGTCTTTCTGTCTTCTTTAAAATAATTGGCAATCTTCTTCATTACCATCTGGGAATCCTGGGTCATTTTTCTGGCTACTCTGGACTGACCGAAAATCAGGTAAATGATCACGCCGAAAACCGGCACAGCCAGGATCAGGATCGTCCAGGCCAATTTATAGGAAGGATTGATCTTTTTATTAACGATCCAAAGTACCAGGAGCAGACTCAGCACACTGATCAGATTCATCAAATGTCCGGAAAAAACCCCTACTCCCCACAGCAGGGCAAAAATCCAGGCCAGCTGGAGGAATACTGCCACTACTGTAACAAATATCCTATTGGATAACAAGTCTACTAACTTTTTCATAATCTGTCCTTGTCAAGTAAGAAAGCCTCTGGTATGCTCCAGAGGCTTTTACTGCACATTAATTATATTTACGTTTTCTAGCTGCTTCAGATTTTTTCTTACGACGAACACTAGGTTTCTCGTAATGCTCTCTTTTACGGATTTCCTGCTGAATGCCGGCCTTAGCACAGCTACGCTTGAAACGACGTAAAGCGCTATCCAAAGTCTCGTTCTCTTTTACGATTACATTTGACATAGTCTCACACCTAACCTCCCTCCAGCTGTAAATTGTGCATAATACAACTGTCTGGGTATTTTTTTGCACACAAACCATTATAGCAGATTTTTGCCATACGTCAACTGGTTTAAATTAATTTTTCTTAAAAACCTGCATTATTTTATCTGGTCCGCCAAAATATCCCCTGCAGCCTTTAATGCTTCCGGTACTTTATCCGGATTTTTGCCGCCTGCCTGGGCCATATTCGGACGGCCTCCGCCGCCTCCGCCTACAATAGCCGCAATACCTTTAATCAGGTTTCCGGCATGGGCACCTGCTTTCTGTGCCTGATCTGTAACCATTGCCAGAAGGTTTACTTTTCCACCGTTAACGCTGGCTAAAACAACAACACCTTCGCCCAGTTTTTCCTTTAACTGGTCGCCCAGATCTCTCAGACCGTTCATATCTACATCTTCAAGAGCTGTTGCCAGCAATTTCACACCCTTGATCTCCTGTACCTGGCTCATCACATCTCCTACAGCATCCTGGGCCATTTTCGCTTTCAGAGACTCATTCTCACTATGAAGAGCCTTTACTTCAGCCTGAAGATGAGCGATCTTCTCCTCAATCTCCGCCGGAGTAGTTTTCAGCATAGCTGCAATCTCTCCCTGGCGTTTTTCAATTTCTTTATAGTAAGCAAATACTCCGTCGCCGGTAAGAGCCTCGATACGGCGGACACCTGCGGCGATTCCGCTTTCTGATACGATCTTAAAGGTCGTGATCACTCCAGTATTGGGCACATGGGTACCTCCGCAGAGCTCTTTTGAGAAGTCTCCCATAGATACTACCCGGACTTTCTCCCCGTATTTCTCTCCAAACAGAGCCATAGCTCCTGTCTTCTTGGCTTCTTCAATGGTCATGATATCCGTCTGTACAGGAAGGTTTGCCTGAATCTCTTTATTTACAAGAGCTTCTGTCTGTGCCAGCTCTTCCTGGGTCATAGCCTGGAAATGAGCAAAGTCAAAGCGAAGTCTGTCTGGAGTTACCAGAGAACCTTTCTGCTCTACGTGAGAGCCCAAAACGGTTTTTAAGGCTTTCTGCAGCAGATGGGTAGCGCTGTGATTCTTACAGCAGTCTGCTCTTCCTGCCTCATATACATGAAGAGTCACCACATCCCCTACCTTGATCATTCCTTTGGTAAGGATACCTACATGTCCTACTTTTCCGCCTCTTAAATGAATGGTATCTTCAACCTGGAACTCTGCATCCCCTATAGTGATAATACCCTTGTCGCCTTCCTGTCCACCCATAGTGGCATAGAAAGGAGTCTCCTCTACAAATACAGTTCCTCTCTGATCCTCAGTAAGGGCATCGGTTATCTCTTCCTGGGTAGTTAAAACTGTTACTTTTGAATCCCATACCAGATGGTCATAGCCTACAAATTCTGTGGTAATGGAAGGATCGATCTCGTCGTATACTGTGGCGTCTGCCCCCATATAGTTGGTGACTTCTCTGGCTTTTCTGGCTTTTTCTCTCTGGACATCCATAGATTTTTTAAAGCCTTCTTCATCTACCGTATATCCCTTCTCCTCCAGGATTTCTTTTGTCAGATCCAGAGGGAATCCATAGGTATCATAAAGCTTAAAGGCGTCGTCCCCTGACAGCTCTTTCTTTCCTTCTTTTTCCATGGTTTCTTCCATCTCACCAAGGATATGGAGACCCTGGTCAATGGTTTTATTAAACTGCTCCTCTTCCTTGGTAAGTACCTGGAAGATAAAGCTCTTCTTCTCATCCAGTTCCGGATATCCATCCTTGGAGCCTTCGATCACAGTGGCGCTTAATTCTGCCAGGAACTTGCCCTGGATCCCCAAAAGACGTCCGTGACGGGCAGCCCGGCGGATCAGCCGGCGGAGAACATAGCCTCTTCCCTCATTGGTAGGCATGATACCGTCAGAGATCATGAAAGTTGCGGAACGGATATGGTCTGTGATCAGACGGATAGAAACGTCTTTTTCCTCGTCTTTCTTATACTCTGTATGAGCCAGCTCACATACCTTATTTCTCAGGGCGCAGAGAGTATCCACATCAAAAATGGAATCTACGTCCTGGACTACAGAAGCCAGACGCTCCAGCCCCATACCGGTATCAATATTCTTCTGCTCCAATTCTGTATAATGGCCCTCTCCGTCATTGTCAAACTGGGTAAATACGTTGTTCCAGATTTCCATGTAGCGGTCACAGTCGCATCCTACAGTACAGCCCGGTTTTCCACAGCCGTATTTCTCTCCTCTGTCATAGTAAATCTCTGAACAGGGACCGCAGGGACCTGCTCCATGCTCCCAGAAATTATCTTCTTTTCCAAAACGGTAGATCCTTTCTGCCGGTATGCCGATTTCCTTATTCCAGATATCAAAGGCCTCGTCATCATCCAGATAAACAGATGGATACAATCTTTCCGGATCCAGCCCTACTACCTCTGTGAGAAATTCCCAGGACCAGGCAATGGCTTCATGTTTGAAATAGTCTCCAAAGGAAAAGTTTCCCAGCATCTCAAAAAATGTACCGTGACGGGCAGTCTTTCCCACATTCTCAATATCTCCTGTACGGATACATTTCTGACAGGTAGTCACTCTCCGTCTCGGGGGAATCTCAGCCCCGGTAAAGTATGGCTTTAAAGGCGCCATACCGGAATTGATCAAAAGGAGACTTTTATCATTGTGAGGAACCAGGGAAAAGCTCTTCATCGCCAGATGTCCCTTGCTCTCAAAAAACTCTAAAAACATTCTTCTTAATTCATTTACTCCGTATTTGTTCACGGTTTTTCCCTCCCGTTGCTGCCCATATTCTCTTCTTAAGCAGTCATTGTTTTTTATGATAGCACAGCCAGAATGGTATTTCAAGACAAAAACTCCCCAGCCATGCTCCAAAAAACCGAAAGCCGGGGAGCTTTTCTTGTTTATAACAGCAGGCAGCCTGCCAAAAGGCGCCCTTTAACGTTTCCTACAGGAGTCCCTGCTCTGGTTTTCATTCTGTCTTTTCAGTGCTTTCTCCCCTTCTATCTCTTTTTTTCTCATACAGTCCAGATCTATTTCATAAATGGTGTTGCCTTCCTCCACCAGTTTTGTTCTATCTCTTTCCATGACGCAAAACTCCTTTCCCTATATCTTATGATTTCCATAGCTAAAAGGTCATGTGGCATAAACTGTTGGATATCGGGTCATACATTTTTCTTTCCCGGCATATAATGGAGCAAAATGCAAAAAAGAGAATTATATGGATAATCAGTCTCTTCTTGACGAAATGGTAAGTGAAGATTCCATAGAAATGCTGAAGGCCGCCCTGCCATATCTTCCGGCCCAAGGGCAGTCCTTTGTATCTGTCTTCGCAAAATTTCTGGAGTTAAAAAACACTCTCCGGCTTTTCCGTTCTTCTCCCGGCACTACAGAAATCTGCGCTCAATCCAGGGAAAAGAATAATCCTCTGGAAATGCTCACCGCCTGCAGCAATGTATGTCATGGCCGGACCAAAGAGCAGCTGGACAATATCATCCAGACCATGGCCATGGTCCAGATGTTTGAATTAAGCCAGAAGCCTTTCCCTCAGAAAGATGTAGAGGAAGGAGGTGCAGATTCCTGTGAATAATCAAAAATCTGACAATAAAGGGCAAAAAAACACCCAGGAAAAGACTTCCTGGGTGGATCATCCCGGTCTGGCTGGAATGGACCCGGCCAAACTGGCTATGTTAAATTCTTTCGCGCAGCAAAGCTCTGGAAAAAGCCCTCAAGAGCTCCTGCCGCTGCTTATGGCAGCTGCCTCTCGGAACCGTTCCAACGGTACCAGGTTTTCTAATGCAGAAGTCGAGACTATTATAGAAGTTTTGAAAACCGGAAAATCTCCTGAAGAGACTGCCCGCATGGACAGGATCATTCAGATGATGAAGATGCTCCAGTGAGCCCGCCGGTCTCACCACCCTCTAAAATACATCTCCGGAGCAGCACAAGGGCATTGACTACTGCCTGCTCCCTTACGCTGCTTCGGTCTCCATTAAAATGACATTCCTTTACTTTTGTCTTTCCTTTAAAACAGCATCCGATAAAGACAGTCCCCACAGGATACTCTTCCGTTCCTCCCTCGGGGCCTGCAAAACCGGTAACTGACAGGGCTGCATCTGCTCCTGCTGCCGCAGCTCCTCCTTCGGCCATTTCTTTTGCACATTTCCGGCTTACTGCGCCATGATTTTTCAGGGTACCTTTCTTGACATGGACAAGTTTTTTCTTTGCTTTATCGGAGTAGGTAATAAATCCCTGTTTCAGTACCTCGGAAGCTCCCGGCACATCCACCAGTCTGGCAGAAAGGGCTCCTCCTGTACAGGACTCTACAGTTGTCACAGTAAGTCCCTTTTCTCTCAAAAGCTCTACCACTGCCATTTCCAGAGTCTTATCTTCCTCCTCTGTATAGACACTTCCCTGAAATCTCTTCCGCAGCTCTTCAGCCACAGGCTCTATAAACTGCTGAGCAGTCTCTTCATCTGCCGCTTTGGCAGTCACACGGATGTGGACTTCTCCAGGCTTGGCATAGGTTGCCACTGTGGGGTTTTTCTGTTTTTGGATCAGGTCCTGGATATCTGTCTCTGCCTGGCTTTCTCCCACTCCGCATATTTTCAGGGTTTTGGAAGAAATGACTTCGGGCTGTTTTTTATGCAGGTAAGGATAAATCCTGCTTTCAAACATGGGAATCAATTCTCCCGGAGGGCCTGGGAGAAGGATCACTGTTTTTTCCCCTTCTTCCACAATGATCCCAGGAGCCGTACCATTATCATTCTCCACAGCGATGGCTCCCTGTGGTATAAGGGCCTGTTTCCAGTTGTTTTGAGTGATAACTTTTCCCGGAGTATTCTTCAGATACTGTTTCATAAATTTTTCAATATGACGCCGGCTTTGTTTATCTTCCACCAGTTCCCGTTTCAGGACCCTGGCCACTGCCTCTTTCGTAAGATCATCCTGGGTAGGTCCCAGACCTCCGCAGAGGATCACTACGTCAGACCGCTTCAGGGCAGCCCGAAAGCATTTGCACAGCCGCCGCATATTGTCTCCTACTACGCTCTGGTAGTACATGGACAATCCCAGATCCGCACATTTCTGAGCAATATAGGCGCCGTTTGTATTGACAATATTTCCTAAAAGCAGTTCTGTTCCCACACAGATCAATTCTGCTGTCATCTGTTTTCCTTCTTTCTTAATCCTGCATGCTTAACACTTTTCTGTTTTTTGCGATATAATCCACCAGGGAAATGATCGTCAGAGCCACAGCGATCACGATAAATACAGTAATCAGTGTCTGGAAAACCAGATTCTGAATATCCATGATCATCAGAATGATCAGGATCATCTGAGATACGGTTTTAAATTTTCCCCAATAGCTGGCAGCGATCACAATACCGTTGTCGGCTGCTATAAGACGGAATCCGCTGATGATAAACTCTCTTGCAATGATCACAATGGTGATCCAGGCCGCCAGTTTTCCCATTGCAGTAAAACAGATCAGGGCAGAACATACCAGGAGCTTATCTGCCAGAGGATCCATAAATTTCCCAAAATTCGTTACCAGGTTATGTTTTCTGGCCAGATAGCCGTCCAGGGTATCTGTGAGGCTGGCCACTACAAAGATTGCCAGGGCAATCCACTTATCTGCCCCTCCTGTTATGTCATACATTAAAAAAGCTACAAAGAATGGTATCATGATCACTCTTGCGATTGTCAGTTTATTCGGTGTATTCATCTTTCAACTCTCCTATCAAATCATATTCAAGGGCTCCTGTCACATGGACCAGGGCAAAATCTCCGGACATCAGCTCCGTATCTGTATTGATAAACAGATAGCCGTCCACTCCGGGAGCATCTCCGTAAGTCCGGGCCACATAGGCGTTCTCGTCTGCCACTTTTCCCTCTACCATGACCTCTACTTCGCTTCCGATCCTGGCGTTTCCCTTGTCGATGGAAATCTCCTGCTGAAGCTCCATCAGCTCTGCCTGGCGCCGCTGCTTCTCTTCCTCTTCGATCTGATCCGGCATCCTGGCCGCAGGGGTATCCTCCTCTGCAGAGTAGGTAAAGACTCCCAGACGGTCAAATTCCATGGTGTCAATAAACTCCATCAGTTCTTCATGTTCCTCCTGGGTCTCTCCGGGAAATCCGGTGATCAGCGTAGTTCTCAGGATGATGTCCGGAATCTCTTTCCGAAGAGTCTCTACGATCTGGACCAGTTCCGCTTTCGTGGTTCTTCTTCCCATTCTCCTTAAGATCCGGTCATTGCAGTGCTGGATAGGAAGATCCAGATAATGGCAGATCTTTTTCTCTTCTTTCATCGTCTGGATCAGTTCCGGGTAGATCTCTTCGGGATAACAGTAGAGAATACGGATCCACTGGATCCCGGGTATTCTGCAGAGTTTTCTGAGCAGGATATGAAGGGACTTTTCCCCATAGAGATCCTGTCCGTAGATCGTGGTCTCCTGAGCCACTACGATCAGCTCCCGCACTCCCTGAGATGCCAGATACTCCGCCTTGGACACCAGTGTCTCCATAGGGATACTCCGGTATTTTCCTCTGAGTTTTGGAATAATACAGTAAGTGCAGCATTTATCACAGCCCTCTGCGATCTTCAGATAATCGTAATAGCCGCCTGTGGTAATCACCCTTTTCCCTTCTGTCTCAGGGAGCCGGTCCACATCCTGAAAATCCAGATATTTTTCTCCCTCAAAAACCTTATCAAGGGCCTGGAGCAGCTCATCCCAGCTGCCGGTTCCCAGAACTGCATCCACTTCAGGGATCTCTTCTACGATCTCTTTCTGGTAGCGCTGGGCCAGACATCCGGTAACCAGCAGAGCCTTCAGCTTTCCAGTTTCTTTATATTGGGCCATCTCCAGTATACTGTTGACGCTTTCCTCCTTGGCGTCATGGATAAAGGCGCAGGTATTGATGACAATTACTTCTGCTTCACTTTCCTCATTGGTAATCTCATAGCCTTTCTCCACCAGCATGCCCAGCATTTCTTCTGAGTCCGCCAGATTTTTGTCACAGCCCAGAGAAACAAACAATACTTTTCTCATGAAACCTCCTTGGACTAGCACAAAGGACCGCCGGCAAGAAGCTGTCAGCAGTCCCTGTACATCATATTTATCTTTTTAGTTTTCTTCCTCTTCTGTCTCAGGATCTTCAGGCAGGATATGGACTTTGCCTTTGTAGATCTCTTCTACTGCAGTGGATAATGGTTTTTTTCCAATAGAAGGAACCATAGGTTCTCTTCCAGCTATTAACTGTCTTGCTCTTTTGCTGGTGGCAAGCACTACAGAATAACGGCTGGTCACTAAGGGTTCATCCTCCAGTTCTGCACCTTCGTTAATAGCCTCCATAAGTTCTGTGTAAGATGGATGTATCATAAATTATTCTCCTTTCTGGAATACAGCAATTTCATCTGTTATCTTTTCAATAAATTCCCGGCAGTTTTCTGCCTTGTTATGCTGGCTCTGGATAATGGCATGCATGCGGTCCACGCATTCCTCCAGATTATCATTGACAAGGATGTAATCATACTCCGGTATGCCCTTTGCCTCTTCAAAGGCTCTTTCCAGCCTGGACTGGATCACTTCCATAGTCTCTGTGCCTCTTCCTACCAGACGCCGTTTCAGCTCTTCAGCGGAAGGCGGAGTCACAAAAAGCAGCAGGGTTTCCGGAAGTTTTTCCTTGACCTTTAAAGCTCCCTGGATCTCTATCTCCAGGATCACGTCTTTTCCGGCGTTTAACTGCTTCTCCACATAGGCCTTAGGCGTTCCGTAATAATTTTCCACGTATCTGGCATATTCGATGAGAGCATCCTGAAGGATCAGCTCTTCAAATTCCTTTTTTGTATGGAAAAAATATTCTCTCCCGTGTTCTTCTCCTGGTCTGGGATCCCTGGTAGTCGCAGAAATGGAAAGTGCATAATTGTCGTACTTCTCCATCAGCCTTTTGATCAAGGTTCCCTTCCCGGCTCCTGAAAAACCGGAAACTACAACTAAAATTCCTTTTTCAGCCATCATATTCCCCTCTTGTTTCATTTTCCGGAAATGTACCGAACCTTTTGGATATGGTCTCCGGCTGGAGAGCAGAAAGGACCACCATATCGCCGTCTGTAATAAGGACTGCCTTTGTTTTCCTTCCCTGCGTAGCGTCCACTGCCTTTCCCGATTCCTTAGCTGCCTGTACAAGACGCTTGATAGGAGCCGCATCAGGGCTGACCACCGCTACCACCTTATCCATATTCACTACATTTCCAAATCCGATATTCAATAACTTTGCCATAGACATGCCTGCCTTTATTCGATGTTTTGGATCTGTTCCCGGACTTTCTCAATCTCTGTCTTCAGATCGATGGCCAGGTTAGAAGTTTCCAGATCGTTGGCTTTGGAGAGAATGGTATTTGCCTCCCGGTTCATCTCCTGTGCAATGAAATCCAGCTTCCGTCCGATTCCTTCGTTCTCATGGAGAACTTCCTCCATACGATGGATATGGCTTTTCAGCCGGACCGTTTCCTCATCTGTACAGATCTTATCGGCAAAAAGAATTACCTCTGCCGCGATCCGGCTCTCCTCGATCTGGGTATCCGCCAGAAGCTCTCTCACCTTGCCTTCCAGCTTCTCCCGGTATTCCTGCAGGATCTCAGGAGATCTCTCTTCTACCAGATCTACTTTTTTATCCATAGCCTTCAGTTTTTCCAGGATATCCTGTCTCAGATGAGCCCCCTCCTGGGTCCGGCTCTCTACAAACTGTCCGGCTGCGCTGCGGATCACCTGTTCCAGGGCTGTCCAAAGCTCTTTCTCATCAGGAGCCTGTTCTTCCATGGTAAACACCTCTGGATATTTGGAAAGAGCTGCCGCAGTAATCTCTGTCTCAAGTCCAAATTCACTGCCCATCTCCCTGAGATAGGTAAGATACTGCTGGGCAATCTCCCGGTTGTATTTTACCGAAACTCTGCTCTGGGTGTAATCTTCATAAGTAATAAAGAGATCTACCTTTCCTCTCTGAATATACTCTTTCAGAAGATTACGGATCGCCGCCTCAAAAAAGCTGAGCTTCTTAGGCATCCGCATATTAATATCCAGATACCGATGATTCACAGACTTCATCTCTACGGTGATCTTCTTTTCTTCGTCTACTAGCTCGGCTCTGCCGAAGCCGGTCATACTTTTAATCATGTAAAACTCTTTTCTGTGTCCATTATTTGCCTGAGGGCATAAACATACATAGTCATTATAAGTCAAAGGCACATACCCGTCAAACATTTTTTTGCTTCTTATAAAAATTTATGATAAGATAAAAAGGATATCCCCAAATGATTGATAAAGGAGTGCAAAGACTATGGCATTTGACGGAATCACCATTGCAAACATGGTAAAAGAATTTCAAGATACTATCGTGGGAGGAAAGATCAATAAAATCGCTCAGCCGGAGGCCGACGAGCTGCTGATCACCATAAAAAACAACAAGACTCAGTACCGTCTCCTGATCTCCGCCAGCGCTTCCCTTCCATTGATCTATTTTACAGATAAAAATAAAACCAGCCCCTTGACCGCCCCTAATTTCTGCATGCTTCTGCGGAAACATATCGGAAGCGGAAGGATCGTCTCTGTGACCCAGCCGGATATGGAAAGAGCTATTGAATTTGAAATTGAGCATTTAAATGAGCTGGGAGATCTGTGCCGCAAAATTCTGGTGGTAGAAATCATGGGAAAACACAGCAATATTATTTTCTTAAATGAAGAGCGGATGATCCTGGACAGCATCAAGCATATTTCCGGAAATGTCAGCTCTGTCCGGGAAGTGCTTCCAGGCAGAGCCTATTTCCTTCCAAAGACTCAGGAAAAATATAACCCTATGACTGTGTCCGAAGAGGAATTTTCCCAATCTGTATGCGAAAAGCCTGTAAATCTGTCCAAGGCTCTCTATACTTCCCTCACAGGAATCAGCCCCTGTATTGCCGAGGAAATCTGCCATCGGGCTTCCCTGGACGGCAGCCAGCCGGCAAAATCTCTCACGCCTCCGGCAAAGGAACATCTCTTCCATACTTTTCAAAGACTTATGGAAGATGTAAAAGAAGGAAATTTTCAGCCCAATATTGTCTATAATGAAAAAGAAGAGCCGGTGGAATACGCCGCTCTTCCTCTGACAAAATATATAGACGCTTCTGCGAAAAACTTTTCTTCCATGTCCCAGGTACTGGAACAGTATTACGCCCAGAAAGATCAGATTACCCGGATCCGTCAGAAATCTTCTGACCTTCGCCGGATCGTTCAGACCGCCCTGGAGCGGAATCGGAAAAAACTGGATCTCCAGTCCAAGCAGATGAAGGATACTCAGAAAATGGACAAGTACAAAGTTTACGGAGAACTGATCAACACCTACGGATATAACCTGGAGGAAGGCTGCAAATCCTTTAAGGCTCTGAATTATTATACCAACGAGGAGATTACTATTCCTCTGGATCCCACTATGAGCCCTCAGGAAAACGCCAAGAAATATTTTGACCGTTACAATAAGCTGAAACGTACTGCCCAGGCTCTGGAGGAACAGTTAAAAGATACGGAAGAAGAAATCCAGCATCTGGAATCCATCAGCACAGCTCTGGACATTGCCCTTCAGGAAAACGATCTGTCCCAGATCAAAGATGAGCTGGCCGAATACGGATATATCAAGAAACATTATTCCGGAAATAAAAAGAAGGCAATGGCAAAGTCAAAACCTCTTCATTATATTTCCAGCGATGGCTACCATATCTATGTGGGAAAAAATAACTACCAGAATGACGAGCTGACTTTTAAATTCGCCACAGGAAATGACTGGTGGTTCCACGCCAAAAAAATGGCCGGCTCCCACGTAATCGTAAAGAGCAATAACGAAGAGCTGCCGGACAGAACCTTTGAAGAAGCCGGACGGCTGGCCGCCTACTATTCCAGCGGCAGAACAGCCCCTAAAGTGGAAATTGATTATATCCAGAAAAAACATGTAAAAAAACCTAACGGCGCCAAACCAGGGTTTGTCGTCTACTACACCAACTATTCCCTGATGATCGAACCGGATATTTCCGGGATTGAGCAGGTGGAATAATAATCTTCATAAAAAGCAAGGCGTTGTGGCATGAATCATATTTCGGGAATATTTATACATTTTATGCCAATTTGTCGAGCATTGCTTTGAGACAGAACATAAGCTCAAAGCAGCGCAGAATGAGCAATAAAATGTATAAATATTCTCAATTTTGGTTAATGCGGAAACGCCTTACTCTGAGCTTTTCTTTTTATCCCCTATTTTTCGCATAAATCATCACTAAACTTGGGGATTCTCCAGGATTATACGGTTATAATTCAAAATTGCTATATTTAACCGTTCATTTCCGGACTGTTATACGGTTATAATCCTAAAAATGCCATTATAACCGTTCATTTCCAGGCTATTGTACGGTTATAATTTAACGAATGCCTTTTTTAACCGTTTAATTTCCGGAAAAAGTACGGTTATATTTTGGAAATTCCAAATTTAACCGTTTTACCCTGTTTAAAACTACGGTTAAAATTGTAAAAACCATTTTTCAACCGTAAATTTCTCTTCTTGATGGTTTTCATTTCCAAAATCCATATACTTCCACTTTATCCAAAATTTCTTTTAATGGTATCCAGCTCCCCTGCCTTCTCCACCCAGTTCTCTACATAGCCGCAGCAGCAACATACATAGCGGATAACAGGGATTTTCCCTATTAAAGTTATTGAAGTGGTATAGATATTGTTTCCGCTGGTATAACGACGGGGATTATCCGGAACACGAACAATATCTACAGAACCGCATTTTGGACATCTGCCTGAATTTTTCATACTTGTTTTCCCTCTTAAAATTCTTTCTTTTTTACAATTCCGATACTGATTCTCACGGACAAAAGTAAAATTAAAACAGCAGCGGCAATCAGGATTCCCAGAAAAGTTCCAATTCCTATTTCAGGAAGAGAATCCAGAATCGGCAAAAAATCTTCTCCCCACTGTTGTACACTCTCTGCCAGCATTACTATTGTCAAATAAAGCACAGCAAAGAGAATGACTACCGCAACTCTTCCCTTTTCAGCCCCAAATTTCAGCATTACAGGCACCATCACTGCCAGCATAAATAATACCAGGGGCAGAATTATAAAAGCAATTGTAATTAATTCTCCAACAGGCTCCTGTCCTCTTCCGATTCCTATAGCTACTGACAGCATTGATATTATAATCCAGGCCCCCAGTCCCATGATCATTCCGAAACAATATTT
This sequence comes from uncultured Blautia sp., assembly GCA_900543715.1. Taxonomy (GTDB): domain Bacteria; phylum Bacillota; class Clostridia; order Lachnospirales; family Lachnospiraceae; genus Blautia; species Blautia merdigallinarum. The sequence continues at coordinate 2,445 of UQSX01000036.1, read as the reverse complement.
TTCGATGGTATAAGTCTTTCTGGTAACGGGCAGGGAAAACAAAAAAGCATTTCCATTGTCAAGCTCATCATAACTGATAGAGCTTATTGAAAACAGCGAAAATATAAAAGATATAAAGCCAATCGTATACGATACATTTTCAGAAAACAGAGCCATAAAAACTCCTATGACTGTGATTAAAGTCAAAAAATTTTTCTGAACTTTCATTAACCGAAAATCTTTTATCAATAATCCTTTCATAATCTTTCACCTCTGATCATCATAGTTATCACTTCATCAATATTTCCTTTTTCAATGACAATATCTGGATAATTCTCCACATAATATTGTTTCTGGTTTGTCAGGCAGCTATATCCGTAGCTCTCCTTTTTTCTTCTCAGAATATATTCTTTATCCAATCCCGTATACTGTTCTCTGTCCACTTTCAAAAGTCCATAGTCGCTGAGGAGCACATCTGTATCTTCATGGAGAATGATCTTTCCTTCATGGATCATGTAAAGGTCATCACACAAAGTTTCCAGGTCACTGGAAATATGGGAGCTTATGAGAATAGACCGTTCCTCGTCCTTTTCCATAAACTCCCGGAGCATTTCCAGAAGTTCATCTCTGGCCACCACATCAAGACCTGCTGTAGGCTCGTCAAGGATCAGCAGTTTTGCATTATGAGAAATCGCTGCCAGAACCTTCAGCTTTGCCTTCATTCCCGTAGAAAAATCCTTTAGACGTTTCTTTTCAGGAAGCTGAAACCGCTTTATCTGCTCTTTAAAAAAGGTCTTGTCAAATTTGGTATAGAGGCTTTCCATCACAGGGATGATATCTTCAATAGTCAGATATCCGCTGAATCCGGAATCGGAGAGGACCACTCCCAACCCCTGTTTGTCTTTTGCGGTAAAGTCCTTCAGGTCCTTTCCAAAAATCCGGATGCTTCCGCCCTCTGTAGAGATAAGACCTAAAACTGCTTTAAATGTAGTGCTTTTTCCCGCTCCATTCTGGCCGATCAGTCCTGTGATACAGCCTGGCTGCACTTCCAGGGTACAGTCCAAAGCAAAACTTCCATAGTTCTTTCTTAAATGATCGATTTTTAACATAATCATCCCTCCAACAATAACTCAAAAATGTCTTTTAAGTCTTCATCGCTGATTCCGCATCGTCTGGCTTTCTGTATAGCTTTTTCCAAATCTGCCTCTACTTCCTTTTTCTGCTCTTCCAAAATCCGTTCTGCATTGGTCGCCGCCACATAGGTTCCTTTGCCGTGTACCGTAACGGTAAAGCCTTCAGCTTCCAGATCGTCATAGGCCTTTTTCACTGTCAGGGCGCTGATCTTCAGTTCCCTGGCCAAAGCCCGTACAGAAGGCAGATTATCATTCTCCTTTAACTCCCCTTTCCGGATAAGGGTCTTGATCTGGTCTACAATCTGCTCGTAGATCGGGATCATCAGAGAATTGTTTATGATTATCTTCATGCATTGTTCCTCCTTCGTTATAAACAGTATATAACAGTAGTTAACTGTTGTCAAGTGTTATATACTGTTTATTTCAAAATTTAAAAAGAAGGAAAACTGGCCTCCCTGTTATCGTAAACAGGCAAACCAATTTTCCTTCTTTTCCCTATGTATCCTCAATTAACCGTTATGAAAGCTTATGTCTATAGATTTTCTGCATCTCTCCCCAGTAAGCTGGCTTTGTATCAATATGTACATATCCATATTTTTCGTAAAAGCCCTCAAAATGGCTGACTACAAAAACCTCATGGAAGCCCTGGGATTCCAAATAATCTTCTGCCTTTTCAATCAGCAACTGACTAAGTCTGTTCCCCCGGAATTTTTCATCTACAAACACATAACTGATATATGGTGTATAGGTTACATTGTTGATGCAGTCGCTTTTTGACACCGCACAATACCCTGCAATTTTCCCTTCTTCTACTGCTGCCACTACCCGTTCCCAGTCAGAAAAATTTTTTCTCATATCTTCCGCCAGATATTTTCCTCCCTGCCAGGAACAGTGTTCTGCAAATTCTATGAGAGAATTCCAGGAATTATCTGATGGGCTTATAACTTCAATTTTCATCGCAGTTCTCTCTTTCCAGTTTCAGCAAATATTCTTTAACTTTCAGTCCCCCTGCATAGCCAGTCAGGCTTCCATTAGTTCCGATCACTCTGTGGCAGGGAATGATAATGGGTATAGGATTCCTGTTATTTGCCATCCCCACTGCCCGGCTGGCTTTCGGGTTTCCTGCTGCCGCTGCAATTTCTTTATAAGTCCTTGTCTCTCCATAGGGAATCTGAATAAGAGCCTCCCATACTCTTTTCTGGAAATCTGTTCCCTTGGGAACACAGGGCACCGTAAAGACCTTTCTCTTGCCCTGAAAATATTCCTCCAGCTCTTTCACCGCCCACCGGGTCATCTCATTAGTCCTGCCCTGTGCTTTCACCTTCTCATCTTC